>CALMTS010000304.1 GCA_937872685.1 uncultured Desulfomicrobium sp.
AGCACATCTCGATGACGCTCCCGTCTTTCCTAAGCCAGCGGGTTTCCACCTCGCCCGTGCCTTTCTCCTTGATCTGCCGGTACTTTTCCCGGCCCACGAAGTCGAAATCCTCCTGGGCCGGATAGAGTATGCGGGCGCTCTGGCCGAGGAGTTCATCCTGAAGGTAGCCTGTCATTTCGCAGACGCGCTGGTTGACCCGGGCCAGGATCCTGTCCCTGACGACCCCGATCCCTGCGGGGGCGACCCTGAATATGGACTGCAGGTGCTCCTCGTTCCGGCGCAGCGCGTCTTCACTCTCCTTGCGCTTGAGAATGTCCCAGGCCATGTCGCCCAGGGTCGAGACCAGCTCGATGTCCTGGTCGTCGTAGTCCTCGGGTTTGTTGCCCACGCCGAAAATGGCCACGATGCGGCTGCCCTGGAAGATGGGGACAATCAGTTCGCGGATCACGGGCGCATGCCCGGGCGGCAGGCCCTTGCGGTGGGGGAGGCCGGCATAGTCGTTGTGGATGACGGCCCTGCGCTCCCGGATGGCGTCGGCCCATACGCCGGCCTGCGCGATCGGATAGTGCAGGCCTTCGCCCTCGGCCGTGCAGAAGTTCCCGAGGGTGTTTTGGGACCAAGTCTGCAGGGCCAGGGTGCTCTGGCCCTCGTCAACGAAATGGACGAATCCGGTTCTGCTCCCGGTCAGGGTCTCGGCCTCATCGATGAAGGCCCCGAGCAGGGCATTGGCGTCCATGGTCATGGATTGTGCGCTGAGACGGACCCGCGCTTCCAGCAACGCCCGGGATTTCCTGCGGGCCGTGACGTCCATGATGTTGCCCACGGCCTTGACCACGCGCCCATCCTTCCACACCGGCCTGGCAGTGGTCCGGATCCACAGCCGCCGCCCCGTGAAAGTCGTGAAGGGAAATTCGAGGTCATAGGGCTTGCCCTGTTCGATGCACGCCCTGAATGCGGCTTCGATCGTGTCCCGGTCTTCTTCGCGGTAGCACTGGAGGCTTCTGCGGATGAGCTCCGGCGCCCCCTGGGCTCGCTCCTCCTGCGGGATGTCGTGGATATTGAACGTTTCCTCGGTCCAGTACATCCGTTTCCTGTCCTCGTCCCACTCCCAGCCGCCGACATGGGCCAGGGCCTGGCTCTCCCGGAGGATCGCCTCGTTCTTGAGGCGTTCCTCCTCAAGGAGCCTGTTCTCGGAGATGTCCCGAACGCAGACCGCCACCAAGGCCGCCTTGCCGGACGCGTCCGGAACGGGATGGAGATGGTGTTCAAGGCTTTGCCCGAGACGCTCGTCGCGGAAAACGGAGGGCTTGCCCGAGGCCAGGGCGGATTCGACGCAGGCCCTGCGCTGCGAGGCGGATCGGGGATCGAGGAATTCGTAGACGTTCTTCCCGGTCAGTTCCGGGACTGTGGTCCGCATCCGCCGGCCCATGGCTTCGTTGGCCGCCAGGATGCGCCCGTCGGGTGTCATGAGGAAGATGGCTTCCGGAGACGCGTTGATGACGGATTGCAAGGCCAACGAAAGGGGCGCTTCCCATTGGCTGTCCATGGTGTCTCCTGCATGGGGTTTGGGCATGCGATGCGGATTGGGGATGTCGGAAGGGATGGCATTTTTTTCAGGTGATGACAATCCGGATCAGGAAAAGCGGATGTGTCCGCAAGCACGGAGGGTCATCTCCGGTCCACTCCCCGCTCCTTGAGCAGGGCGTAGAGCCTGGGCCGGGACAGCCCGGACAGGCGGCAAGCGGTGGGGATATGGCCCTTGCTGATGAGCATGAGGTTTTTCAGGTACCACGTCTCCAGCTCGGCCAGGTGTCTGTCCCGGTAGGTGCGCAGGTCCGGGAAGGTCTCCGGGTCCGTCATGGGAGGGGTTCTCTCCTCCAGAGCGGGGAGGTCGGCGACCTGCAGGCGGGCAACGCTGGCGCGGATGGTCCGCGACAGGTGCTGGGGGTAGAGGATGGGTTCCGAACCGGCGCGCAGCACGGCCTGGTCGATGGCGTTGACCAGTTCGCGGATGTTGCCCGGCCAGTCGTACTGGAGGAGGGTGTCGAGGAAGTCCGGGGACGACCCTTTGTTGTCGATGCCCTGACGATGGCAGGCGCGCCGGATGAAGTGGCAGACGAGGTCGTTCATGTCGTCCAGCAGGTCGCGCAGGGGCGAAAGCTCCAGGCGGATGCCGCGCAGGCGGTAATAGAGGTCGCGCCGGAAGGTCTCGGCGCGGACCATCGCTTCCAGGTCGCGGTTCGTCGCCGCCACCAGCCGGAAATTGCTGGTGATCTCCTGAGCCCCGCCGACCGGGCGGAAACTGCGGCCTTCCAGGACACGCAGGAAGACCTTCTGGGCGGACAGGGGCAGTTCACCGACCTCGTCGAGAAACAGGGTTCCTCCGTCAGCCTGTTTGACGAGCCCGATGGAGCGGTTGTCCGCGCTGGTGAAGGCGCCCCGTTCGTGGCCGAAAAGCATGCTCTCCACCAGGGTGTCGGGCAGGGCGGCGCAGTCGACCACGACGAAGGTTTTTTTGGCCCGGCCGCTGTTGGCGTGGATGGCCCTGGCGAAGAGCTCCTTGCCCGTGCCCGTCTCCCCGGTGATGAGCACGCTGACGTCCGAGGCCGCTGCTTCGGCCACGATGTCCAGGCAGGAGTTGAGCATGCGGCTGTTGCCGATGATGCCCTCGCGGCGCAGGGACACGGGGGCGCTCTTGGCCGGGCGCTCGCGGTGGTAGTCCAGGGCGCGCTCGACGAGCACCATGAGGCGCGGCATGTTGACGGGCTTGGGCATGAAGTTCCAGGCCCCGCTCCGGATGGCGGCCTCGGCCGCGTCAGGGTCGCGGTTGCCGGACAGCACGATGATTTCCGGGCGCGACGGGACTTCGCGCAGCGTGGACAGATACTCCAGGGTGTTCCTGTCCCCGGTCTCCTCCCCCAGCAGGACCAGCTGGAAATCCCCGACGTGAAGCATGGCCAGACCCTTGGAGAGGTTCAGGCAGTGGGCGGCGTGCAGGTCCCTGCGGGCCAGCTCCGACATGAGGTTCCGGGCCAGTTCCCTGTCTCCGTCGATGATGAGGATGGTGCTCATGGGTGATCCTGGCTTGTCTTGCATGGCAAGACGGTTGGTCGTTCTCGCTGTGCGTCATCAAGGTGAGAGGCGGGGGCGTGTGCATGTTGCGATGCGTGTTTTGCGAGTTCCTGCCACTCTCATACACGTATCAAGTGTCTCGTCAAGCGAGACTTTTCTTTTTCTCCGAGATGGAAGACGCATCTCTCTCACCTTGTCTTTGCCTGTAAAGAATTTCATTTTTCTATCTATCTTGTTCATCTCTATTCATAAATGGAATTTGGCATGTTTCGTGTCATACGGAGTGGGTGAGAGAGCGGCGACACGCTATGTACGGGTTCTTTAACAGATCAATATGCTGGAGATGACATAGAAGGGGTTGGGTTCAGGGAAGGCAACTACGTTTTCCCCTTCCAGGCGAGCGGCCCGCGACCCCGGGGCCGGCTGGCCACCCGACGGGAGGAGATGAGGATGAAACGCAAGTGGGACGCAAGGACCAAGGCGCGGATCGTGCTCGAAGGGCTCATGGGCGGCTGCGTGAACGAGATCTGCCGCTGCCATGAGCTGCGGCCGGGGCTGTACTACAAGTGGCGGACCCATTTTCTGGAGAACTGCCACGTCGTGTTCGAGGAACAGCCGCGCCCGCCGAGCCCGTCCGATCTGGCCGTCGAGAACGAGAAGCTCAAGCGGCTGGTGGGCGAGCTGACCCTGGAACTCAACAATGGCGGAAGCCACAGGTGACCACGGGACAAGGGGGATGACATGGCCAGGAAGATAGGTGTGTACGTCTGTCATTGCGGATCGAACATCGCGGGCAGGGTCGATTGTCCGGAGGTGGCCCGGTTTGCCGGGGGCCTGAAGAACGTGGCGGTCTCGCGGGACTATCAGTTCATGTGCTCGGACCCGGGCCAGGACATGATCATCAAGGACATCCGCGAGCGGGGGCTCGACCGCGTGGTGGTCGCTTCCTGCTCGCCCCGCCTGCACGAAAAAACCTTCCAGAAGGCCTGCGCCCGGGCCGGACTCAATCCCTACCTCATGCAGCACTGCTGCATCCGCGAGCACTGCTCCTGGGTGACGCCCGACAAGGACGAGGCCACCCTCAAGGCCAAGCACATCGTCGAGGCCGCCGTGCTGCGCGTCGGCCGGCACAAGGAACTCCATTCCCGCGAGGTCGGCGTGCTGCCCGACGTCATGGTCGTGGGCGCGGGCATCGCCGGCATCCAGGCGGCCCTGGACATCGCCAAATCCGGCCACCGCGTCATCCTGGTCGAGAAATCTCCTTCCATCGGCGGCCACATGGCCCAGTTCGACAAGACCTTCCCGACCCTCGACTGCGCGGCCTGTATCTCCACGCCCAAGATGGTCGCCGTGGCCCAGGAGCCGAACATCGAGCTTCTGACCTGGACCGAGGTCGAGGACGTCTCGGGCTTCGTCGGCAACTACACCGTCACGGTCCGCCGCAAGGCCCGCTACGTGCGCGAGGACATCTGCACGGGCTGCGGAGCCTGTCTCGAAAAATGCCCGACCAAGGTCGTCAGCGAGTTCGAGGAGGGCCTGAGTACGCGCCGGGCCATCTACCGCAATTCCCCCCAGGCCGTGCCGAGCACCCCGGTCATCGACCGGGACCACTGCAAGATGCTCACCAAGGGCAAGTGCGGCGCCTGCCAGAAGACCTGTCCCACGGGCGCCATCGACTTCACCATGCAGGACCGTCGCGAGGTCTACCACGTCGGCAGCGTGGTCCTGGCCACGGGCTACGACACCATGGACCCGACGCCCATGCGCGAGTACGGGTTCGGGCGCTACCCGGAAGTCTACACCGCACTGCAGTTCGAACGCCTGAACAACGCCGTGGGACCCACCGGCGGCAAGATCCTCATGAAGAGCGGCGAAGCCCCGAAGAGCGTGGCCATCATCCACTGCGTAGGCAGCCGCGACAGGAATTATCACGAGTACTGCTCGCGCACCTGCTGCATGTACGCACTCAAGTACGACCACCTCATCAAGGACAAGGTCGGGCACGGCTGTGAGGTCTACAATTTCTACATCGACATGCGCTGCTTCGGCAAAGGCTACGAGGAGTTCTACCGACGCGTGCAGGACGAGGGCGTGACCTTCGTGCGCGGCAGGCCCGCTGAAGTGGTCCAGGAGAACGGCAAGCTCGTGGTCGTCGGCGAGGACACCCTCATGGGGGTCCACGTGCGCGTGCCCGTGGACATGGTCGTCCTGTGCACGGCCATGGAGGCCCGCCCCGACAGCACCGACGTGGCCCGCATCTTCGGCATCGCCCAGGGCCGCGACGGCTTCTTCCTGGAAGAACACCCCAAGCTCGGGCCCGTGTCCACGGCCTCGGACGGCATCTACCTGGCCGGAACCTGCCAGGGCCCCAAGGACATTCCCGACGCCGTGGCCCACGCGTCCGGCGGCGCGGCCCAGGCCCTGGCCCTGGCGGCGCGCGGGGTGGTCTCCATCTCCCCGACCACCTCGTGGATCAACCCCGACATCTGCGTCGGCTGCAAGGTCTGCATCGGCTTGTGCCCGTACTCGGCCATCGAGTTCGACGAGCGGCGGCACATCGCGGTCATCAACGAGGCCATGTGCAAGGGCTGCGGCAGTTGCGCCGGGTACTGCCCGAGCGGCGCTGCCCAGGTGAAGCACTTCCGCCAGACGCAGGTCTTCAGTGAGATCGACGGCATGCTGGACCCGCTGCCGGACCTGCTGGCGCCGGCCGCTGAAATCTCTCAAACCACAGCCCAGGCGTGAGGAGGATCGCATGAACCAGGACTTCGAACCCGCCATTCTGGCCTTTGTCTGCAACTGGTGCACCTACACGGCCGCCGACCTGGCCGGCACCTCGCGCATGACCCAGCAGCCCAACGTGCGCCTGGTGCGCATGATGTGCACGGGCATGGTCGACCCCAAATACGTCATCAAGTCGCTGCTCTCGGGCGCCGACGGCGTGCTCATCAGCGGCTGCCACCCTGGCGACTGCCACTACCAGAACGGCAACTACAAGGCCCGCCGCCGGGTCAGGCTCCTGAACGAGATCCTCTCCCAGTTCGGCATCGACAGGCGCCGCGTGCGCTTGACCTGGGTCGGGGCCAGCGAGGGGCAGGAGTTCGCCGCCACCGTGAACAATTTCATCAACGACCTTCGGGAGCTCGGCCCGCTCGATTCGCGCGGCCTGGCCGCCCTGTAGCGGGATGAGGAGGACACACCATGGCCACCACGGCACGGATACAGATTGACGGTCAGGGGCCGGTCGTCGCCCTGCAGGGTTTTTTCAGGCGCTTGCTGGAGGACGAATCCCTCTCCGGCGTCATGCTGCCGGTCCATCTCTTCAGGCACGGCATGCCCATGCCGACCCTTGTCACCAGGCCGGACCAGCTCGACCGGGCCGACCCGCTGGCGCCGGCCTTCCCCATGAACAGCGCCAAGCTCGTTTCGCGGCTGACCAGGGGGGCGACAGGCGAGCGCATCGCCGTGGTCATGCGTCCGTGCGAGATCCGGGCCTTCATCGAACTGGTCAAACTCAACCAGGGGTCCCTGGAGGAGGTCATCCTCATCGGCATGGACTGTCCCGGCGCGTTCGACAACGCCCATTACAAGGAATTCCTGGGGGATCGGGAGGGTATGGCGGCCTCAGTGCAGTTCCACGCGTCCCTCTCCAATGGCGGTCTTGCCGGCGGATTCGAACTGGCGCCGGCCTGCCGGGTCTGCGAGTACCCGTCTCCCCACGGTGCGGACATGGTCATCGGGCTGCACGGCGCGGACCTGGGCAGCGCCATCCCGGTCATGGCCACCAGCGCCCGCGGCGAGGCCCTGCTTGGCGCCATGGGGCTGCCCGAGGAGTCGCCCGACGACCGCCGGGAAAAGGCCCTGGCCGCCCTGACCGCGACCCGCGTCCAGGCCCGCGACGCCATGATGGAGCAGGTGTCAGCCCGTACCGGCACCCTCGAACAGCTGGCCGAATACCTCTCGGGCTGCGTGAACTGCTACAACTGCCGCGTGGCCTGCCCGGTCTGCTACTGCAAGGAGTGCGTCTTCAACACCGACGTCTTCGAGCACAAGCCCTGGCAGTACCTGGGATGGGCCAAGCGCAAGGGCAGCCTGAAGCTGCCCACGGACACGGTCTTCTACCACCTGACGCGCATGGCCCACATGAGCACGGCCTGCGTCGGTTGCGGCCAGTGTTCCAACGCCTGTCCCAACGGGGTGGAGGTCGTGGAGCTCTTCCGCACGGTGGCCGCGCGCACCCAGGCCGGCTTCGACTACCTGCCGGGACTCAGCCTGGACCAGGCGCCGCCGCTGACGGTTTTCAAGGAAGACGAATTTCAGGACACGGTCTCGCACCTGGCGTGAGCCCGAGGAGGACGCAATGAGGAAGCAATATGGAGCGCTGGTGGTCGGCGCCGGGATAGGCGGAATCCGGGCCGCCCTCGACCTGGCCGTGATGGGGCACAAGGTGGCTCTCATCGACAAGCGGCCCAGCCACGGCGGCATCCTGGCCCAGCTGGACTACCAGTTCCCGTCGGACCACTGCGGCATGTGCCGCATGCTGCCGCTCATGAACCGGGACTCGGCCAGCCAGTTCTGCCTGCGCAAGGGGCTTTTCCACGAGAACATCGACCTCATGCTGAATACGGAGCTGGCCTCCCTGGAGGGCGAACCGGGCAAGTTCTTCGTCACCCTGAACCGCCGCTCCCCACTCATCAACCCGAACAAGTGCGTGAGCTGCGGCAAGTGCTCCGAGGTCTGCCCCGTCAAGGTCCCGAGCGAGTTCAACGCCGGGCTGACGAAGCGGTCCGCCGTGTACCTGCCCGTGCCCCACGCCATCCCCAACCACTACGTCCTCGACCTGGACAACTGCATCCGCTGCTGGAAGTGCCACGAGGCCTGCCCCACCGGGGCCATCGACCTCAAGCTCGACGAGCGGGCGCGTTTCAACATCCTCGTCGCCGACGCGGACGAAGCGACGCGCACCCTGATCCGGGAGAGCCTCGAGCACCTGCATTTCCCGGTGCTGGAGGCCGAGGGCGGGCAGGCGGCCCTGGACATGCTCGAGGCCGGGGCCGACGTGCACTACCTCCTCGTGGGCCTGAATCTCGAGGGCGTCGACGCCCAGCGTGTCATGGCCCGCGCCCGGGAACTGCGCCCGGGCCTGCCCGTGGCCGTCCTGGCCGAGAAGGGGCAGGAGGAGCAGGCGGCCGAGCTGGTGCGGCGCGGCGCGCGCGACACCCTCATGAAGCCCCTCAAGGTCAAGACCTTCGTGCCCTGGCTGGACAAGCACTACATGCGCATCGTCTCCGACGGCACCGAGGACCTGCAGGTCAGCGCCGTGGTGCTGGCCGGAGGTTTCGACTGCTACCACCCGGACATGGACCCCAATGGCGGGCGCGATGTCTGGGGGTACGGGCATCCGGCCGTGCTCACGGCGGTCGAGTTCGAACGCCTCATGAGCGGCACGGGGCCCACGGGCGGCAAGCTTCTGCGGCCCGGCGACGGCAAGCCCGTGCGCTCCATCGCCTGGATCCAGTGCGTGGGTTCGCGGGACGTGAAGAAGAACGCCGATTTCTGTTCGTCCGTGTGCTGCATGTTCTCCATGAAGGAGGCCATGCTGGCCAAAAAGGCCACGGGCGGCGAGGTGGACGCCACCATCTTCTACATGGACATGCGCACCTTCGGCAAAGGCTGGGACGAGTACCGGCAGCGCGCCGCGGACAACGGCGTGCGCTTCGTGCGCAGCAGGCCCCACTCGGTCCTGCCCGCGGCGGGCGGAGGGGTGGCCCTGGAGTGCCTGCACGACGACGGCTCGCGCCAGCGCGAGGAGTTCGACATGGTCGTTCTGGCCGTGGGGGCCAGGCCACCGGCGGGCACGGACGCTTTCGCCGCCGTCGCCGGCATCGACCTGAATGAATGGGGCTTCTGCCAGACCCAGCCCTACGCACCGGAGCGCACCAGCCGCGTCGGCGTGTTCTCGGCCGGCGCCTTCGGGGAGCCCAAGGACATTTCCGAGGCCGTCATGCAGGCCGGCGCCGCGTCCGAGGCGGCTGCGCGCATCATCAAGATCTACGACGTCCTCGGCCCGGCCCCGCCGGCCCCCGAGCCCGACTTCCCGGACGTCTCCCGCGAGGCCGTGCGGACCATGGTCGCCGTGTGCACGTCCTGCCCGACCCTGGGCAAAAGCGTGGACCTGGAAGCCCTGACGGACACCGTGGCCCGCGTGCACTCGGTGCGCGAGGTGGTGCGCGTCAGGCAGGCCTGCACGGCGGAAGGCTGGCAGCAGATCCGCGAGGCGGCGGCCGCCGGCCGGCCTAACCGCATCCTGCTGGGGGCCTGCATGCCCTACGCCTACATCCCGCGGCTCAAGGAGCTGGGCCGCACCGTCGGCCTCAACCCGTCCCTCATGGACGTGGTCGACGTGCACACGCCCACCTTCAACGGCCGCGACGCCGTTGATGTGGCCCGCGAGGTCTTCTCGACCCTGTCCATGGCCGTGGCCAAGCTGCAGGGTGCCGACCCCGCGCCGCCGGCGGTCATGGTCGACGTGAACCGCTCGGCCCTGGTGGTCGGGGGCGGGCTGGCCGGCATGACGGCGGCCATGGCCATCGCCGACCAAGGCTACGGGGTCTGCCTGGTGGAGAGCGAGGAGGAACTCGGCGGCATGGCCATGCGCCTGCACACCCAACTCGACGGCACGGACCCGCGCAAATACATGGAGGATCTCGTGGCCCAGGTGGAAAAGCACCCGCAGATCAAGGTCTTCAAGGACTCGCGGGTGGTCCTCTCGCGCGGCAGCGCCGGGCGGTTCCGTTCGGCCATCAGCGGCGACGGGGGGATCTTCCCCCTGGAGCACGGCGTGACCATCCTGGCCACCGGCGGCCACGAGGCCAAGATCTACGAGAGCGGTTTCTGCGTGCACAAGTCGGTCATGACCCACTTCGGCCTGGAGGAGAAGCTGGCCACCGGCGCCCTGGACGTCGGGGCCCTGAAGGCCGCGGCCATGATCCAGTGCTGGCGCTCCCGCAAGGAGGGCGAGCGCAACTACTGCAGCCGCATCTGCTGCCCGGAGATGCTCAAGAACGTGCTGACCATGAAGGAGCGCAACCCGGACCTGCCCATCTACGTCTTCTACCGCGACATCATGGCCCAGGGCTTCCTGGAGGCCTACTACACCCGGGCGCGCAAGGCGGGCGCGATCTTCATCCGCTACGACCTCGACAATCCGCCGCAGGTCTCCTTCACCGACGGCAAGCCCGTCATCACGGCCCTGGACCCGGTTCTCGGGGCGCAGATCCGCGTCGAGGCGGACATCCTCTCCCTGTCGAGCGGGGTGGAGCCCAACGACGTGGAGGACCTGGTGGAGATCTTCGGGGTGGAGTTGGACACGAACGGCTTCTTCCAGGAGGCCGACAGCAAGTGGCGGCCCGTGGAATCCATGAAGCAGGGCGTCTACCTCTGCGGCCTGGCCCACTCGCCCCGCCGCATGGCCGAGACGGTGGCCTCGGCCAAGGCCGCGGCCCAGCGGGCCATGCGCATCCTGTCCGCGGGCAAGGTGGCCCGGGAGAACGTCGTGGCCACTGTCCGGCCGTCCCTGTGCTCCCTCTGCCAGGCCTGCATCGCGGCCTGCCCCTTCGGGGCGCGCAGCGTGGACTTGGAGAACGAGGTCATCCGGGTCGACGAGATGCTCTGCCAGGGCTGCGGATCCTGTGCGGCCGTCTGCCCCAACAGCGCCACGATTCTGACCAGTTTCCACGACGGACCCATCATGGCGGTCATCGACGCCGCACTGGAACAACTGGCGTAAGCCAAGGGAAGGTGGACCATGAACCAGACGAAACCCCAGGCCTGGAGCCCGGATCCCGCTACCCGGGAGATCCTCGACGAACTGCGCGGCGAACTCGGGGCCTGCATGCAGTGCGGAACGTGCACGGCGTCGTGCCCCAACGGCTTTGCCATGGACGTCACGCCCCGGCAGATGTGGCGCATGGTGCAGTTCGGGATGCTCGACCGGATTCTGGAGAGCAGGACCTTCTGGATGTGTTCGTCCTGCTACATGTGCACCCTGCGCTGCCCGCGGGGCCTGAAACTGACCAGGGCCATGGGCGCCCTGAAGCGCCTGGCCCGGGAGCGCGGGACATGGAAAGTGCGCAGGAACAGCGCCTTCTACGACGCCTTCATGGACAACGTGGAAAAGTACGGGCGGGTGCAGGAGACGAGCCTCATGCCCGGCTATTTTCTCAAAAGCCGTGATCCGCTGCTGCCCCTGCACTACCTGCCCCTGGGGGTGCGCATGATGCGGGCCGGCAAGCTGCACGTTCCCGACGGCAGCCGGAAGGGGCGCCTCAAGGCGCTTTTCGCCAAGGTGCGGGAAATGGAGGACCGGTCATGAAGTACGCCTACTATCCAGGCTGCTCCCTGCAGGAGAGCGCGCACGAGTTCGACGTGTCCGTGCGGGCCGTCATGGACAGGCTCGGGGTCGAGCTCGTCGAGATCCCGGACTGGACCTGCTGCGGGGCCAGCGCCGCCGAGCCGGTCAGCCGGCTCATGAACTACGCCCTGCCGGCCCGCAACCTGGCCCTGGCCGAGAAGGAGCTCGCGGGCCTGGACGTCCTGGCACCGTGCAGCGCCTGCTATCTCAACCTGCTCAAGGTCAACCGCGAGGTCGTCGGCGACAAGTCCCTGCACGGCCAGGTCAACGAGGCCCTGGACGCCTGCGGCCTGGCCTACGGGGGAGGGGTGCGCGTGCGGCACATCCTGGATGTCCTGGTCAACGACGTGGGCGTCGAGGCCATCGGCGCCGTGGTCGGGCAGAATCTGAACGGCATGCGCGTGGCCCCGTACTACGGGTGCCAGATCCTTCGTCCGTACGAGGTTTTCGACGATCCCCGCAAGCCGCTGTCCATGGACAACGTGCTGACGGCCATGGGGGCGAAGATCCATCCCTGGGAGATGGGCGCCCGCTGCTGCGGCGCTTCCCTCATGGTCACCCATCCCGAGGTGGCCATGCATTCGGTGGAGGCCATCCTGGGCGCGGCCGAAGGGGCCGACGCCATCGCCACGGTCTGTCCCCTGTGCCAGATGAATCTCGAGGCCTACCAGCACGATTCGGCGGCAGGCGGGCATCACGTGCCGGTCCTGTACCTGACACAGCTCCTGGGCCTGGCCTTCGGCCTGGAGGAGCCGGCCGTGCTGCTGGAGAAGAACATGAGCCTGAACGGGAGCATGCGCGCCGGGATCAGAGCCCGGGCCTGGCGGCACGAGCCGCCGGGCGGGACCGAGGAGGCTGGGGGAACCTGATACACACAACAGAAGGGGGTAGTTATGTTCAAGGACATCATCGTCGGCGTGACGCCAACCGGTGTGGACGCATGCGCGGTCGAGGCCGCCGTCAATTTCGCCATGAAGTTCGAATCCAACCTGTACCTGGTGCACGTGGCCGGCATGGAGCAGGGCTGGGGCTCCATCGAGACCCTCGAAGCCTCGGGCGAGACCGGCCGGCTGGAGGCGCGCATCCGGGAGATGTATGCGCCGCTTTTGGCCCTGGTCCCGAACGCGTCGGTGCAGGTCGTGGCCGGCATCCCGCACAACGAGCTCCTGCGCCTGGCCCGCAAGAAGGACACGGATCTCGTGGTCATGGGGCCGCACACCAAGGAATATGAGGAAAAAAGGGCGCAGATGTGGGGCATGGCCGGCAGCACCCTGGAGCGCGTCAGCCAGAAGGCGCGCTGCCCGGTCATGATCGTGCACCAGTCCGTGGCCTGCAAGGACCCGGCCTTCTGCAACATCCTCGTGGCCACGGATTTCTCGGAGCAGTCCGAGTGCGCCGTCAGCTACGGCGGGCAGATGGCCCGGCAGTACAGGGCGGGATTGACGGTCATGAACGTCTGCGAAACGGCCACGGACTCGCCTCAGGGCCGTGCGGAGCTCGAAAACCGGTTGAAGGACGAATACGGCGACCGGCTCCAGGGCATCGAGAAGTGCGCCTACGAGGGCCGCTTCGGGCGCCCGGCCATGGAAATCCTGAACATGGCCAAGCAGCAGGGCTGCGACCTGATCATCATGGCCCACCACTCCAAGGCCGACGATCCCGAGGAGGCCTTCCTGGGCTCCACCGTGGTCCAGGTCTCGGTCAACGCGCCGTGCCCGACCATGAGCGTCAACCGTCACTTCGACCTGCGGTGCGGGCTGATGTACGACCAGACAGGCCAGGCCGTGGAGGTCACGGCCCATGCCTAGGGAGCAGCGGGGCCGGATCGTCCGGCCCCGCCGCGGCAACCTTTCATTTCGGGGGATACCGGGATGCTGAACGGAAAAACAATCGACCTTGGCCGCGGGACGAGCACCTTCATGCGCAAGGTCCAGGACCTCCTGCCCGAGGGCGGGAACCTGAACATGTGCCTGACCTGCGGGGCCTGCTCGGCCGGATGCCCGGCCACGGGCCTGGAGGGCATGGACCCCCGCAAGTTCCTGCGCATGGCGGCCATGGGCATGGACGAGGAGGTTACCTCGACGCCGTGGGTCTGGATGTGCACCATGTGCCAGCGCTGCATCTACGTCTGCCCCATGAAGATCGACATCCCCCGGCTGGTCTACGAGGCCAGGGCCTCCTGGCCGCGGGAGAGCCGGCCCAAGGGGATCATGGGGTCGTGCGACATGGCCCTCAGGAACGAGAGCGGCAGCGCCATGGGCACGGCGCCCCAGGATTTCGCCTTCGTGGTCGAGGACATGCTCGAGGAGTGCCGCGAGTCCCAGCCGGAGTTCGCGGACATGGAGGCGCCCATCGACAAGGAGGGCGCGGAGTTCTTCATCAACCAGAACTCCCGCGAGCCCGTGACGGAACCCGAGGAGCTCATGCCCCTGTGGAAGATCCTGCATGTGGTGGGGGCCGACTGGACCTACGGCTCCAAGGGCTGGGCAGCCGAGAACTACTGCATGTTCCTGGCCGACGACCAGAGCTGGGAGCATATCACGCGGCAGTCGGCGGAGAAGGCGGCCGCACTGCGGTGCAAGGTCTTTCTCAACACCGAGTGAGGCCACGTGACCTACTCAGTCCGGGCCGGACTGAAGAAATTCGGCATAGAGCACCGTTTCGAAGTCAAGAACATCTATGAATACTACGCCAAGTGGATCCGCGAGGGGAAGCTCAAGGTCAACTCCGACTGGAACAGGGAGCTGGGCCTCAAGTTCACGGTCCAGGACCCCTGCCAGATCGTGCGCAAGAGCTACGGAGACCCCATCGCCGACGACCTGCGCTTCGTGGTCAAGTCCCTGGTCGGGGAGGAGAACTTCATCGACATGGTCCCCAACCGCTCCAACAACTACTGTTGCGGCGGGGGCGGCGGCTTCCTGCAGTCGGGCTTCCGCGACCAGCGCCTGGCCTACGGCCGGGTCAAGGACGAGCAAATCAGGGCCACGGGGGCGGACTACTGCGTCGCCGCCTGCCACAACTGCCACGCCCAGATTCACGAACTGAGCGAGCACTACGGCGGGCACTACGGGGTGGTCCACCTGTGGACCCTCATCTGCCTGTCCCTGGGGATCCTGGGGCCCAACGAACGGACGTATCTGGGCGACGACCTGCGGGAGGTCAACGTCTTCCATCCCGAGACCGCGGTCTGAACGCGGTCGGCGGCTGCAGCACGTAAAAAGGCCGGAGTCCCCTTCAGGGAGTTCCGGCCTTGATTTTTGGTGCGGGAAAGGCGCTGCGGCGAAGTCAGGGCCTGGCCTGGGACCAGATCATGCCGACGAGCATGAGGGCACAGCCGATGAAGGCCTGGATGGTGAGGGTCTCGCCGAGCATCAGCCAGCCCGTCAGGGCCGCGAACACGGCCTCCAGGCTCAGAATGATGGCCGCCGGAGCCGGCCGGGCGTCGCGCTGGGCCACGACCTGCAGGGTGTAGGCCACGCCCACGCTCATGAGGCCGCCGTAGAGGATGGGAATGAGCCCGGCCCGCAGGCCGGCCAGGGTGATGTCTTCGGTGGCGGCCGCGCCGGCCAGGCTGATGGCGCTGCAGGTGGCGAACTGGATGGCGGCCAGCTTGACCGCGTCCACGGTCTTGATGCCCTGGGTCAGCTTGCCCACAAGCAGGACGTGCACGCCCCAGAAGACCGCGGAAAGCAGGACCAGGGCGTCGCCCTTGTCCATGGTGAAGGATTCCGTCACGCTGAGGAGGTACATGCCGGCGATGGCCAGTCCGGCCCCGGCCCAGGTCCCCGTCCCGTAGCGCTGTCCCAGGAAGATGCCGATGAGGGGCACGAAGACGACGTAGAGGCCGGTGATGAAGCCGGCCTTGCCCGCGGTGGTGTAGCACAGCCCGAACTGCTGCAGCCAGGCGCCCAGGAAGAGGGCCAGGCCCATGAGGAAGCCGCCTTTGAGAAGCGTGGAGAATGGCGGCGGCGCTGCGGTGCGTCGCTTGTCCAGCCAGGAGATGAGGGGCAGCAGGGCCGCGGAGCCCAGGGCGAAGCGCACGCCGTTGAAGGTCAGGGGGCCCATGTGGTCCATGCCCACGCGCTGGGCCACGAAGGCCGCGCCCCAGATCATGGCGGTCAGGAGAAGGAGGAGGTTGGCGCGGGCGGTGCTGGAGTTCATGGCAGATCCTGGTTGAAACGGCCGCAGGCGGGAATGGCCGCGGTCCAGCGGCAGGCTCTATCGGCCGGGGAACAGGCCGTCAAGGCTGTGGGAAGGGGGATGGAAGGTGTGGGCAGAGGGGACGAACCGGACGAGGCGCAGGCCTTGCGGTCGCGGCTGGATTTTCCGCCGGCGCCTCGTCCGTGTCAGTTCCTTTCTACGGTTCGTTGCTCTTGCCTTCAGCTCATTTCTTCTTCCAGGCCCCTGCGGGGTCCTGCACCCAGAAGCCGGAAGGCTCCTTCTCCGCGATCTGCGCCGCGCGGGCCTGCCCGACGAACTCCGGCGTGGTTTTCTGCCGTTCGGCGATGGCCTTGTATACGGCCGCACGGTCCTTGTTCTCGGCCTGGATCACGTCGGCCTGGGGTTTCTTGCCTCCGCGGAACTCAAGGAATCCCTTGTTGTTCTCGCCGACCAGGCCCTGGGACTTGAGTTCGGTGATGACCGGCAGGCGGGCCTTCATACGGTCCTTGATGCCGTCGGCCAGGGCGCCCTGGACGCAGAAAAGGACGGCCAGCGCCGCCAGCAGTGTCAGGGTGAAAATTTTCGTAGTGCGCATGGGTACTCCGTCAGTTGTTCGGGTTCAGCTTTTCTTCGGCCTTGTCGATATCCCCGAAGAAATCCTCCAGGTCCTTCTGGACCCGCACGTTCACATCGATGGTAATGTGGATGGGTTTGACCTCCACGGGCGCCATCTGCACTTCGTGGCGGGTGCTGCACGCGCCTTGCAGAAGCAGGATTGCGGCCAGGGCCAGGAATGGGATTCGCACGTCAACCTCCGTTGTTCATCAGTTCCAGGAGCTGTCTGTATTGCAAGAGCTGGTCCAGGGGCAGCCGGAAATTCACGTCCAGCCGGATGCCCTGGAACACCGAGCCGGGCGAGCTGGCCGAGACGCGGGCAAAGCCGCCGAAATCACGGTCGTACACGAAGGGCAGGGCCTTTTCCGGCTTGCCGTCGAGCTGCAGGGATACGACGAGTTCCCTGCCTTCGGTGTTCATGGTCACCTTGGCCCATTCGTAGGCGAAGTCCTTCAGCGCCTCGGACGCCAGGTCCAGCTGGCCGAACTGCGGCGTGCCCGGCGGCACCCCGGCGGTGAGGATTTCCGTGCCTTCAATGCGAAGTACCGCTTTCTCGCCCGGAGTGGAATAGAGAAAACCGTTGTCGAAGGTCAGGGCGCCGCCGGCCCAGCGCACCGGGATGCGGCCGTTGGCCGTGCCGCCGCCGCGGGCCTGGGTCATGCCGAGCTGGCCCAGGGCCTGGGCCAGCTCCACGCGGTCGCAGTACATCTCCACCGTGTAGTCCTCCACGCCAGGGTTGACGCGGAAGGCCTGGGTGCCGATGCGCCCCCCGGCCCAGCGGAAGCCGCATCCTTCCACCAGGATGCTGTGCGGGGCCTCGACCTGGAAGCGGACGTCGCCCTTGTCCAGGATCACCGTGCCCAGTTGCAGCCGCTCGAAGGTCAGGTACTGGGCGGGTTCGGAACGGCCTGAAAGGAGATCGGCAAAGGCGATGGCCAGTGAGCCCCCGGTGAGCTCGGCCTTGGCTTTTTCGTGGGTCAGGGTGAAGTCCGTCAGCGTTGCGGATGCCGGAATGGACGGGACGCCGCGGCTCAGGTCGAGCCGGGCCGAAGCTTCCAGGCGGGCCTCGCCGGCCAGGGTGGCCAGGGCCGGCTCGAAGCTCGGCAGGTCGCCCGGCAGGGACAGCCTCTGGGCCGTCTTGACTTCAACCCATGACGCCTCGGGCCGGACAGCGTCGAGAACCCCCTTGAGGGAGGCGCGGACCGCCACCGGAGTCGCGGTCAGGCTGCCGTCGAGGGTGAAGCCGTGAAGGTTTTGCGCGATGCGGGATGAAATCTTTGCCAGGCGCTTCTTTTTCCAGCTTGCGTCCACGGCCAGACTGCCGTCCGAGGATGCGGGCGTGGGCCAGGCGAGAGGAAGGCGAAGGGAGACGGTGGCGGCCGCGTCTCCGCTCCTGGCGCGAAGGTCCGCCCTGACGGCGCCCCGCAGGTCCGTGCGTTCGCCCAGAGTGAAGAGGCAGCTGCCGTCCAGACGGGTCGTGTTCAGGGCCAGGCCGGGCTGCATGGCGTCCAGACGTGCGCCGGAGATCGAGAGGGTCCCGTTTGTGCCTCGGGAACCGGCCGTGGCGTTGCATGTCAGCTCCAATCCGGCCAGGGTCGCCTTGGCCTGGCCGCGGGTCGCCCGCAGCCTGCCCAGCCCGACGGATGCATCGATGCGCGCCGCCGACGGGGTGGTGGAGACGTGGAGGGAGAGGGAGCTGCCGTCCAGGGCAAGCGTCAGTCCGGGCAACTGCGGCAGCCCGGCCTGCACGGTGTTGACGCCGCCTCGGGTGCGCAGGTCCCAGCCTGTTTCGGTGCGCCGGACCGAGGTCTGCCCGGCCAGGAGCAGCGGAGCGGGGAGGTCCAGCCCGGGCAGCGCGGCCAGGTTCAGTTCCCAGCCGCAGTCCAGGGCCCCCTGCTGCAGGTCTGCGTTGATGCCGCTCAGGGTCAGGACCAGGGGCAGCGGGGCGTCCAGGCGGACGGGGTCGACGGCCAGATTCAGGCCCGTGCCCCAGTCGAGGCGCACGGTCGCGTTGCCGTCCTGGGCCACCGGGCTCCCTCCGAGCAGGGCCTGCACCGAGGCCAGTTCCAGGCTGGCCTGCATGGAAGGCTTGCCGTCCGGCGGCAGGGCCGCATCGGCCAGGGCCTGCAGGGTCCCGCTCACGGGCAGGTTCCGCAGGCCGGGAACGAGGCTGGCCAGGGCCGCCACGGATGCCGGGGGCAGGGAGCAGCTCAGACGCAAATCCCTGCGGCCGAGGTCGGCCCGGACAAGGAGGCGCAGTTCCTGGCCGGCAGGCTGCGTGCGGGCATCCAGGACCAGGAGCCCGGCTTCGTCCAGATTGCCGCCGAGGGAAAACGGGGCCCGCACGTCCAGGGTGTCGCCGTCAAGCTCGACGACCCCGTCCACGGAGAAGTCCCCGATCTGCGGAATGGCGGTTTGTCCGGCTTCCTCCGATTCCTCCATGCGCGGCAGGCCCCGCACCGTCCACGTCCCGTTTTCCTCCCGGGCCAGGACATGCAGGCCCATGACCCGCACCCTGTCCACCCGCCCGCGCATGAGCCCTGTCAGGCTCCAGTCCGCCTGCACGGCCTCGACGCTGATTCCGGCGTCGGATCCCAGGGAAATTTCCCCCAGGTCCAGACCGGAAAGATCCGCGCGTCGGATTTCCGCGTCCAGATGGGCAATTCCCAGCTTCGAGGCGGCCATGGGCACGACGAACTCGCGGGCCAGCCGGGGCAGCGCGGCCCGAAGGGCGGCCACGGCAAGGCACAGGACGGCCAGAACGAGGATCGCTCCTTTCAGGAGCCGGGCCGGGCGCCGGTCATCTGGGGAGGAAGGGGTGGGCATGGCCCCGTCTAGCAAAGCTCGCGGCAAAGGCAAAGCGCAGTTCTGCATCAGGGGAGCGGGAGAAATTCGACGTGGAATTTCAGTTCTTCACTGGACAAGGAATGGGGGAGGATATATTAGGAAATCAAAGGCGATTGAACCTCAACGGAGGGAAGACCATTGGGCCATAAACAGGTTTCGGACGAGTGAAGGGAACGACACGCGCGGCCTGAAGAAGCGGGGCGAGGCCCGACAGCCCAGGCGATCCAGACGGTGAGACCGTCACCAGCGTTCCCGGGTTTCGAGAGTCGAAGATCACCTTTCAGGAAACATCAAAAAAGTGCATTGAAGATCTGAAAATTACATGGGTTGAAACTGAACGCCCCGCTTCGAGCCGAAGCGGGGCGTATTTTTTTTGTCTCAGCCTGCCCCGTTCCAGAGGCAGCCGGCCGCGCATCTAGCGCACGGCCAGCTCCATTTTCCCCCACACCCCGATCCGTCCCTCGCACTGCGCGAAAATCCCGTCCAGGCCGATTTCCTCCCAACCCTTCGCCAGCTCCAGGACTGCGTCCATGGCCTCCGCCCCGCCCAGGGCGTTGGCCAGGGCCGTGGCGGCGGCGTCGGCCAGGGACGCGTCCCGGGAACGGGTGACCACCAGGTCCGCCTTCCCGAAGCTCAGGGAGTGGCCGATGGTGGCCGACGACGCGCAGAACGAGCAGGGGAACTCGTCGGTCCGCACCGGCACGCACAGGCGCATGTCCTGCCCGGGCATGCTCAGGATGCCGATGTGGCGGTCGCGGGTGGAGAAAAGGTAGGTGTCCCCTCCGTTCTCGACCAGCAGATCCGGCGACTCCGGACTGAATCGCTCCGCGACCATCTGGGCCACGGTTCCGGCCACGGCGGCCATGGGACCCACGTTGACCAGGCTCCCGGCCCGGCACATGCGCCGCACGATTTCGGGCGCCTTCGGCGTTGCGTCCAGGGGTGTCAGGGACGTCAGGAAGTTCGGGTGGATGGCGGCGTAGGCGCGGATCTGGCCGCGCAGCAGGCGCACGTGGTCGGCCATGGGGGTGGAGAGATCCTCACGCGCCGCGACCCACAGGTCGGTCTCCTCGACGACGATCTGGAAGGACACCAGGTCAGGCTGCTGCGCGGAGCGGTAGGTGCGGAAAGGGGAACGGTGGACTCGGGGCCGGGTCATGCCGGCAGGCCCGGGCGGCACGTGGCCAGCAGTTCCTCGGCCTGCCCCTGGGGCATGGGCCTGCCCAGGAGGTAGCCCTGGGCCAGGTCGCAGCCGAGGGTCTGCAGGGCGGCCAGCTGCTCCGGCGTCTCCACGCCTTCGGCCACGATGCGCAGGTCCAGGAGCTTGCCCAGGCCGATGATGGTCTTGATGATCTCCAGGTTGCTGGGGTTTTCGAGCATGGTCTGCACGAAGGACCGGTCGATCTTGAGGATGTCGATGGGCAGCCGCTGCAGGTAGGACAGGGAGGAATAGCCGGTGCCGAAGTCGTCCATGGCCACCTGGAAACCCATCTTCTGCAGCCGTTCCAGCCGGGACGTGGCCATCTCCGGGTTTTCCATGACCGCTGTCTCGGTGATTTCGAGCTTGATGTGCCTGGCGTCGAGATTCGTCTCGCGCAGCAGTTCCGCCAGCATGGGGATGAGCGACGGCTGCAGCAGGTCCCGGGGGGAGAGGTTCAGGGCGAGGCTCACGTCGACGTGGGCGAAGCGTGTCCGCCAGTCCGCCATGGTCCTGCAGCCGCGGTTCAGGACCCAGGTGCCGAGATCGGTGATGAGACCGGCCTCCTCGGCCACCTGGATGAACGCGCCGGGCGCCAGGGTCCCTCGGTCGGGGTGGTTCCAGCGCAGCAGGGCCTCGAAGCCGCTCAGCCTGCTTTCTTCCATGTCGTAGATGGGCTGGAAGTAGAGCTCGAACTCCTCTTCCATCAGGGCCTGGCGCAGGTCGTTCTCCAGTTGCACGGTGCGCACGACATGTTCGTACATGCTCTTGCTGAAGACCTTGAACTGATTCTTGCCCAGCTCCTTGGAGCGGTACATGCTGATGTCGGCATCGCGCAGGAGGTCGTTGGGCGAGGTGTACCTTCCTGTCTGCAGCACCACGCCCACCGAGGCGCTGACCTGAATCTCGTGATCGAAGATGTTCAGGGGCTGCCGGATGGACTCCAGCAGGCGCCGGGTGATGCCGATGGCCTCCTGGTTGCTCTGGAAGTCCTCCAGCAGGACGGCGAATTCGTCCCCGCCCATGCGGGCCACCGTGTCCATGCTGCGCAGGCAGCATGTCAGCCGTTTGGCGACCTCTTGCAGCAGCTGGTCACCGGCCTGGTGCCCGAGGGTGTCGTTGACGCGCTTGAAGCTGTCCAGATCGATCATGAGTACTGCGAAGCGGTAGTCGGAGTTGCGGCGCTGGCGCGTCATGGCCCGGTTCAGGCGTTCCAGGAAGAGGATTCGGTTGGGCAGCTCCGTCAGGTTGTCGCGCAGGGCCTGCTGGGTCAGCTGCGCCTCGTAGCGCTTGCGTTCGGAAATGTCGCCGAAGATGAAGAATGCCCCTGAGATGGCTCCGTCCAGCACGTACGGGTAGCCCAGCATCGAGACGGGGATGGTGCGGCCATCCTTGGTCCTGCGCAGGGTCTCGGTGCTTACGGGCGTGCCGCCCAGCACGGTGGAGAGGAAGGTGAAGCTCTCGTCCAGGCTTTCGGGGGGCAGCAGGACCTCGAAGAGGGAGTTCAGGTCCTTTCTGGTGAACCCGAAGAGGCTGGTGAAGCTCGGGTTGAGGTCCATGGGCACGCCGTCCTTGCCCAGGAGCAGGATGCCCTGGGGGGAGTTGTCGAAGAGCTGCTGAAAGAGACTTTTCTGGACGGCCAGCCTGTGCTCGGTCTCCTTGCGCATGGAGATGTCCTGCACGGAGCCTTCGAGATGCATGATGGAGCCGTCCGCGCGTTTCACGGTGCGCATGTTCAGGGAAACGGAGATCCTGCTCCCGTCGGCCTTTTCCGTGTCCGTCTCGAAGTTTTGCACCGTGTCCATCTGCAGGACCTGGCTGAGCAGCCTGATGCGGTCCGGGGAGGTCAGGGCGTGCTGCAGGAACCCCGCGGCGCGGGTCATCAGATCCTCGACGCTGTCGTGTCCGAAAATGCGGGCCATGGCCGGATTCGCGCTCAGCAGGTCGTGATCCAGGGAGATCTGGAAAATGCCTTCGGTGGCGTTTTCGAAGATGGAGCGGTGTTTCTTCTCGCTTTCGCGGAGCGCCTTTTCGGTGGCGTTGCGGGAAATGGCCATGGCCAGGTGGTCGGTCACCGAGGCCAGCACGGGGGCGTCCTGACCGGAGAAACGCAGATTGTCCTCGACGATCAGGATGACCACGGAGCCAAGGATCTTTTCGCCATAACGCAGGGGCGAGATGAACCACCGGGTCTGATCCGCTGACCGGGCTTCGTCGAGGCCGTTCCTGGAAGGGTCGATCAGCCGGGCCGAGCTGGACTGCCTGGCTTCCGCGGCCAGGGCCGAGAGGGCTTTGAGCGTTTCGGGCCGGGCCAGGCTCTGGTGGCTGAAAAAGGGGTAGGTCTGCAAGGCTCCGCTGCCGACCATCAGAGAAATGTGCATGATCCGCGCGCCGAGGTGCTCCGAGAGGATTTCGAAGACGCGGGCGAAGATTTCCTCGTCGGCCATGGGGGTGCTGGCTGCGGTGGAAACCAGGTACAGGACCTGCGTTGTGAGTTCCGCCCGTTTCCTGTCGGTGATGTCGCGGATGGTCTGGATGGCTCCGGCGATGTTTCCCTCGCGGTCATAGAGCGGCGTGGCCTTGGCCCAGACAAAGGCTCCCCGGCCGCCGTACAGTGCCGGGACATGGACCTCCGTGGCCAGCCCCTCGGCCGTGCTCTCTTCGGGGTGGTACATGGGGTAGTGCCCGCTCGGGTCCTTGCCGATGAAGTCCAGGAGGATGGGGCGCGGATTGCCGTAGAACGGGACTGCGTAGGCGTACCCAGATTTGCCGAGAATCTGCTCCTTGTGCACCCCCGTCATGTTCTCGATGGCCCTGTTCCAGGCGATGACGCGGTGTTCGCTGTCAACCACCAGGGTGGGGTCGGGGAGGAACTCGATGATGTGGTCCAGGCGCTGCTGCGTTCCGCGCAGGGCGTCCTCGGCCAGGATGCGGTCCGAAATTTCGCGGATCAGGATGAGGATCATGTCCCGTTCGAGATTGGCGAAGCGGGCTTCATAATACCGAGTCCGCCCCCCGGCGTGCAGCGCGTACTCGGTCTGGAAGAGCTGTGTGTGCTCCATCTCCCGCATGGCCCGGGCGAAGGCTTCCGGCTCGGCGACGTCGGGGATTGCGGTGACGTTTTTCTTGAACAGGCTGGCCGGTTCCCGTCCGAACAGGGGCCATACGCCGCCACGGCATTCCTTGATCACGCCTTCCCGCGTGACCCACAGGAAGACGTCGGGCAGGGCCATGAACACGGCGCGCATGAGGGCGTTGCGCTGCACGAGTTCCGAGGAGCTGATGTCCAGGGACCTGTCCAGAAGCTCCCGGTCGTCTTCAAACTGCCGGTAGGCTTCGTCGATGAGCCGGACGAAGGAGTTGAAATTGGCGGGCATTTCCTTGTCGGTCAGTTTTGCCCGTTTGAGCTGGCGTTGCAGGAGGCGGTGCATGATCAGGCCAGCTCCTGCAGTACGGTGACCATCATGGTCTGGTTGTGCAGAAAGCATGGCTCTCCGAGCATGCCGCCGGCGAGTTCGCCGTAGGAATAGAACCCGGTCAGGGTTGCATCCGGGCCGAGGGCCTGAGCCACGGCGTCGATCTCCTCCTCGGTGAACTGCTTGAGCAGCATCTTGCGCCCTACGCAACTGACGAGGATGGCCAGGGTTTCCCCTCCCTCCAGGCGCGCCAGGCGGCCCGCCTCCTCGGCCCCGTCCAGCAGGTTGTCCACCTTGCCGCGCATGAGCCGCACCGTGCTGCCCAGGGGGATGTCGCCGCCGAAGGAGAGGCTCCCGGCGTTCCGGTCCACGCCCAGGATGGTGCGCGTGACCCAGCGCGCGCTGCCTGGTTCACGCAGGCTCAGGGGGAACAGGTGTCCGCTGGCCGGGAGGTTTTGGGCGTGTTTGCCGAGGTAGCGTTCGAACAGTTCCAGAGCGGATTCTCCGTCCATTTCCAACAGGACGTTGTCGTGGGCTGCTGTGACCAGGCGCTCCGGCCCGAACGGTTCCCAGCCGCCCCGCGTGCCCTGGCCTACGCGCAGCCTGTCGCCGTAGAAACCGATGCAAAGGGCTCCGCCGGAAAAAACGTCCGTCCCGTGGAGCAGGGCGGTGCGTTCGAATCGCTCCCCGTCGGCGGCCATGCCCCCGGTGATGCCCACACCGGGCGGAAGGGCCCCGGAAAGACCGGCCGAGAGGGCGCAGCCGTTTACGGCCAGACCGTCGGAGAGGACAAACACATGGGCCAGGCCTTCATGAGGCAGGGTCGAACCGAGATGGTGTCCCAGGGCGTGGTTGTCGGGGTGATCCGAGGCCAGGGCCGCCACGGTTTCGAAGCTGGTGTGCTCGAAGGCCACAAGTGTCGCGCTGATGGTGTCCTCGAAGAGCAGACGGTCCTGGATGACGCCGCCCGTGGAGCATCCGACGATGACCGGATTGGAACACGTTTCGCTCAGTTTCCGTGCCGCGGATTTCACCGCGGATTCGTCCATGTCGGACCAGAAGACGAAGGCCAAAACCCTCTCCTGCCCGATTCTGGCCCTGGAGCACTTGAGCCAGCTCCCGTTCCTGTTCATGTGCAGTTGATTGATTTTCATGGTGTTTGCGCGGCTTGAAAAGGGCTAGTCCCGCCATCTGAGGCGGATGGTCCGAATGCGTTCCGTGTTCTTGAAAAAGGCGTCCACCACCCGGGGGTCGAAGTGGCTGCCCGAGCTTTCGCGGATGATGTCCAGGCATTGTTCTTCGGGGAAGGCTTTCTTGTAGGGGCGTTCGCTGGCCAGGGCGTCGTAGGTGTCGACCACGGCCACGATGCGTGCCTCCAGCGGGATGTCCTCTCCGGCCAGGCCGAACGGGTAGCCGCTGCCGTCCCATCGTTCATGGTGCAGCAGGGCCAGCATGCGCGCCAGATCGAGAAGCTCGTTGCCGTCCCCGCTTTGCTGGGCCCAGTTCTCGCAGCTGGCGTGGGCCTCCTCCTTGCTCGTCAGGGGGCCCAGTATCTCGCATCCGAACATGCAGTGCATCTGCATGACCTTCCACTCCGCCGGGTCGAGTTTGCCGGGCTTGAGCAGCACTTCGTCGGGCACGCCGATCTTGCCGATGTCGTGCAGGGGGGCGCAGTCGCGCAGGTTGGCGCAGCGGTCCGTGTCCAGGCCCAGGGCCTCGGCCAGGACGGCCGCGATCTCCCCGACGCGGATGACGTGGTGGCCCGTTTCGTTGTCCTTGTATTCGGCGGCGCGGCTCAAGCGGTGCATGATCTGCCTGCGGGTGCGTTCCAGTTCGGCCGTGCGCTGTCTGACAAGCTCTTCGAGGTTGGTCTGGTATTCCCTGTTTTCCCGGATGAGCCGGGCCTTTTCCATGACCTTGCCGAGGGTGTGTTCGAGGATGCTGAAATTGTGCAGGGGCTTGGTCAGAAAGTCCCAGGCGCCCAGGCGCACGGCCTGCAGGGCGTCGTCCACCACGCCCACGCCCGAGAGCACGATGATGGGCAGTTCCGGGGCCTCTTCCCTGGCCTGGCGCAGAAATCCGTATCCGTCGAGGACCGGCATGTTCAGGTCCACGATGACTGCGGCCAGGCCGGGCATGGCCGAGCGCATCGTCGCGAGACCTTCCAGTCCGTTGGCCGCGTCCAGGGCGTCATACCCCAGGTCCTCAAGATACGCGCACAGTGAGCGCCGCAGTCCGTCTTCGTCGTCGATGACCAGAATCTTCATTCGTGTTCCCGCCGGTTCGGCATACAAGCGTTGTCAGACACGTCCGTCCTCCCGTTATGTTGAAACACCGCCCCTCGTCCAGGGCTCCGAAGCGCTTTCCGCGCCACGGTCCGATCCGGGCAGTTCCACCGTGAAGACGGTGCCGCCCTCGGGCGGGCACTCGACATGCATCCGGCCGCCATGCCCCTTGGTGATGATGAAATAGGATACGGACAACCCCAGGCCCGTTCCCGCGCCTGAGGATTTGGTCGTGAAGAAGGGCTCGAAGATGCGTTTGCGGTTTTCCGGGGAAATGCCCGGGCCGTTGTCCGCGATCTCGATGCGCAGGCCCGGCTCCATGTCCCTGGCGCGGATGCTGATGCGCGGGGCGGCCGTGGGCGGATCGGCTTCGGACATGGCCTGGGCCGCGTTGCGCAGGAGGTTCAGCAGCACCTGCTCGATCTCGGTTTCCGTGCATTCGCATTGCGGGAGGTTCGGAGGGATGTCCCTGATGATCTCGATGGCCCTGAAGTCGTAGTTCCTCTTCAGGTCGTAGTCGCTGGAGGCGAGCCGCAGGGCGTTCTCGATGACGGTGCCGATGTCGCAGACCGACCGTCTGGACTCGCTGCGCCTGCTGAAGTCGAGCATGTGACGGATGATCTCCGCGGCGCGCACCGCCGCGCCCTGGATATCGCGGATGAACAGGTCGATCTTGCGCTCGCCGAGGTAGCGCGAGACCTGGTCGAGGTCCACCCCGATGCGGGCCGCCGCCTCGATGTTCTTGGGGAAATCGGGCTTGGTGCGCAGGGCGATGGTCTGGACCGCCTGCAGCACGATGCCCAGCGGGTTGTTGATCTCGTGGGCGATGCCCGCCGCGATGCCGCCAAGGGAGAGCATTTTCTCGGACTGGACCATGGTGTCCTGCATGGCCCGCAGGTGTGTGATGTCGCGGGTGATGGCCAGGATGCAGGTCACGTCGTCGACGGCCATGAGCTTGGCCGAGGCCGAAGCGTGGAGGATATGTCCGTCCCGGTGGCAGATGTCGAATTCGAAGTTTTCGACATGCCCGTCGCGCATGAGGATGGCGGCAAATTCCCCTCTCCGGGCGGGGACGGCGAAGATGCCCAGGCCAAGAGTGCTTTTCCCGAGGGCTTCGTCACGGGAGTATCCGGTGAAGCGGGTGAACGCTTCGTTGACCTCGAGCAGGGTGCCGTCGCTCTCCCGGGCCAGGGTGATCATGTCCGGGGAGAGGTGGAAGAGGCGCGAGAACATTTCCTCCGAACGGCGCAGGGCTTCCTGCGCTGTCTTGAGTTCGGTGATGTCCACCGTCATGGAGAGGACGCAGTCCTCGCCGCCGAGGGTGATGAGGCCGCCAGAGTACAGGATGTGCCTCACGCTCCCGTCGGGGCTGTGCACCCGTGTTTCCAAGTTGTGGATATTTTTGCGGTGGCGCAGGGCCAAAAGAATCTCGTCCCTGTGCTCCCCGGGAATGGCGCCGATTTTTTCGGGCGAGAGGTCGAGGAGCTTCTGCCTGGTGGTTCCGAGCTTCTCCAGGAAGGCGGTGTTGGCATCCATGTACTTGCCGTCGGAAAGACGGTTGATGGAGATGGAATAGGGCGCGTTCTCGAAAATGGTCCTGAAGCGCCTCTCGCTCTCTTCGATGGCCAGCTGCTTTTGTTTGAGCTCGGAGATGTCGCGGCCTTCGACGATGATGTTGACGACCTTCCCGGTTTCATCCCGGAAGGGGGAAGCCGTGAAGTCGAAGACGACATGGCGGCCTGCGGGGTCGACCTGCATGATCTCCCGGCGCACGGTCTCGCCGGCCCGGACCTGTTCGATGACCTGGCGCAGCAAGGCTTCGGCCCGTTCCCTGTCCGGCCACCATGGGCCGTCCCAGAAAGGCTTGCCGATGACGTCCCCGGGTTTGGCGCCGGCCCATTCCAGCGATGTCCGGTTTGTGGTCAGGAGAACCCCGTGCAGGCTCAGGAGGCCTATGAATTGCGAGGTCTGTTCCAGCAGGGCCCGGTTCAGCGCCTGGAAGCGCGCGACTTCCTCCTGGACCTCCCGCGTCTTGTGGATGTCGATGTTCAGGCCGATGATGCGGGTCGGGCGGCCTGCGTCATCCCAGGCCACGGTCCTGCCCTTGGCCAGGATCCAGCGCCAGGATCCGTCGTGGGCGCGCATGCGGTATTCGGCCTCGTACATGCCGTGCCCCCCTTCGCGGATGTAGCCCGAGAAGGTGTCCATGGCGGGCTGCCGGTCCGAGGGGTGTATGAGGTCGCTCCAGCTGTCCAGGCTTCCCGATGTGCGTTTGGGGGGGTAGCCGAGCATGGTGTACCATTCGGGGCTGTGTTCCTCGCGTTTCTCGACCGGGAAGAACTCCCAGTATCCGGCCTGGGTGGCTTCCATGGCCAGGCGGAAACGGCCGACCTGGTCCATCAGGGCGGCCTCCGTGTGCTCCAGTTCGGACACTTTCCGGCGCAGTTTGCGGCTCAGAATCCAGGTCAGTCCGGCCAGCAGAAGCACCATGGCCAGAATGGAGAGGACCCCGATGATCAGTGCATTGCGTGTTCTCGGGTCGATGGATTGTGCCGGGAGGCGGATCCACCGGTCTTTCAAACGCTGCATTTCACTTTCGGGCAGGGTTGCCAGGGCTTTGGACACGGCGCTGGCCAGGAGCGGATACTGGCGGCTGACGCCAAGGGACAGTTCCTGGGTGACGCCGATGTCGCCGGCCACCCGCAGGTTGGAGAGGCCCTGTTCCTGGATGTACCATGCGGCCACGGCCAGGCTCTCCACAAAGGCGTCGACGGTGCCGAAGGCCACCTCGCGCAGGCCTTCCGGAATGCTGTCCACTTCGACGA
>CALMTS010000305.1 GCA_937872685.1 uncultured Desulfomicrobium sp.
TGCATGCCCTCTAAGCACGCCCAGTGCCTTGCCGCTGGTGCTATCCCAGAGCCGAATCTTAGCATCCGCCCCCGAGGCGATGGTCTTGCCGTCAGGACTGAAGGCCAGGAAATTGACATCCTCGTTGTGCCCTCCAAGTGTGAACAGCTCTTTGAGGGTCTTCAAGTCCCAAAGGCGGACCGTGCCGTCGGCAGAGCCGGACACGAGACTTCGGCCGTCGGGATTGAACGCAATGGATCGCACGAAATCAAGTCCCGTTATCGCCGCCTGTTTCTTTTTGGCCGTCACGTCCCAAAGGCAGATCGTGCCGTCGCCAGAGCCGGACGCAAGAGTTCGGCCGTCGGGGCTGAAGGCCACGGAGCCGACGTCATATTCATGTCCATAGAGAATGGCCAGTTCCTTTCCAGCGGCCCAATCCCAAAGTCGGATCGTCCTGTCTTTTGATCCAGTGGCGATAGTCTTGCCATCTGGACTGAAGGCTACAGACTCTACAATATCTTTGTGTCCTCTGAGCATGGCAAGTTCTTTTCCTGTCCGCATGTCCCAGAGGCGCAACCCTGTAAACGTGTCCGAGGCAAGTATCCGGCCGTTGGGACTGATGGCCACTGAAAGGGCAGAATCTTGAGACTTGAGCACAGTCGGTTTCATCTCTGTCGCCATGCTCCAGAGCCGAATCGTCCCATCCCAGGAGCCTGAAGCAAGAGTCAGACCATCAGGGCTGAATGACAATGATTTGACATTGTCGTCATGCCCTCTAAGCACTGCGAGTTCGTTGCTTGTCTTTACATCCCAAATGCAGATCGAAAAATCAGGGACCTCTGATGATGATGCAAGAGTTCGACCATCTGGGCTGAATGCGACACAGGAGATTCTAAACCCATGTCCTCTAAGTTGCGATAATTCATTGCCGCTTGAGCGATCATAGAGATGAATTGTCATATCCTCACAGCCAGCTGCGATAGTCTTTCCGTCTGGACTGAACGCAACAGTTTGGACAACGGTCGATCCATAAACATTATCTTTTGGCTCGATCACGGCAAGTTCCTTTTGTCCCTCAACATCCCAAAGGCGAAGTGTCCTATCAATAGAGACAGAGGCGAGTGTCTTGCCATCTGGGCTGAAGGCCAAAGAAAGGACTTTGTATTTATGTCCCTTGAGAACTGTTCGTGTTTTCCCTGCCGTAACGTCAATGAGGTAAATATCATTTTTAGAACCAGCCGCGAGTGTGCGGCTGTCCGGGCTGAAGGCTACGGTGTTCGCCCCATACGGTTGCAGTATGGCGATTCTCTCCCCCGTCGCCACATCCCAAAGGTGGATACTCGTATTGGCAGAACCGGAGGCGAGAACCCGGCCGTCAGGGCTGAAGGCTACGTAGGTAACTATGGCTAGATGCCCCTTGAGCACGGCCCGTTCCTTCCCCGTCTCCACATCCCAGAGATGAACCGTCTCGTCATAAGAACCTGAAGCAAGTGTGCGGCCGTCGGGGCTAAAGGCCACCGAGGTAACGTCCCTGGCATGCCCTCTGAACACGGTTCGTTCCCTACTCAAATGTTTCGAAAAAACATCGACAGACCCACTGCGGGCCGCTTGGTTGTCATACTGGACCAGTGATTTCTGATAGAACGATAGCGCCTTGCCCCACTCATGATTCGCCCGCGCTATATGGCCATCGTGGGCAAAAATTCGGGCCAAGGTTTGTCTGGCCTCCCGTTCGTTGTTCACCGCGCGCACCTTCTCCCTGGTGGCCTCCTGCTTCGCCACCCAGGCGTACCACGCCAAGCCCGCAAAGATCACCAGCAGCGCAGCCATCACAGCCCCGGCCAGGGCCATGCGCCGCATACGGCGCTCCTGCTCGCGTTGCTTGAGCGAGTCGAATCCCACCCCCAGGAGCCCGGCCGCGAGCTTGAGCCGGGCGTTATGCTTGCCATCCTTGCCCTGGCGGGCGTCGGCGGCGATGGGCTCAGTGCGCTCCGGCAGGAGCGCCCTGTTTGCGCCCACACGGTATTTCAGGGCTTCGGGGAAACACTCGGCCAGGCCCAGGTCCGGCTTGTCCGCGGCATTGGGCTCGCCGTCCACGATGCACGCCAGGACGCGGTTTTCATGGCCCATGGCCTTGAAGGTCTTGATTTCCTCGTTGACCCAGATGGACTTGGCGGAGTTGGGCGAGCAAATGACAATGAGGTACTCCGAGCGGCGCAACGCCTCGCTGATTTGCTCGCCGAGGTCAGCGGAGGTAGGCAACTCCTCGCGGTCACGGAAGATGGGGAAGAGGCGCTTGGGCAGTTCCCGGCCGGTCGTGTCCTTGGCTTCCTTGCGCAAGCGCGCGGGAATCTTGTATGTCTCCAGGGCCTTATGCAGCCAGTCACCCCACTTTTTGTCCTTGTGGCTGTAGCTGATGAAAGCGTAATAAGTCTTTTGCGCTTCAGGCGCTGGTGCGTTGGCTGTGGACATGATCCCCCCTTCAGATGCGTTTATGACGCTGAGGTGATACACGACGAGGGCCACTCTTTATCTGTTCGGTGCGTTTCAAGTCCTTGCGGTGGTCCCTCGCGCTTGGCGACCAAGCGCGACGCGTGGAAGCCAGGCACGGTCATTCCGTTGTGGCCTTGGCGTTGTCGTTCTGGCCTTTGCCGGCCAGAGCCTGGGCCTGGGCCAGTTCGTTCTCGTAAAGCGGCACGAGGGACTTGCCACCATCTTCGCGCCACCAGATGCGGCCAGCCTTGGACGCCTCGAGGTGGGTCTGGGCCAGGGTTGCAGGGTCCTTTGGGATGATGATGCCGTTGGCGTCGATGTCGTAGGACAACCCCACAGCGGTGAAGGTGCTAAGGCGTTCGAGGAAGTCCTTGCCGCAACCCAAGTCCCAGAGCCGAATCGTCCCGTCCTTCGACCCCGAGGTAATGGTCTGGCCGTCGGAGCTGAAGGCCACGGACGTGACGTCGCCATCATACCCCTTGAGCACGGCCAGTTCCTTGCCGCTGGCGCGGTCCCAGAGCCGGATCGTCTCGTCTATTGATCCCGAGGCGATGGTCTGGCCGTCGGGGCTGAAGGCCACGGAATAGACATCGCTCTCATGCCCCCTGAGCACGGCCAGTTCCTTGCCGCTGGCGCGGTCCCAGAGCCGGATCGTCTTGTCTCGCGATCCCGAGACAATGCTCTGGCCGTCGGGGCTGAAGGCTACGGAGTAGACAGAGTCTTCATGCCCCCTGAGCACGGCCAGTTCCTTGCCGCTGGCGCGGTCCCAGAGCCGAA
>CALMTS010000306.1 GCA_937872685.1 uncultured Desulfomicrobium sp.
ATCTGACATCCCAGGACGAGGCCATCGTGGCCCCCCTGGCCAAGGCATGGCTGTTCAGCCAGCATCCCCCCTTCATGGAGTGCAAGCTCGACGAGAACGCGATTTTCGAGGACTGGGCCAAGAAGCAGATCAGCCGGCTGGGCGATAACGTCTCCGTGACCCCCATCCCCGCCGACGACGCCGCCCAGATCACCGCGATCCTCGACAAACTGGAGGCCGCCAAGGCCGCCGTGGCCGACATGGAAGGCAAGTTCGCGGCCATGGAGGCCAAGGTTGCCGAGGCCGAGCCTTACAAGGCCAAGGCCGCCAAGCTGGAGAAGGAAGTCGACGCCCTCAAGGGCAAGATCGACGGCCTCAACACCACCATCGGCGACCTCAAGAAGCAGACCGCCGGCTACGAGGGCATGCTGCCCGTGGCCGAAGGCGAGCTGAACACGACCATCAAGGACATCGTGGTCAAGGCCCTCAAGGACGCCGTGGCCTCCGTGCCCATGGGCGCCCCGGGTGCCGCGGCCGCTGGCGCTGAGGCCGGCGCCACCGCCGAGGCCGCCGCGGCTGCCGAACCGGGCGGCGTGCCCGACGACTTCGGCTTCGGCGCCACAGACTCAGGAGACAGCTTCGGCTTCTAGTCGCAAGGGATAGCAGCAGAATGAGACGCCCCGGTCTGGGATTCCAGGCCGGGGCGTTTTCGTTGCGCCCGCTGCCGGCCGCATCGCGTCCAAAGAGTACTTAGCCTTCCGCTTCGTACAACGGATTCCTAAAACCATCACGGACTGCTCGGTGAAGCGTCAAGGTCCGGACAAGGGGTTGACACCCCCAGGTGCGAGGTATATTCATTACCGATGACTTGGTCATTTCGCCAAACATCTGGGATGGCGTCCCGTGGCCTTTTGCACTCTTGGATGACAGGACGCAGTGACGCATGGCCTTGCGGTTTTCTGTAATGCGTAGCCTCTCATCAATGAGCGGGCGCCTCGGCAGGGAGGTCTTATTTTTTTCGTTGTTATTTGGCTTGTTCGCCAAACATAGACTCGCTGTCACGTACGGCCATCATCTTCAGCGCGAGTCCGGGACCCGCGGTTCGGAATGGCTAGGACCATCGGGCGGGGCGCTTCATTGTGTCGTCCCCTGCACTGGCTGGCTGTATGGAACCATTGTCTCATGAGGAGAGAAGCGATGAAAAAAATTCTGGTATTGGGGCCTGGGTGCCCTAAGTGCGATAAGTTGAAGAAGGAAGTGGAATCCGCCGCCAAAGAACTCGGCC
>CALMTS010000307.1 GCA_937872685.1 uncultured Desulfomicrobium sp.
GTTAGAGGCGTTCGGCGTTCTTGGAGAGAAAATCGGCCACGCCGCCCGCGTCGGGCTTCATGCCCTCGTCGCCCTTCTGCCAGCCGGCGGGGCAGACCTCGCCGTACTGCTCGGTGAACTGCAGGGCGTCCACCAGGCGCAGCATCTCGTCCACGTTGCGGCCCAGGGGCAGGTTGTTGACGACCTGGTGCTGGACGACGCCGTCGCGGTCGATGAGGAAGGACGCGCGCAGGGCCACGCCCGCCTCGGGGTGTTCGATGCCGTAGGCCCGGGCGATCTCGTGCTTGACGTCGGCGACCATGGTGAAGCCCACGGGTCCGATGCCGCCCTGGTCCACAGGTGTGTTGCGCCATGCGAAATGGGTGAACTGGGAATCGATGGACACGCCGACGATTTCCACGCCGCGGTCACGGAATTCCTGCAGGCGGCGGTTGTGGGCGATGATCTCGGTCGGGCAGACAAAGGTGAAGTCCAGGGGCCAGAAGAAGAGGACCACGTATTTCCCGCGCAGGGAGGAGAGGCTGAAATCTTCGATGCAACCGCAGGGGCTGACGGCGGGAGCGGTGAATTCGGGGGCCTGTTTGGTGACAAGTATGCTCATGATATGCTCCTTAAGTGTGTGTATTCGGAAATGAATCCGTTTCGGAAACAGGAACTATTACTAATTAATTTTGGAGTCAAGAATAAAGTTTGTCTTGGCTAATTCAATCGGGACAACATAACGCTGTCCCCGGCAAACGGCGCGCAGCCTTCGGCAGGCAGCCCGGAAAGGGTCGCGACTGAACTCGGGAAAAAGGAGTTTTATGAAGTACAAAGCTGTCGTCTTCGACATGGACGGAACCCTGCTCGACACCCTGGAGGACCTGGCGGACGCCATGAACAGGGTGCTCGCGGCCCGCGGCCTGCCCGTCCACCCCGTGGACGCCTACCGCCTTTTCGTCGGCAGCGGGGCCAAAAACCTCGTGCTGCGGACGCTTCCGCAGGACCGCGCGGACATGGCGCCCGGATGCCTGCAGGACTTCCTGCGGGAATACGAAAGCAACTGGCAGGTCAAGACCCGCCTCTACGACGGCGTGGCCGAACTCCTCGACGCCCTGAACGCCAGGCGCATCCCCATGGCCGTGCTGACCAACAAGCCCCAGGAGTTCGCCGAACTGTGCATGGGCGCCTTCCTCTCGGACTGGGACTTCGCCCTGACCCTGGGGCAGATGCCCGGCGTGCCCGTCAAGCCAGACCCGGCCGGGCCGCGGCAGGTCATCCGC
>CALMTS010000308.1 GCA_937872685.1 uncultured Desulfomicrobium sp.
GTTCCTGGCCCTCGCAGACCACCTGGCGGAACAGGGTCCGTTCGTCCTCTTCCACGGGCACGATGTATTCGGTCTCGGCTTCCTGCTCGAGTTTGAAATTGTATGTCCGCCAGCAGATTCCCTTCAGCGCCTCCCTGAGCTCCATCTTGTTGTCCGGGAAGCGGTCGAACATGACGGCGTGGTATTCCAGTTCCAGCAGGCCTGGTGTTTCGGGCGGGAGAGCGTTTTCCAGTGTGCAGCACATTTCCATGGTCGTGCCCTGCTTGCGGGCGTTGACCTCGACGAAGAAGATGCGACCCTCGGCGTCCACGATGTAGTCGCAGCCGAAGATGCCGCGGTAACCGCCGCGGCCCATGACCTTGCCGATCCTGCGGGTGATCTCGCGCAATTCCTCCAGAGTTTCCGGCGGCAGGGCCGAGGGGAAGGTCGAGCCGCGGAACTTGTTGCCGTCCTGGATCTCCTGGTCGGCCGTGGCGGCGATGAAGACGTCCTCGGCGTTGGCCACGACGCCCAGGACCGTGGGGTCGGCCACATGGGGGATGTAACGACTGATGAAGAACTTGCCTCGCAGATGCCCTGCCTTGGCCTCCATCTCGTCCTGGTTCATGGCCACGAAGCTGTTCACGCCGGCGGCCGAATACGGCTGGCTGACGAAGATGCCGTCGGTCCACTCGCTCCAGAGTTCCCGGGCCGTCTCGATCATGTCCTGGGCATCCTGGCAGGCCCGGTAGCTGATGACGGGCGCCGTGCCTTTGAGGCGCTGGAGCTGGTAGAGCTTGTTGTTCCAGATGTTGGCGATGTGGCCGCTGGGGCCGAGGATGCGCACCCCCGGGATGAGGGCCAGGGTCAGTTCGGGCACGGATTCGAAGACATGGATGAAGACGTGCCCCTGCCTGTCCAGCAGCTGGCGGACCAGTTCGTTGACCGTTTCCGAGGCAGAAACGAGAGAGGCGAAGGTCCGCGGCGGGATGCGGAAGCTGACCTTGCGCTTCTTTTCCCGGAAGAGTTCCCGGGCCATGGGATTGATGACCAGGGTGTTCTTGTGCGGGTAGGATTCCAGGACATCCGGGAGGATGGAGATGAAATCGAACTTCTGACCGTGGATCTTGGAGAGGGTCTCCTTGAAGAACTGGTTCAGGCAGTCCGTCTTGATTTCGCCGATGTACAGAAAATAAAAGGTGTCCGGTTCAAGCTTGATGTCCGAAAAAAGGACATCGTCGTCCGCGATCAGCATGGTCTTTCCTCCGCTCTGCTGAATTCAAGCCCGCCACGGCCGGCGAGGTTGTTTCGCCCGGCCTACCGATTGGCCGCGCAAACTGCAAATTGTTTTGCAGCGGCCCGGAGAGAAGGCAGGCGCCGGTGAGTGGCGATATGGCCGTGGGTCAGTCCTGCTTGACGCGTATGGTGATCATGGCGGGACGGCCTTCGGTGATGCGGTAGGCGAGCTTCAGGGTGTCGATGATGATGGCCTTGCCCGGGATGTTGATGAGTCCCGAGGATTCTCCGGACTTGAGCTGGACGGGGATGTGCAGGGGGATTGGTTCGCCCTCGACGGGGACGAGGGTCAGGCTGTCCAGACGCACCGTGGCACCGTCGATCTGGAACCGGATGTTGTCGATCTTGCCCAGCTTTTCGCCCACGGTCAGCGTTTTGCTGGTTCCGGACGCCGGGAGTTCCACGGGCTCAAGGGCCAGCCAGGGGCCGGCCAGAGCCGGGGTGGCCAGCAGAAGGCTGGCGAGCAGAAGGAGAATGCATTTCATGTTTCGCTCCGTGACAGTGGCTTTTTTCCCTGTCTACGCCGCGCGGGAACCTTGATCAAGGCCGGAGGGATGTGCCGCGGACATCCATCTTGAAATAAGTTGGAAAGTCCGGCCCGGAAGGATAGAACGGTTCAAGCGGGTCACAAAGCGCCGCGCGACGGAGAGGCCATGGCTCAACTGGAGAAATTGGCGAAGGAAATGGAACGCGAAATCGATGCGCTGCGAAAGCGTATTGCCGAGCTTGAGGCCCGGGAAGGTTGTTCTGCGGATGGTGGAAGTGCGGACCTGCTGGGGGACCGCATCAAGGCCGCCTCAGTGGTGGAGAATGCCCCCGTGGGTGTCATCATCCAATCCGCCGACGGGCGCGTACAGCATTGGAACCGCATGGGCCTGGCCATTTTCGGCGATATTCAGGAGGGGATCACTTCCACCGATGTCGTTGTCGGCTCGTGGATGACCACCTATCCTGACGGCACTCCATGGCCTGTCGGGGATCATCCGTCCGTGGTCACCTTGAGGACCGGAGAACCCCTGCGGAATCAGATCATGCGTCTTGCGGGACAGGGCGGCGAGGAGCGCTGGCTGTCCATCAACACCGAGCCCGTCTTCGAGAAGCCGGGAGCACCCGCGGCAGCGGTCATCATCATTTTTCTGGATATTACCGCGCATATGCGCAGCGTTGAAGCCTTGCACAGTTCCGAGGCCAACCTCGCGGCGTTGCTCGATTCCATTGAGGAGTCCGCGGCCCTGTTCGAACCGGACGGGCGCATCATTGCCGCCAATGCGACATTTGCCGCTCGGTTGGGCAGAACGGTTGAGGATTGCGTCGGCCGTTCCACATTCGAGCTGGTTTCAGCGGATGTCGCCAGGTCGCGCAGCGCATATCTGGATACGGTTCTGAAGACCGGCCGTCCGGTGATTTTCGAGGACGAGCGGGGTGGCCGCCTGATGAGGCACAGTCTGACGCCGGTTCTGGCAAAAGACGGGACGGTCGCGGCCATATCGGTCTTTGCCACGGACCTGACCGAGCGGCGCCGACGCGAGCGGCTTCTGGTGGCGCGGCAGCGGCTCGGTGAGTATGCCATCAGCCATCCGCTGAAAGATCTGTTGCGGATGGCCCTGGACGAGGCCGAGGAGGTCACCGGGAGCAACATGGGGTTCCTGCATTTTCTGAACGAGGACCAGCGCACCCTTTCCATGCAGGCCTGGTCCACCCGCACGCTGGCCACGGGATTTCAGTACGCCTCCACAACCCTGCACTACGATACCGGCCAGGCCGGGGTCTGGGCCGACTGCGTGCGCGAGCGCCGGGCGGTGATCCACAATGACTACGCGGCGCTCAGGCACCGGCGGGGCGTGCCGCCGGGCCACCCCGAACTGATCCGGCAGCTTCTGTTGCCCGTGATGCGCTCGGGCCGGATCATGGCCATCATGGCCGTGGCCAACAAGGCTGCGGACTACACGGACGAGGACGTGCAGACCCTGACCACCCTGGGCAATCTGCTGTGGGACATCCTGGAGTACAAGCTGACCCAGGAGGCCTTGCTCAAGAGCGAGGCGCTGCTCAACCTGACCCAGCGTCTGAGCAAGGTCGGCGGGTGGGAATGGGACGTGGAGCGCCGGACCATGACCTGGACCGGTGAGTTGTACCGGCTTCACGGCATGACGCCCGAGGAGTTTCCTTCGGGTTCGCCGCAACACATCGAGCGCAGCCTGGCCTGCTATGGGCGCGCAGACCGGGCCCTTGTGCGCAGGGTGTTCGAGGAATGCGTGCGCACCGGCGAGCCTTTCGATCTGGAGTTGCCCTTCACCTCGGCCGACGGGCGTCAAATGCAGGTCAGGGCCCGGGGCGAGGCGGTTTTCGAGGGCGGGCGGGTGGCCAGGGTAATGGGCACCGTCATGGACATTACCGCCCGGCGCAGTCTGGAACAGCGTTACAAGACCCTTTTCCGGAACATGACCGACGGGTTCGCCCTGCACGAGATCATCTGCGACGAGGAGGGGCGGCCTGTGGACTACCGGTTTCTGGACGCCAACCCGGCCTTCGAGCGGATCACAGGCTTGGCGGCCGCGGACATCGTCGGCAAAACGGTGCGTGAGGTGCTGCCTTTGATAGAGCCGGTCTGGATCGAAACGTACGGCCAGGTGGCGCTGACGGGCGAACCGAAGTTTTTCGAGGAATACGCCGCGGCGCAGGACAAGTTTTTCGAAGTGGCCGCCTTCTGCCCCGAGCCCATGAAGTTCGCCTGCATCTTTTCGGACATCACGGCCCGCAAGCGCCACGAGCGCGACCTGCTCACGGCCAAGGAGGCTGCGGAGGCCGCCAACGCGACCAAGTCCGAGTTTCTGGCCAACATGAGCCACGAGATCCGCACCCCGCTCAACGGCATCCAGAGCATCCTGCAACTGCTCGAATCCATGAACATCTCTGATGATCATACCCAGCTCGTGCGCATGGCGGCGGCTTCGGCGGGCCGCCTGACCGGGCTCCTTTCGGATTTGCTGGACCTCTCCAAGATCGAGGCCGGCAAGTTCGCCCTGGCGCAGAGGCCTTTCACTCCGGCCGAACTGCGCGACGCGGTCCTCGGCCTTTTCACCCTGGCCGCAAGGGAGAGGGGAGTAGAGCTGCTGTTCGACGTTTCCGAAGACATGCCTCCGGTGCTGGTGGGCGACGATTCCCGCTTGCGGCAGATTCTTTTCAACCTCGTCGGCAACGCCGTCAAATTCACGTCATCGGGCTCCGTGCGGGTCGGGATGAGCCTTTTGCCTTTCGGGGACGGCGCGGCGTGCCGGGCGCTGTTCTGTGTCGAAGATACCGGATGCGGCATTCCCGACGAGCGCATGGAGGATGTTTTCAAACCTTTTGTGCAGGGCGAGGCCTCCTACGTCAGGAACCACCAGGGAGCGGGGCTGGGGCTGGCCATCGTCAAACGCCTCATGGAGTTCATGGGCGGCGCGCTGTGCGTGGACAGTTCTCCCGCGGGGACCACGATCTGCTTCTCCCTGCCCCTTGAGCGCGGCGCGCTTCCTTTGGAGTCCTTCGATGTTCCCAAATCCCTGGATGCGGAAGTCCCCTTGGGGCTCAGAATACTGCTGGTCGAGGACGACCCCGTGAGCCTTTTTGCTGCCAGCCGTGTGTTGGAGAAGGCGGGACAGCACGTCGTGAGCGCTACGGACGGCGCCGAAGCCCTGGACCGGCTGCGTACCGGGAGCTTCGACCTCGTCCTCATGGACGTGCAGCTTCCCGTGCTGGACGGCGTGCAGGCCACGGCCGTCATCCGCAACGATCCGGACATGGGGGAGAATTCGCGCATCCCCATCATCGCCATGACGGCCTACGCCATGAGCGGCGACCGGGAAAAGTTTCTGGCTGCGGGCATGGACGATTACATCGCCAAGCCCGTAGGCATCGCCGAGTTGCTTGCGGCCCTGATCCGCCTGGGGGTGCGTCCCCGGCAGCGCGTCACGGACACGGGGGGCGGCGATGCGGACTGAGGATCAGATCTCAGGCCTTGAGGCTGAACTGGCCAGCCTGCGCGCCCGCATGCGGGTGCTGGTTGACGGTTCCCCCCTGGGCATCTTTTTCGACGACACTGAAGACAAGTGCGTGTTCGTCAACACCACCTTCTGCGAGATGATGGAGCTCTCCGAGGACGAGGCCCTGGGCGAAGGCTGGGCCCGCACCGTTCATCCAGGTGATTTGCGGCGGCTTTTGGATGAGAGGGCCCGGGCCGTGTCCGAGGGCGTGCCGCTTTTCCGGGCCGAATATCGCTACGTGTGCGCAAGCGGCCGCACGGGCTGGGTGGAGGAGCAGACCCGCCCCGTTCACGGCCCGGACGGGACGTTGCTGGGTTATGTAGGCACCCTGGCCGAGATCACCGGGCGGAAGAACGAGGAGCGCCTCCAGGCGCGGCACAGCGAGGAGTTGGAGGAGCGGGTGCGCGAGCGCACGGCCGAACTCCTGGCCCAGGCCGGACGCCTGGCCGAGATGAACGCGGCCCTTGAGGTTCTGCTGCGGAAGCGCGAGGAGGACCGCGAGGAACTTGAGCGCGCCGTGCTGGCCAATGTCCGCCGCCGCATCCTGCCGGCCCTGGAGCGCCTGGATGCAGCCTGCAGCGGCGAGGTCCGCGGTCTGCTGGCCGAGGTCCGGCAGGGGCTCGACGAACTGACGGACCCTTTCCGCCATCGCCTTTCCGCCGCCTGCCTGGATCTTACCCCGGCCGAGACCCGCGTCGCGGAGCTCATCCGAGAAGGCCTCTCCACCAAGGAAATCGCCGCCCGCCTGGGGGTCGGCACCTCGACCATCGACACCCACCGCCTTGGAATCCGGCGCAAGCTGGGGCTCGACGGCCGCCAGGCCAACCTGCGCGCGCGTCTCCTGTCCCTGGGCGCATCCTGATATGGACAAAACCTCCATATTCCGTCCGCATTAATCCACTATTGTCTTTTGCCCGCCCGGCTGGTTCAAGGACGGTCCAACCCATCAAGGAGGATGTCGTGAACCAGGAAACAAGCGAGAAGGAATTGCTGAACACCGGGCTGGCCCGGATGTTCAAGGGCGGTGTCATCATGGACGTGGTCAACCCTGAACAGGCGCGTATCGCCGAGGAGGCCGGGGCCTGCGCGGTCATGGCCCTGGAGCGCGTCCCGGCGGACATCCGCGCCGACGGCGGAGTGGCCCGCATGTCGGACCCGGGCATGATCCGCGGGATCATGGCCGCCGTGTCCATCCCGGTCATGGCCAAGTGCCGCATCGGGCATTTCGTGGAGGCCCGCATCCTTGAGGCCGTGGGTGCGGACTTCATCGACGAGAGCGAGGTCCTGACCCCGGCCGACGAGCAGTTCCACATCGACAAGCGTGACTTCAGGACACCCTTCGTTTGCGGCTGCCGCAACCTGGGCGAGGCCCTGCGACGCATCGCCGAAGGCGCGGCCATGATCCGCACCAAGGGCGAGGCCGGCACGGGCGACGTGGTCGAGGCCGTGCGCCATGCCCGCACCGTGCAGGACGGCATCCGGATGGCACGGCACATGCCCCGCGAGGAGCTGGTTTCCTTCGCCCGCGAGATCGGCGCCCCTCTTGAACTGGTGCTCCAGGTGCGGGAGCTGGGACGGCTGCCCGTGGTCAATTTCGCCGCCGGGGGCATTGCCACCCCTGCCGATGCGGCGCTCATGATGCAGCTCGGTATGGACGGGGTCTTCGTGGGCTCGGGCATCTTCAAGAGCGGGGATCCGGCCCGCCGGGCGCGGGCCATCGTCCAGGCCGTGACGCACTTCGACGATGCGCAGACCCTGGCGCGGATCAGCGAGAACCTGGGCGAAGCCATGTCCGGCGTCGCCGCCCGCAGCCTTGGCGCCGATCAGCAGCTCGCGGGACGGGGCTGGTGATGCGCATCGGCATCCTGGCCCTGCAGGGCGCCTTTGCCGAACATTCGGCCATGCTTTCCTCCCTCGGCGTGCGGCCCTGCCTGGTCCGCACGCCGCAGGGGCTTGCGGGCCTGGACGGACTGATCATGCCCGGAGGCGAGAGTACGAGCATGCGCCGCCTGGCGGGGCACAGCGGTCTGCTGGAGCCTCTGCGTGAATTCGGGATGTCCCGGCCCGTGTGGGGCGTGTGCGCAGGGCTTATTCTCCTGGCCGCGCGCGTGGAAGGCGAGGAACCCTTCACGGGCCTCATGGACATGACCGTGGCCCGCAACGCCTACGGCCGGCAGCGGGACAGTTTCGTGGCGGAGTTGCAGGTGAGCGGCTTGCCGGGGGGCTTCTTTGCCGGCGTCTTCATCCGCGCCCCGCGCGTGGTCGAGGCTGGCCCTGGTGTCGAGGTTCTGGCGCATTCGGGCGGCGCCCCGGCGGCCCTGCGCCAGGGACGTCTCCTGGCCACGGCCTTTCACCCGGAACTGACGAAAGACGACAGGATGCACAGGTATTTCCTGAATCTCTGCGGCTCACGGGAAGCGTTGCCGGAAAGCCTCTGAGTCTGGTACGGGCATCTCACAGGAGGTGCCCATGAACTTCACCCTGCCCGCGTACCGCGATCCCGATTTTTCGCTTCCGGAATTCCGCGCCGCCCCGGTGGCCCGCTTCGAGCCCTCCCCGGCTCACGGCGTGGCGCCGGAAGACTATCACGCCACGTCCATCTTTCCCGAATACGTGCACCTTTCCCCCGGCCGTTGGGTCCTCCCGCCGGAATCGCGCATGGACTGCGTCCTGGTGCGGGAGGGGGAGGGGATCGCCGTGCGCGAGTTCCGCAATCTTCGCCAGGGCGACGCCGTGGCCGTCGGACGGGGCGAGAACGGCGAAAACGGCATCCTCGTGCATACCCAGGGGTTTGAAGAGACCGCGGACGCCCCCGAAAAGTTTTCCTTCCGCCGCCATGTGAGCCGTGAGACCGCGTTCTCAGTGGACTACGACGAGCTGTACGCCCTGCTGCGCCACGAGCGGGAGCACGGGTGCATCGTCTGGGTCATGGGGCCGGCCGTGGTTTTCGATTTCGACGCCAGAGCGGCTCTGACGAATCTCGTCCGCACGGGCTTCGTGCACGCCGTCCTGGCCGGCAATGCCCTGGCCGTGCACGATCTCGAGGCCAGCCGTTTCGGCTCGGCCCTGGGCCAGGACATCTATTCCCGCCGGGGCCGCCGGCTTGGGCACTACAACCACCTCGACGTCATCAATGCGGTGCGGGCCCTGGGCTCCATCAGGGCCGCCATCGATGCGGGGCTGATCACCGGCGGGGTCATGCATGCCCTTTACGAGGCCGGAATCCCTTATGTCCTGGCCGGATCCATCCGTGACGACGGCCCCCTGCCCGAAACCATCGCCGACGCCCGCCAGGCGCAGGACCGCATGCGTTCCGTGACCTCGCAGGCCACCACGGTCATCGCCCTGGCCACGCAGCTGCACTCCATCGCCACGGGCAACATGACTCCTTCCTACACACTGCGCGGCGGGCGGGTGCGTCCGGTCTATTTCTATTGTGTGGACATGTCGGACTTCGTCACCACCAAACTGGCCAACCGCGGGTCGCTGGGCGCGCGGGGGCTGCTGACCAACGTGCAGGATTTTCTGGTGACCGTGGACCGGGGCCTGAACGGCCGGGCGGGACGGGAAGCGTAACGGAAGGCCGGGTGGCCGGCCTTCCGTTTGCGGGGTGGATCAGGATTGGTCCGAGAACATCTTGCGGGGGTCGAAGCCCATGATGAAGGCCCCCCAGTGCTTGCCGTCCACGAAGATGGGCATGGACAGGTCGTTCAGGATCTCGCCTGTGTCGCGCATGTAGGTCTGCAGCAGCAGGGGGTCGGTGTGGGAGCACCGGCGCTGTTCGGTGCGGTTGTTCTGGTAGATGCGCTGGTGCCTGCTGTAGAGCAGGTCCCGTGCCGGGTCGCCGGTCATGGCCTGGGACACTGCCCCGTGGTGGATGGGCAGGTAGCCTTTGCGGTCGATGGCCAGGCAGTAGATGGTGCCCGGGATTTTCTTCACGTTTTCATCCACCACCGCCTGCATTTCCTTGACGAAGGTCTCGCTGAAGGCGGTGATGAATTTCTGGGGGTTGGTGTTCGGAACGGCGCGGTACTGGGTGTCGAAGACGTTGACCCCGCGGTCCTTCATGCTCTGGATGCGGGTCTGGTAGTCGTCGCGGATTTCCCTGGCCGTGGCGATGACGGAATCGAATTTCCCTTCCCCTGTCTTGAAGCGGGCCACCAGTTCGAGCATCTGCTCGGTCACGCCGTTCAGCGTGTCGACGGACGTCGCGGAGATATTCATGTCCGCCGCGATCTCCTGGCTGAGCGCGTTGATGTTGTTGACCTTGTCGGTGACGTCGCTGTTGTTGGTCGAGAGTTCCTCGATGGCCGCGGCGATTTTGATGAGCTGGTCGTTGGCGGTCTCGAAGTCGCCGATCATGCGCTGGAAATTTTCCGTGGCCGCGGTGACGACGCCGTCGGTGTCCTTGGCGTAGCTCAGGATCTGGGCCGTCTCGGACTGGGTGCGTTCCACGATCTTGATCATGGCCGCGATGTTGTTGGAGATTTCCTCCGTGGCCGGTTTGATTCTGCGGGACAGTTCGCGCACTTCCTCGGCCACCACGGCGAAGCCCTTGCCGTGCTCGCCGGCCCGAGCCGCCTCGATGGTCGCGTTCAGGGACAGCAGGTTGGTCTGCTCCGAGATGCCGTTGATGATGGTCACGATGCTCAGGATGTTGGCCGAACTCCTGCCAAGGTCGTCCACGGTGTTGCGGAAGGATTCGACGATGTCGTTGATCTTGTGGATCTTGTCGGTGACGTCCTGCAGTTCGGTATGGGAACGGTGGGCGGTGTTCAGGTTGCTGGTGGTTTTTTCGGCCACGTACTGGGTGTTCTGGGCGATTTCGGCGATGGCCGTGTTGGCTTCGTTGCTGGCCAGGGCGACTTCTTCGGCGATGGCGCCCTGATTGGCCGTCTTGTTCCTGGTGTCGAAAACGGATTTGGCCATGCGCGTGCTGTCGAGGGCGATGTCGATGCCCATTTTCCTGATGCGTTCGACCAGTTCCCGGACGCTGGCCAGAAACGAGTTGTAGCAGGCGGAGATCTGCTGCAGGTCGGGGTTGTCGATGTCCTGCATGGTGCAGGAAAGGTCGGCCTCCTGCCCCTGGAGGTTCTGGAACACGGCGCTGATGTCGGACACGCCCTTTGTCGCTTCGCGCTGCAGAATTTTCAGGGCCAGGATTCCAAAGGCAACCGCCAGGATGAACAGAACGGCCAGGATGATCCGGGTGGAGGCGGGGAGGACGCCCCATGCCGTGAGCATCACTCCTCCGACACCCAGGGCGTTGAGAACGAGCAGGCCCAGGATGGCTGCGCCGATCTTGCCGCGCAGCGTAGACAGTAACCCTTGGCCGGATTGGGCGGGAGCGTCGGTTGTGTTCATGGGGATCCCCTTATGTGAAATTTGTATGACAATTTATAGACGAGCCTGAGGCAAAAGAGAATAGCTTTCGCAAGGAAAGTGTCAACTCTGGTGTGAAGCGGATTCCCGGGCCGTGCTATGGACAATGCCACGGGGATGCCGTTATCAGGTACCTCCAAACACTGGAGGTGGCCGTGAGTATTCTGATCAGGAAAGTGCGCCTGAAGGGCGAGGTGGTGGACGTGCTCATCAAGGGCAACCGCTTCGACTCCATCGGCACGGACGTGGACGCGTTTGCCGATGTCGTCATCGACGGTTCTGGCAAGGCCATCCTGCCTTCATTCCACAACGCCCATACCCACGCGGCCATGACCCTTTTGCGCGGCTATGCCGACGACATGGAACTGCATGCCTGGCTTTCGGAACATATCTGGCCCTTTGAGGCCCGGCTGACCGAGGACGACATCTACTGGGGGGCGAGGCTGGCCTGCCTGGAGATGATCAAGTCCGGGACCACTTTTTTCGCCGACATGTACTGGCACTGGAAGGGCACGGCCCGGGCCGTGGAAGAGATGGGCATGCGCGCGGCGCTGTCCGCGGCCTTCTTCGATTTCGACGATCAGGACCGGGCCGGGCTCATGAAAAAGCAGGTCATGGACCTGCATGCCGCCAGCGCGTCCTACTCCGACCGCATTCAGTTCATCCTCGGCCCCCACGCCATCTATACCGTCTCTCCCGACTCCCTGCGATGGCTTGGGGAGTATGCGGGCCGGCACGGGCTCCTGGTCCACACCCATCTTTCGGAAACACGGAAGGAAGTGGACGACTGCCTGGCCCGATTCGGCAAGCGTCCGGTGGAATATCTGCACGAGCTGGGACTGCTGGCGCCGAACCTGATCCTGGCCCACGCCATCTGGATGACCGACGCGGAGATGGAGCTGCTGGCCGCCCACGGGGTGCAGGTCGTGCACTGCCCCGTCTCCAACATGAAGCTCGCCTCGGGCCAGTTCAACTACGCCGCCATGAAGTCCCACGGCGTGGCCGTGGCCCTGGGCACGGACGGGTGCTCCTCCAACAACAATCTGGACATGCTCGAGGAGGCCAAGACGGCCTCGCTTTTGGCCAAGGTCACGGCCATGGACCCGACCGTGTTCCCGGCCCTGGAAGCCCTGGATGCGGCCTCGGTCAACGGGGCGCGCATGTACGGACTGGAAAGCGGGCGCATCGCCTCGGGCATGCTGGCCGACTGCATTCTGGTGGACCTCAACCACCTGCGCATGGTCCCGGGCCACAACCTCGTTTCGAATCTGGTGTACAGCGCGGGCAGCTCCTGCGTGGACACGACCATCTGCGACGGCCGGGTGCTCATGCTTGGCGGCAAGGTCGAGGGGGAGGAGGAGATTCTGGCCCAGGTCCGGGCCACCGTGGCCCGCCTGACCGAGCGGATCGTCCCGTCGGAGGATGCGTGCTCATAGTGTATACGGGCAACGGCAAGGGCAAGACCACGGCCTGCGTCGGGCAGGCCGTGCGGGCCCTGGGGCAGGGCCTGTGCGTGGCGTTCGGCCAGTTTATGAAGAAGGACGGCCAGGCCGGGGAACAGAAGATGCTTGCGAGCCTGCTGGGGGAACGCTTCCTGGCTTCGGGCGCGGGTTTCTTCCGCGACGCGGAGTTCCCCGTGCACCGGGAAAAGGCCGAGGCGTTGCTGGCCTGGGCCGGGGAACGGCTGGACCAGGGCGTGGACATGCTCATCCTGGACGAGGCCCTCTACGCCCTGAACCACGGGTTGCTGCTGGAGGACGAGGTGCGGGGGCTTATCGACCGCTGCCGGGACCAGGGGCGCCATCTCGTCCTGTCCGGCCGCGGGGCCCCGGACTGGGTGGTGGACCTGGCCGACATCGTCTCCAGCGTGACCGAGGTCAAGCACATCTACGCCCAGGGCGGAAAGGCGCGGCGGGGGATCGAGTTCTAGAACCCTCGTTGCCGGTCCGTACCCCCGGTCCATGGCTCCTTGATGATCTCCCGCCCGCAGTCCCTGCATTTGCCATGCTGCAGCCTGTGGCGCAGCACCGTGAAACCCGATCGCTCCACCACTGTCCGCCCGCATCCCGGGCAGACCGTGTTCTCCAACCCGGACCCCGGGACATTCCCTACAAAGACGTACTGGAGCCCTTCGGCCCGGCCGATGTCGTAGGCCCGTTTCAGCGTGTCGAGAGGTGTGGGAGGGTGGTGCTGCATGCGGTGGCAGGGATGGAAGCGCGAGACGTGCCAGGGCGTGTCCGCTCCCAGTTCCGCATGCAGAAAGCGGGCGATGTCGTGCAGCTCCCCCTCTGAATCGTTTTCGTCCGGGATGAGCAGGGTCGTCACTTCCAGGTGCCAGCCAAGCCGTTTCATGTGCCCGAGGTTGTCGAGCACGGGCTTCAGGCGCGCGCCGCAGATGTCGCGGTAGAATTCTTCCCGGAACGACTTGAGGTCGATGTTGGCGGCCTGGATGAGGCCGTTGAGTTCGTCGATGCACTCGGGGCTCTGGAAGCCGTTGCTGACCATGATGTTGGCCAGCCCTTCCTCGCGGGCCAGGCTCGCGGTTTCGAGCATGAGCTCGAAGAAAATGGTGGGCTCGGAGTAGGTGTAGGCGATGGATGCCGCGCCGGATGTGCGGGCCATGCGCACGATGTCCCTGGGGGCGATGCGTTCGCCCTCGACGGGCCGGCCCTGGCGGGGCGGTTGCGAGAGGCTCCAGTTCTGGCAGAAGGCGCAGTCCAGGTTGCAGCCGGGCGTGCCCAGGGACAGGGTCGTGGTGCCCGGCAGGAAATGGAAGAGCGGCTTTTTCTCCACCGGGTCCAGGTGCAGCGCCGCGACCTTGTCGTAGGACAGGGAGACAAGGCTGCCACCTTCGTTCCTCCGCACTCCGCAGCGGCCTGTCCGGCCCTCCTCGATGCGGCAGAAGTGGGCGCAGAGCCGGCATTGCACCGTGTCCCCTTGCAGTGAGCGCCAGAGCAGCGCGGGAGTGGTCATTTCTTCCCCCTTGCCCGGATTTCCGGAACGACGATGACGGGTCCCAGGTACTGTTCTCCGGCATTCCCGGACGGAACCGGCGTGACCTGCATCAGGGTTCCGTTGTCCGGGTCCGATTCGATGCGCATGTTCGGGTTTTCCGCGCCGCTGCCGGCGCCGGGCCCGACTTCCAGGACCGTATCGACCCCTTCTCCGGAGCGGATGACGATATCCGAAGCCCAGGCGGCTGAGGCGGCGCAGCAGGCCAGGGCCAGCACCGTCCTTGCCAAGGCCCGGGTTTTTGCTTTACTTGGTCCAGTCGCGAGATTATGCAACGTGGCCTCCGGTGAAAACGATTTTTCCATAAGCATAGTGCGTCGGCGGCGAAGAAACAAGGAGATGAACATGTCCCAACGAGACAAGGCCTATAAGGATGCCGGGGTTGACATCCAGGCGGGGAACACCTTCGTGTCCCGCATCAAGTCCCTGGTCGCATCGACCTATACCAAGGGCGTTGTCAACGATATCGGCGGGTTCGGCGGGCTGTTCAAGCCGTCCATGTCCATGGTCAACGATCCCGTGCTGGTGGCTTCCACGGACGGGGTGGGCACCAAGCTCAAGCTCGCCTTCCTCTTTGACCGGCACGACACCGTCGGTATCGACCTGGTGGCCATGAGCGTCAACGACATCATCGTCCAGGGTGCAAGGCCGCTCTTTTTCCTCGACTATTTCGCCACGGGCAAGCTCGACATCGACAAGGCAGAGGCCGTCATCAAGGGCATAGTGGAAGGCTGTAAGGAAGGTCAGTGCGCGCTCATCGGAGGCGAAACGGCAGAAATGCCCGATTTTTACGCCGACGGCGAGTACGACCTGTCCGGCTTCTGCGTCGGCATGGTCGACAACGACAAGGTCGTGGACGGCTCCAGCATCGGCGTGGGCGACATCATCATCGGCCTGGCCTCCTCCGGCGTGCATTCAAACGGTTATTCCCTGGTGCGCAAACTCTACGCCCAATCCGGGCTGAAGCCCGACGACACGTTCCCCGGCACGGACAAGACCGTTGCCGAGGTTCTGCTCACGCCCACGCGCATCTATGTCGAGGCCGTGCGCAATGTCATGCGCGACTGGGAGATCCACGGCATGGTCCATGTCACGGGCGGCGGATTCTACGACAACATCGTGCGCATCCTGCCCAAGGGCGTCACTGCGCAGATCCGTTTCGGCACCTGGGCCATCCCGCCCGTGTTTGATTGGCTGCGCTCCGAGGGCAAGCTGTCCTGGGAGGAGATGCTGCAGATCTTCAACAGCGGCATCGGGTACATCATGGTCGTCAAGAAGGATGTGGCCAAGGATGTCGTCCATCGGCTCGGAGCCCTGAAGCAGGACGCCTGGATCATCGGCGAGATCGTCGAGAGGGCAGAGGGCGAGGAGCAGGTCCGGATCGACTTCCCGTCCACGGACGCATGCGATTAACGGCGGCTTCGGCCGCCTTTCTTTTTTTCTCCCCGCAGACTATCCATCCTTTTTTCCATCCGGAAACCCGCCTTCGCGTTGCCGCTTCCCCGATTATTTTTGCAGGCTGATCAGGGTGCAGGACGCCAGGACGAGCAGCATGCCCAGACCCGTGACGAGGGTGATGCTTTCGCCGAACACGGCCATGCCGACGATGATGTTCGCCACGGGCGTGACCAGCATGATGATCGACCCCTGCGATACGGGCAGCGCCTTGTAGGAGTAGGTCATGAGAAGTTGGCCGATGGCCGCGGCGACGCCGATGCCCAGCAGGATGAAACCGCCGCCGATGCCGATGGCCGCCGGGATGAGGTTGGCCGGGATGAGCATCAGCCAGAAGCCGATGACACACTGGGAAAAGAAGATGGCGTAAGAAGATTCCGTCGCCCGCAGCTTGCGCACGATGACGATGGCCAGGCCTGAAAGCATGGCGCCCCCCAGGGCGATGCACTCGTTCAGCCCCACTCCGCCCAGTTCGCCGCCCTTCCCCAGGGATGTCAGCACAAAGCCGCAGAATGCCAGGATGATGAGAGCCCAGGCGCGTGCCGAGACCCTTTCGCGCAGGAGTATCGCACCCCATATGGTCGCGAAGACGGGAGACGAATAGCTCAGCAGGGTCCCCTTGCCCAGGCCGATGGCGTTGATGGACCAGAAAAAGATGAACACCGCCATGCCGCCGACAAGCCCCCGGCTGAGCAGGAGGGACGAACTGTTGAATTCCAGCCGGATGCGACGGGTCATGGCCGCAGTGCCCAGCAGCGCCATGCCGATGGCGAAGCGGAACAAGGTGGATTTGAAGGGGTCGATGTTCGGCGCCAGCCGGATCAGGCTTGCCGTGACCGAGAAGAACAGGGACGCCCCGACCATGCTCAATACCCCGCGGGTATGGTCGTTCATATGCGGCTATGTCCAGAGAACGGGTGCGCCGTCGGCTATGAACGGGTTGAAGTACCCGTAGTTGATCCAGGGGCAGGCCTTCTTCAGCCGCTTCATGAAATTCCCCAGGCCCATGGACGGTTCCGCCGGGTCGCCCACGCAGCCGAGGTAGAGTTCCGGGTCGAGGCTCAGGTTGCGCATCTGGATGTAATCCGGCCTCGTGGCCGTGACGAGTTCGGTCAGGGCCGCCAGTTCGCTCTCGGTGTCGTTCACGCCGGGGAAGAACAGGTAGTTGAGGGACACGAACAGGCCGTTTTCCTTGGCCGTGGCAATGGTGCGGCGCACGTCTCCGAAAGCGTAGCCGTGGGGTCGGTAGTAGCTGTTGTACACGGATTCCCGCGCGCTGTTGAGGCTGACCCGGATGGAGTCGAGGCCCGCCTTGGCCAGGGCCGGCATGGTCTCCGGCAGACTCGCGTTGGTGTTCACGTTGACAGTGCCAAGGCCGCCCGCGGCGCGGAAGCGTTCGATGGCTTCCTTGATGAGGGCCGCCTCGGTGAGGGGTTCGCCCTCGCAGCCCTGGCCAAAGGACAGCACCGGGTTCTTGGCCCGCCGGGAGTGCTGGAGCATGACCTCGACAATCTCTTCGGGAGTGGGCGTGAAACCGATGCGGTTCTGGGGCGAGGGGAAGCCGGAACCCTCGGGCTGGTGCGAGATGCAGCCGTAGCAGCGGGCGTTGCAGGCCCTGGATGTGGGCAGCGGGGCCTCGTAACGTCCCAGGGCCAGGTTCTTGGCGGCGGGGCAGCAGAAGGTCAGGGCGCAGCCGGCAAGGTGCTGGACGAGTCGGTTTTGCGGAAAGCGCTTGAGCAGGTCCTGGGCTCCCTTGGAGATTCGTTCCGGGGCGACATTGGTGAAGACCTGGCGGCGGTCCTTGTCCACCTGGGTGGCCGCGACCCAGAAACGGTCGCGGGCGAATCCGACGGCCCCGTAAGCGAAGAGGGGAAGGTTGGGGGCGCCATCGCCCTTCAGGTAGGCCGCCGAGGCTGAAAGGGTGTAGGACGGGCAGACGAAGGCGGCCACGGCCCGTTCTTCCATGGCCTCGGCCTTTCCAGTTTCCGGGTCCAGGCCCAGGGCGTGGCGGCCGGGCAGGAGATAGAGGTCGCTGCCTTCGGGCAGGGGGATGAGCTCGTCCGGGCGCGGCAGGGCCAGTTCCCGGCCCCGGCGCACGAGCATGAGCAGTTCGGGGTGGTCGTATATATTGCCGTCCGCATCCGCGAAGACCATGACCGGCTGGATTTTTTTGCTGCTCACGCGGCGCTCCTTGAAAAAAAGAGGGCAGAGGTGCGCATGCACCTCTGCCCCGGAATGTTCGAAAACAAGAGGCGATTAACGCTTGGAGTACTGGAACCGGGCGCGGGCTGCGCGCTGGCCGTACTTCTTTCTTTCCTTCACGCGCGAGTCGCGGGTCAGGAAACCGGCGCGCTTCAGGACGCCGCGCATTTCCGGATCGAATTCCAGCAGGGCGCGGCTGATGCCGTGGCGCACTGCCTGGGCCTGTCCGGAAAGGCCGCCGCCGGTGACACGGCAGGCGATGTTGAACTTTTCGAGGGTCTTGGTCAGCTTGAGGGGCTGGCGGATGATCATCTGCAACGTGGCGCGGGGGAAGTAGTCGCCCAGTTCGCGGCCGTTGACGGTGATGGTTCCGGTTCCCTTGTACAGTCTGGTCCGGGACACGGATGTCTTTCTTTTGCCGGTACCGTAGAAGAAATCTTGGCTCATAATCCTCTCCATCCCTGATTAAATATCCAGCACTTCAGGCTGCTGGGCCTGGTGGGGGTGTTCCGTGCCGGCGTACACTTTCAGTTTCTTGATCAGCTTGTAACCCAGGGCGCTCTTGGGGAGCATGCCGCGGACAGCTTTGTGGATGACCGTCTCGGGGCTCTTGGCCATCATCTCTTCCAGGGTGGTCTCCCTGAGGCCGCCCACGTATCCGGTGTGACGGTAGTACACCTTCTGAGAGGGCTTCTGCCCGGTCACCTTGATCTTGTCCGCGTTGATAACGATGACGAAATCGCCGTTATCCATGTGCGGCGCGAACTCGGCCTTGTGCTTCCCCCGGAGACGGGAGGCTATTTCCGTGGCAATGCGGCCCAGGACCTTGTCCTTGGCGTCGACAAGGTACCATTTGTGGGTCAGTTCGCTTGCTTTGGGACTATACGTCTTCATTTCTCTGGCTCCTGCCTGTAAAAAACCCGTGTCGTTGCGGGTGGTTTCAACCTGGAAATCGGTGGTAACATGCACAGATGGTTGTGCTTTACCCCTGTAACCGCTACAACGTAACGAAACAATGCTTGTGGGATAAGGAACGAATCAGCTATCTGTCCTGGGCCTGCTTGTAAAGCATTTTTCGAGGGTTTTTAAGAAATATTTTCCAATCGCCGGGGAGCCCCCGGCACAACCGGGAGGTCGGTCGTGGCCAGTATACGCAAGGGGCTGCTTCAGCTCGTTTTTTCCGGGAGTTTCATGAAGCGCTGGAACGACAAGATGCGACCCATGGAATTGGTGGAGGTGGACAAGCAGGCCCACAAGATGATTGCCGCCTGGCTGCTTTTCGAACTCAATTCACAGGATCTCTCGCCGGAGGACAAGGCCGCCCTGGGTGAGGACATCGTCCGCGGCGGCATCTTCGACTATCTCTACCGCCTGGTCATCACCGACATCAAACCGCCCATCTTTTATCAGATCAAGGCCAACCCCGCGCATTACGAGAAACTCACGACCTGGGTCCTGAATGAACTCCAGCCCCGGGTCCAGCCCCTGGGCAAGGACTTCTGGGACGCCATGCAGACCCACTTCGAGCGTCAGGTTCGGCGCGACGAGAGCCTGGCCTCGCGCATCCTCGACGCAGCCCACCTCTTCGCCAGCCGCTGGGAGTTTCACCTCATCCGCGATTTGAACCAGTGGGATGAGGAGATGGACGAGATCGAAGATAACTTCCGGACCGGCCTGGAAGCCCATCTGGACCTGGCCGGTGTGCGGCAGCTTCTGGAAGGGCCGTCCACACGGCTCGGCAGATTCGCCTTCATGTGCGGCCGCCTGCGTTTCCAGAAGCGTTGGTCCCAGACCCCCCGCATCCCTGAAACCTCGGTCCTGGGTCACATGTTCATCGTGGCCTGTCTGGCCTATTTCTTCAGCATCGCCGTAGGCGCCTGCCCGGTGCGGCGGCAGAACAACTTCTACGCCGGCCTCTTTCATGACATTCCTGAGCTCCTGACCCGCGACATCATTTCGCCGGTGAAGAGTTCCGTGCAGGGCATCGGCGACCTGATCCGCGAATACGAGGGCAGGGAACTTGAGCTCAGGCTCTTTTCCATCCTGGACCGTTCGGTGTACACGGATCTTGTGGACAGGCTCAGTTATTTCCTGGGCATCGAGGTGGGCTCGGAGTTCGAGGCCACGATCCTGCAGGACGGCACTGCCCGGATCGTCAGCTGGGAGCAGCTCCAGGGGCGGTACAACCAGGACGCCTTCTGCCCCAAGGACGGGCATATGCTCAAGATATGCGACCATCTGGCGGCCTTTCTCGAGGCCTACACCGCCCTGTCCAACGGCATTACCAACGCCCACCTGCAGCAGGCGTCGTGGCGGATCAGGAACCTTTACCAGAATCAGTCCCTGACGGACGACCTGCACATCGGGGCGCTTCTGGCAGATTTCGATTGAGGGCGGCGAGCCCTGTTCATCTTACATCAGCAATACGGGAGTGAGTCATGCTTTTACGCAAACGGGTCTGGGACATCATGCGCGAGGATTATGCCTTTGTACGCGAAGACGCGAGCCTTTCCGAAGCCATCACCGCCCTGCGGGAAATTCGCGGCAGGCAGCCCGATGGAAGCTTTGTGCTGGTTTTTTCCAAGAATGAGAAATTTCTGGGCATCCTGTCCATGTGGAACCTGATCCAGGGCATCGGCCCATGCCTGCTCAAAGGCTCGGTGCTGGAAGGCAACGAGGTGGACTGGGACAGGGCTTTCGTCACCGCCTGCCGCAGTTGCGCCCAGGTCCGCATCACCGATTGCCTGCAGCATGACATCCCGATGCTCAAGCCCAACGATCCCCTGGCCAGGGTGCTCGAGGTCTTTCTCGACTACCGCCGCGGCCGCGCCGTGGTTGAGGAAGGCGGACGCATCATCGGCGTGGTCTGTCTGGCCGACCTCTTCAAGGAGATCGGGGAATCGCTGATGCCGTAGCCAGGCTGGGGCAGGTCGCGGGGCTGCAGTCAAGACCTGCCCTGTAATGCATGTGTCATGGCGGCTGAATCCATGATTTGATTGATACCGCCCGGTGAAGGCACATCGTTGACGGGAGGTTCCTGACGACATGCGAACGACACGTCTGCAAGGATGTCACGGAGTGCGCCGTGCGACCGGCCGGGCGCTCCTGTTGGCGCTGCTTGTGCACCTGGCGGTCCTTGCGTGCGCCCTCCCCGCGCATGCCCTCCCGGAAAAAATCATCCTGGCCGACGACAAGGACTATCCCCCCTTCGTGTTTCTGGACGCGGGGAACGTCCCGAGCGGCATCCTCGTCGACATCTGGAAACTTTGGAGTTCCAGGACGGGCATCCCCGTGGAGTTTCGCCTCATGGATTGGGACGACGCGATCTCCGCCGTCCGGGAAGGGCGGGCCCATGTCCTCGGAGGCGTGCTGAAGACTCCCGGGAGGGAGGCTGCCTTCGAGTTGACGAAAGGATTCACGGAAATTCCGACCGGCATCTTTTTCCATCAGCAACTCGGCGGAATCACCGGCGTGGCCGATCTCGCAGGCTTCGCCATCGGAGTGGTCCAGGGCGACAGCGTCGAGGCAGTGATCAATGCCACACACCCCGGAATGACGTTCGCCCGGTATCCCGGCGCGCGGGATCTCGTCGCCGCAGCCGCGGCCGGGGAGGTCAAGGTCTTTGTTTCGGACACGCCCGTGGCCCTCTACTACCTGGCCCAGCATCCGGAAGGAGCCGGATTTCGGCAGGCTTCAAAACCCATTGCCGTCACAACCCTTCATTCCGCCGTGCGCAAGGGCGATCATGAACTCCTGGCTGCCGTCCAGGCCGGGTTTGACCGGATCTCGGATTCCGAAGTCCAGGACATCCTGAAGAACTGGTCCGGCAGGCCCCTGTTCTTCTCGGGACGATGGGAGTACCTGGGGGCTGGCCTTGCGGCCGTCTTCGGGGCGCTGTTCGCCGTTTCGGTCTGGAACGTGCTCATGCGCAGGCGTGTGAAAGCCGAGACTTCGGCTCTCGAGACGTCCCTGCGCGACCTGCGCGACCGGGAGGAGAAATTCCGCCTCTTGGTGGAGCATCAGACGGACCTTGTTGTCAAAGTCGATGCGGCAGGGCGTTTTCTCTACGTCAGCCCGGCCTATTGCCGGACTTTCGGGAGGACCGAAGAAGAATTGCTGGGCAGCACGTTCATGCCCCTTGTGCACGAGGACGACCTGCCGTCCACCCAGGAGGCCATGCGGAATCTTCATGTCCCTCCGTACATGGCCTACATGGAACAGCGCGCCATGACCGCGGGGGGGTGGAGGTGGTTCGCATGGAACGACTCGGCGGTTCCGGGGCCGGATGGGGATATCGTCGAGATCATCGGCGTGGGGCGGGACATCACCGAGCGCAGGGAGGCCGAGGAGGCCCTGCGCCGCAGTGAACGCCTCTATCGCTCGGTGATCGACAACATCGAAGACGTCTTCTACCGGACCGACTCCTCGGGCCGGCTGTCCATGATCAGCCCTTCCGGAGTTCGCCTGCTGGGTTATGAACATGCCGGGGAGATGCTCGGCCGGCCCAATGAGGAATTCTGGCTCGAACCCGCGCAGCGTGAGGATTTTCTGGGGATCATCCGGACTCGGGGGCGGGTCTCGGATTTCGAGGTGCTGTTGAAGCGGAAGGACGGCACACCGGTCCTGGTCGCCACATCGAGCCGTTTGTACCATGGCGAGGACGGGGCTGTGCTCGGGGTCGAGGGCATCTTCCGCGACATCTCCGAACGCAAGCGCTCAGAGGAATTGTTGCGCCAGTCCGAGGAGAAGTTTTCGCAGCTCTTCAAGCTTTCCCCCGACGCCATTTCACTTTCCGAACCGGACACCGGAATCCTGGTGGACGTCAACGAGGCTTTTGTCCAGCTTTCCGGCTACGGTTTCGAGGAGCTCATCGGCAGAAGCACGCTGGATCTCGAATTGTTCGTGAGTCCGGAACGCCGCGGAATGTTGATCGAAAGCCTGCGCAGTTCCGGGCATGCCAAAAACTTCGAACTGGAGTATCGCCGGAAGGACGGTTCACAGGCGCTGTGCAACGTGTCGTGTCTGTACGTAACCATCGGGCAGAAACGGTTTCTGCTCTCCGTGGCCCGGGATATGACCGAGTTCAAGCGCATGCAGGAGATGATGATCCAGACAGAGAAGATGATCTCCGTCGGCGGCATCGCGGCGGGCGTGGCTCACGAGATCAACAACCCTCTGGCCATCATCGTGCAGACGGCCCAGAACATGGCCCTGCGCATACGGCCCGATTTCGGGAAGAATGTCGAGGTGGCGGAAGGGTTGGGACTCGATATGGAGGGGTTGGCCCGGTACATGGAGGCCCGGGGCATGTTCTCCATGGTGCGGGACATCCAGGCCGCGGCCCTGCGTGCGTCCAACATCATCCGGCACATGCTCGACTTCAGCCGTCCGGACGAATCAAGGCACGCAGCCTGCGGCATCGATGCCATCGTGGACAAGGCCCTGGCTTTGGCCAGGAATGATTTCGATCTGAAGAAAACGTACGATTTCAAGAAAATCCATACTGCCAAGCACTGCGCCGAGGCTTTGCCTGAGGTGCCGTGCTCCGAGACGGAAATCGAGCAGGTTCTTCTGAACCTCTTGCGCAACGCGGCCCAGGCCATGGCCATGGCCAGCCCTCCCATCGAGGAACCGCGCATAGACATCCGGCTTTCGCGGGGGCCTGGGGGCGTGATCGTGGAGGTCGCGGACAATGGTCCGGGCATTTCGCCTGAAGTGCAGCGCCGTGTCTTCGAGCCGTTTTTCACCACCAAGCCCCCGGGGATCGGTACTGGGCTCGGTCTTTCGGTTTCGTATTTCATCGTGACCCGGGGCCACGGCGGCAGGATGTGGGTGGAATCGGAACCGGGCCGAGGTACGGTTTTCGGCATCGAGCTGCCCGTCTCCGCCGGGGCGGCGACAGAGGCGGACGCGTCCTGACGCCTTCTGCGATGTAGATGGCCATGAAAAAGCCCCCGCGACCATGCCGGTCCGGGGGCTTTGACGCATTTGGATTGCCGCGTTTATTCCGCTTTGGCCGTGCGCACTTCCGGCCAGATTTCATCGATGGTTTCAACGGTTCTGACGGTGATGCGCTTGCGGAGTTCCTTGGGAATCTCATCCAGGTCATGGGCGTTGCGCGCCGGGATGAGGACCTTGTTCACGCCGTGGCTGACCGCTGCCAGGATTTTTTCCTTGATGCCGCCCACGGGCATGACTCTGCCACGCAGGGTGATCTCGCCGGTCATGGCCACGTCCGAGGCGATGGACTCGTTGGTGATGGCCGACATGAGCGCCGTGACCAGGGTCACGCCGGCCGAGGGGCCGTCCTTGGGCGTGGCACCGGCCGGGACGTGAATGTGGATGTCGTGGGTGTCGAAGAAGTCCTCGGCTATGCCCAGGCTCGCGCTCTTGCTGCGCGCGTAGCTGAGGGCCGCCTGCGCGCTCTCCTTCATCACGTCGCCCAGCTTTCCGGTCAGGATGAGCTTGCCCTTGCCCGGGAGCAGGCTGCACTCGATGTGCAGGATCTCACCGCCGTAAGGGGTCCAGGCCAGGCCCAGGGCCACGCCGGGGGGCATGGAACTCTCCCGTTCCTCATCCATGAACTTGGGCTGTCCGAGCAGTTTGATGAGGGCGGCGCTGGTCACCCGGAAGGGGCCTTTCTTTCCTTCGGCCACCCTGCGCGCGTACTTGCGGCAGATGGAGCCGATCTCCCGTTCCAGATTTCGCAGGCCCGCCTCGCGGGTGTAGTTCCTGATGATTTCGGCCAAAACGGCGTCTGACATGATCAGGGTGTCGTTGGTGAGGCCGTTCTCCTTGATTTGTCGGGTCAGGAGGTAGCGTCTGGCGATGACAGTCTTCTCCTGTTCCGTGTAGCCGGGGATGCGGATGACCTCCATGCGGTCCAGCAATGCCGAAGGGATGGTGTCCAGCATGTTGGCCGTGCAGATGAACATGACCTTGGACAGGTCGTAGGGCACGTTCAGGTAGTGGTCCGTGAAAGAGTTGTTCTGTTCCGGGTCCAGCACCTCCAGCAGGGCGGAGGACGGGTCGCCCCTGAAATCGTTGCCGAGCTTGTCGATCTCGTCGAGCATGATGACGGGGTTGACCGTGCCTGCGTCCTTCATGGACTGGATGATGCGGCCGGGCATGGCCCCGATGTAGGTCCGCCGGTGGCCGCGGATCTCGGCCTCGTCACGCATGCCGCCCAGGGACATGCGCACGAACTTGCGGCCCAGGGAGCGGGCGATGGACTTGCCCAGCGACGTCTTGCCCACGCCGGGAGGACCCACGAAGCACAGGATGGGACCTTTCATGGTCGGGTTCAGCTTGCGCACGCTCAGGTATTCGAGGATGCGTTCCTTGACCTTTTCCAGATCGTAGTGGTCCTCGTGCAGGATTTTTGCCGCCTCCTTGATGTCGAGGCGGTCCTTGGACGCCTTCTTCCAGGGCAGGTCGATGAGCCAGTCCAGGTAGGTGCGCAGGATGGTGGCCTCGGAGCTGTCCGGGTGCATGGACTCCAGACGCGAGAGCTGCTTGTCTGCCTCCTTCTTCACCTTCTTGGGCAGGCCGAGGGCGTTTATGGTCTTCCTGAGTTCCTCCATCTCTTCGCCTTCGCCGCCCTTGTCGCCCAGTTCGCGGCGTATGGCCTTGAGCTGTTCGCGCAGGAAATACTCTCGCTGGGCCTTGTCCATCCCTTCCTTGGCCATGTTCTGGATCTTGGCCTGCATGGAGGCCACTTCGACCTCTTTGACCAGCTGGGAATTGACCAGGTTCAGGCGTTCGATGGGGTCGTGGCTCTCCAGGATGCGCTGGGCCTCGGATGATTTCATGCGCAGGTTGGAGGCCACCAGGTCGGCCAGGCGGCCGTGCTCGTTGACGGCGTTGAGCACGTTCATGATTTCGGCCGCATCGATGCCGCGAAGCGTCAGAATCTTCTCGCTCTGTTCCTTGACGGAGCGCAGCAGGGCCTCTTCCTCGGGACCCGGGTTCTCGACCACGAGTTCATCGATGGTTTCGATCCTGACCTTGTCGAAGGGTTCGTTCTGCACGAAATCGAGGATGCGCGCGCGGGTCAGCCCCTGCACCAGCACCTTGAGCCGGCCGTCGGGCATCTTGAGCATGCGCATGATCATGGCCACGGTGCCGGTATGGTAGAGGTCTTCGGGTGTGGGATCGTCGACGCTCTCGTCCTTCTGGGTGCTGATGAAGATGTAGCGGCTGCCGTTCAGGGCCGCGTCCACAGCCTGGACGCTCTTCTCCCGTCCCACGAAGAGGGGCAGGATCATGTAGTTGAACACGACGATGTCGCGCACTGCGAGAAGCGGCATTGTCGTGGGGATCTCCGCTTCCTGCACGCCGCTCTCGGCGCTGGCTGTATTGGAATTTTCGCCCTGAATTTCGTCATTTTCCGGGGAAAAGGTTTTTTCGTCGCTCACTTTGGTCTCCTCATGGTGATGTATCCGCGAAATTTTGGACGCGAAAAACAAATTCAGTCAATTATAAGGCCAATCGATCCTCAGGCAAGCAAAAAAGTGGGATTTTTCCCTATTTGGGACGAAAAAATCAGAGCAGTCCCAGGGAACGGAAGCTGGAGTAGGTCTGGCCGGTCACGATGATGTGGTCCAGCAGGCGCAGGCCGAGCTCCGACGCCAGGCGGGCGATGCTGTCGGTCAGCGTGCGGTCCTGCCGGGAGGGGGCAGGGTCGCCTCCGGGATGGTTGTGGACCAGGATGAGGCCGCTGGCGTGATGCCGCAGGGCCAGTTCGAGAATCTCGCGCGGGTAGGCCGCGGTTTGGTCCACGGTGCCCTTGAAGACGCGTTCGAAGCGGATGAGGCGGTTTTGGTTGTCCACCAGGATGACCCAGAACTCCTCCTTGGTCAGATGCCCCAGACGCGAACAGACCATGTCGCGGACCTGGTCCGGAGAGGAGAATTTCTCTTTCGCGGCGAGGGCCCCGCATGCCGACCTGGCGCGGCATTCGCGCAGGGTGCGCCAGAACGATGCCGCGCCTTCGCCCAGTCCGGGAACCTCGGCCACTCGCTGCGGCTCCGCGTGCAGCGCGTCGGCCAGGGAGCCGAAGCGGGCGATCATTTCCTTGGCGATGGGTTTGGTGTCCTTGCGGGGCAGAGTGTAGGTAAGAAGCAGTTCGAGGAGTTCGTAGTCGGACAGCGCGCGAGGGTCGGCGTCGAGGCGTTCGCGCAGGCGCTGGCGATGGCCGTGGTAATGGGCCGGCGCTTCACTCACCATAGGCGCGTTGCGTCCTTGACCAGGTTTTCCATGGCCTGGGCGGGCTTCAGCCGGCCGGTCTTGATGTCCGTGTCGGCCTTCAGGACCAGGTCCCAGAAGCGGCCGATGCGGGCTGGTCCGAGACGCTTGGCCAGGTTCTTTTTCTCCGCCTTGAGGCCGGGGAAGAGCTGAACTTTATTGTCCTCGCCGTGGAGGAGCTGCCAGAGCTGGCGCGCTTCGCGCAACATGAGCGACGATACGGGGAATACCATGTCCCCGCTGGCCATGGCCGGATCGTTGAGGAGGCGGTCCCAGGCCTGTTTCCGCCCTTGCGGAGTCTGCAGGGAGCGCAGGAAGGCGAAGATGTCGAAGTGGTCTTCCGTTTCAAGGACGGCCAGGTGCTCCGCCATGATCGTCGTGTTCTCGCCGGCCAGCAGCAGGATCTTTTCGAGTTCGTTGCGCAGGGCGATGGTGGTCAGCGGCAGGGATTCCGCCAGGGTTTTCTTTACGTCGGGGCCGAAGGAAAGGCCGTGGCGGGCGGCGAAACGGTCCAGCTCCCGGCCGATGTTGGCCCGGGTCAGGCCGGGGTGCTCCCAGATCCAACCCCGTTTCTGGGCAGCTGCCCAGAATTTGCCCTTGGTGACGGACTTGGCCACCTTCGGCTTGCCCTTGTCCCATTCGCTTTCAAGACAGAAGATCGGCCACACCGACGGCCTGGCCATGGCCAGCAGCGGCTCCATCCTGGTCCAGAAATCGTCGTCCTGATCCTGGGCGCGGCGCAGGATTACCGCATTGGGCGGCCCCATCATGGACGGCACGGTCAGAGTCTGCCAGTAGCGGTCCGTGAGATCCTCGTCGCCCCAGAAGACCCTGGGGGCGAATCCCTCGCCGCCCAGGAGTTCATCCACGCGGTCCCGGATCAGTTCCGGGTCCGCGCAGACGAGAAAGGAGAAACCCTGCCTGGCCATGCGCCTCAGAATTTCTGGCTGAGACGGTCGGCCACCATGCGCACGGCCAGGTCGACGGCGCTCTGGGTGGCTTCGCGCTTGTTGCTCCAGCCGCGGTAGGACTCGGAGGCGATGACCGGCCCGGAGGTCCAGATCAGGGCGCTCGTCTTCGTGCTGAAGAAGCTGACCTCCATCTGGATGCGGACTTCCGACTTCACGGTCACGTCGTCGCGGCCCTTGACCGCATCGGAGGTGCTGTAGGCGCGAACGTCCACGTTGACCGTGGCCTGGGCCTCGTCGCGCCCGACCCAGGTCACGTTGCCGCGGCGGGTCAGTTCGTCGCGCAGGCTGTTGCGCAGCATGGGATCCAGCCAGGTTTCCGTGGTCGGGTTGGTGACCTTGGCCAGGAACAGCTGGGTGCTGTCCCTGGGCAGGTCGATGGGCGCCTGGGCCGTGAGCTGATACCCGCAGGCGGGCAGCAGCAGGACAAGGCACAGCAGAAGCTGGAAAACCCTACCTGATAACCACATTGACCAGTTTTCCGGGGATGACGATGATTTTGACAATGTTTTTGCCCTCGATGTGTCGTGCCACGTTTTGGTCGTTCAAGGCCTGGTCCTGGATCTCCTGGGACGTCGCATCGGCTGCCACGCAGATCTGTCCGCGCAGTTTGCCGTTGACCTGCACGACCACCGTCACCTCGCTCGTCTTGAGGGCTTCCGGGTCGTGGGCGGGCCAGGGTTCGGCGGCCAGGGTGCGGGTGTATCCCATGCGGGCCCACAGCTCCTCGCAGATGTGCGGAGCGATGGGCGAGAGGGCGACGAGCAGGGAGGATATGGCCGAGGAAAGGAGCCTGGGTCCGTTTGCGCTTTGGCGCACGTCGTCCTTGGTGGTGTACAGGGTGTTGACCAGTTCCATCATGGCCGCGATGGCCGTGTTGAACTGGAACTTGTTTTCGATGTCGCGTTCCACCCTGCGCACGGTGTCGTGCTCTTTGCGGCGAAGCTCCGCTTCGGGCTCGGTCAGGGTTCCGTCAACGGCCACGCACGGGCCCACGGGGGAGAGGACGTCTTCGAGTTCGTCCACCAGGCGCCAGAGGCGGTTCAGGAAGCGGCTCGAACCCTCGATACCCTTGTCGTTCCACTCCAGGTCCTTCTCGGGCGGGGCGGCGAAAAGGCAGAAGAGGCGCACGGTGTCGGCGCCGTACTTGACGATCATCTCGTCGGGGTCCACCACGTTGCCCTTGGACTTGGACATCTTGGAGCCGCCCAAAAGGACCATGCCCTGGGTGAGCAGGTTCTTGAAAGGCTCGTCGTGGGCCAGGTAGCCCTCGTCGCGCAGCGCCTTGACGAAGAAGCGGGAGTACAGGAGGTGCAGGATGGCGTGCTCGATGCCGCCGATGTACTGGTCCACGGGCAGCCAGTAGGCGACGTCTTCGGAGTCGAAGGCGGAGTCTTCGTTGCGGGCCGACGTGTAGCGGGCGAAATACCAGGAGGACTCGACGAAGGTGTCCATGGTGTCCGTCTCGCGCCGGGCGGGCTTGCCGCAGGCGGGGCAGGTCACGTTCACGAAACTCTCGCAGTCGGGCAGGGGCGAACGGCCGTCGGGGTTGACCTTGACGTCCAGGGGCAGCTCCACGGGGAGGTCGGCGGCCGGCACGGGCACGATGCCGCACGCGTCGCAGTAGATGACCGGGATGGGCGCACCCCAGTACCGCTGCCGGGAGATGTTCCAGTCCCGCAGGCGGTAGTTGACCGTGGGCTTGCCCAGGCCGTCGGCAGCCAGGTGGTCGATGATGGCCTGCTTTGCGGCCTCGCTGTCCATGCCGTCGAACTTCCCGGAATTGGCCATGACGCCGGGCTCGGTGTAGGCCTCGGTCATGGTCGCGAGATCCAGGCCCTTGTCCTTGGGCATGATGACGATCTGCATGGGCAGTTCGTACTTGGCCGCGAACTCGAAGTCGCGCTGGTCGTGGGCCGGGACGGCCATGACCGCGCCGGTGCCGTAGCCCATGAGCACGAAGTTGGCCACATAGACGGGCATCTCGCGGCCCGTCACGGGATTGATGCAATATCGGCCCGTGAACACGCCTTCCTTTTCAAGGTCGTCGGCCGTGCGCACGATGCGGTCCATTTTGGAGATGCGGTCCACGAAGGCGCGCACCTCGGCTTCCTGGCCGGTGCCGGGGATGAGCTTCTCCACCAGCGGGTGCTCGGGGGCCAGGCTCATGAAGGTCGCGCCGAAGAGGGTGTCGGGCCGGGTCGTGAAGACGTCGATCCGTTCATCCATCCCCTTGATGGTGAAGGAAATCTCCGCGCCGACGCTTTTGCCGATCCAGTTGCGCTGCATGGTCAGGACGCGCTCGGGCCAGCCATCGGTCAGGGTGTCCAGGGCGGACAGGAGTTCCTCGGCATAGTCGGTGATGCGCAGGAACCACTGGGACAGCTCCTTCTGCTGCACCTCGGAGTCGCAGCGCCAGCACAGGCCTTCCTCGACCTGCTCGTTGGCCAGGACCGTGTGGCAGCTCGGACACCAGTTGACCGGAGCCTTCTTGCGGTAGACCAGCCCTTTTTCAAGGAATTTGAGGAAGAATTCCTGCTCGAACCTGTAGTATCCAGGGTGGCAGGTGGCGATTTCACGTTCCCAGTCATAGGAGTATCCCAGGCGTTTGAGCTGGGAGCGCATGTAGGCGATGTTTTCGTACGTCCACTTGGCCGGGTGGGTGTTGTTCTTTATGGCCGCGTTCTCGGCGGGCAGGCCGAAGGCGTCCCAGCCCATGGGGTGGAACACGTCGAAGCCCTGCATGCGCTTGTAGCGGGCCACCACGTCGCCGATGGAGTAGTTGCGCACATGCCCCATGTGGATGCGTCCCGAGGGGTAGGGGAACATCTCCAGGACGTAGTACTTCCTGCCGTCTCGGGTCGTGCTGGTCCGGAAACAGGCCTGGTCCTCCCAGGCCTTCTGCCATTTTTCCTCGATGTCCTTGAAATCGTAATGCCTCATGCTGTCCTCAGGATTCCGTGTTTGCGGACTGTATTTTCGTGCGGTCGTCGCGTTCGGCGCCTTTGGCCGCGGCGTCGAGGACGCCGTTGACGAAGGTCTTGGAATTGTCGTCCCCGAAATCCTTGGCCAGCTCGATGGCTTCGTTCATGGCCACCTTGAAGGGGATGTCGGGGCAGTGGAGCATCTCGAAGAGGGAAAGCCGCAGGATGGTCAGTTCGACCTTGGCGATGCGGTTGAGTTTCCAGTGCTGGGAGTGCCGGGTGATGACCTCGTCGATGCTGTCATGATTGTCGAAAACCCCTTCCACCAGAGTCCAGGCGTAAGAGGCTTCGCGGTCCATGTCGAACTCCTCCTCGCTCCAGAAATTGTCGAAGGAGCGGATGAGGTCTTCCTTGCGCATGGCCTGGGTGAAGTTCAGTGAATAGATAACCTGAAAGGCAAAGCGGCGTTGGTGCCGGCGGTTGTGCGTCACGTGTGTCCCCTGGCTTTACTGGAGCTGCTGCAGCACGCGCAGGGTTTCCAGGGCCGCGGCCGCAGCCTCGACGCCCTTGTTCCCGCCCTTGCTGCCGGCGCGTTCGATGGACTGCTCCAGGGTGTCCGTGGTCAGCAGGCCGAACCCGATGGGCACGCCGGTCTCCATGGAGACGTGGGCGATGCCCTTGGTCGCCTCGTTGCAGACGAAATCGAAGTGCGGGGTCGCGCCGCGGATGACGGCGCCCACGCAGACGATGGCGTCGGCCTTGCCGCTTCTGGCCACTTTCTGGGCCACCAGGGGCATCTCGAAAGCCCCGGGCACGCGGATGATGGTGATGTCCTCGCGGGCGGCGCCGTGGCGCACGAGGTAATCGACGGCGCCGCCGATGAGACGGTCGACGATGAAGTCGTTGAAACGGCTGGCGATGATCGTGAATTTGAGTCCGTCGGCCTGCAATTGGCCTTCGATGGTCTTGATGTGCAGCATGGTTTCTCCTTGTGGGAAATTATTTGTTCTCGGCGTCGAGGTGCAGCAGGTGGCCGAGCTTGGCATACTTGGTGTGCAGGTAGCACTTGTTTTCGTCGCAGGCAGGCATCTCGATGGGTACCCGTTCCTCGACCTTGAGGCCGTAACCTTCAAGGCCGATGATTTTCTTGGGGTTGTTGGTCATGAGGCGCATGCGCTTCACGCCCAGGTCCACCAGGATCTGGGCGCCCAGACCGTAGTCCCGCAGGTCCGGGGCGAAGCCCAGCTCCAGGTTGGCTTCGACGGTGTCGCGTCCTTCGTCCTGCAGATGGTACGCCTTGATCTTGTTGCCCAGGCCGATGCCGCGGCCTTCCTGGCGCATGTAGAGGATGACGCCGGCGCCTTCGCTGTTGACCATTTCCATGGCCCGCTGCAGCTGGCTGCCGCAGTCGCAACGCATGGAGCCGAATACGTCGCCCGTGAGGCACTCGCTGTGCACGCGCACGAGGACGGGGGTTTCCTCGTTGATCTCCCCCTTGACCAGGGCGATGTGGGTGTGGGCGTCGATGTCGTTCTCGTAGGCCACGATGGTGAACTCGCCGTAGCAGGTGGGCATGCGCGCCTCGGCCACGCGGCGGACCAGGGAGTCCTTGCGGGAGCGGTAGGCGATGAGGTCGGCGATGGTCGCGATCTTCATGTCGTGCTCTTCAGCGAACTTGCGCAGGTCGGGCATGCGCGACATGGTGCCGTCGTCGTTCATGATCTCGCAGATGACGGCCGCGCCCTTGAGCCCGGCCAGGCGGGCCAGGTCCACGGAGCCTTCGGTCTGTCCGGCGCGCACCAGAACTCCACCCGGCTTGGCGCGCAGGGGGAAGATGTGGCCGGGGGTGGCCAGGTCTTCGGGAGTGGTGTCGTCGGCCACGGCGGTCTGGATGGTCAGGGCCCGGTCATGGGCCGAGATGCCCGTGGTCACGCCCTGTTTGGCCTCGATGGACACGGTGAAATTGGTGCCGAACTTGGAGGTGTTGCGGCGCGCCATGAGCGGCAGCTCCAGCTTGTCCACCAGGGCCGGCTCCAGGGCCAGGCAGATGAGACCGCGGCCGTATTTGGCCATGAAATTGATGGCCTCGGGCGTGACCTTTTCGGCTGCGATGGTCAGGTCGCCCTCGTTCTCACGGTCCTCGTCGTCGACCAGGATGATCATGTTCCCGGCCTTTATTTCCTTGATGGCCTCTTCGGCCGTGCATTTGTGCATACAATCCTCGTGGTTGGATGCCCGGACGCGGTCTGCGCTCAGAATCCGTGTTCTTTCAGGAAGTCCGGGGTGATTTTCGATGGTTCGGGCCGTGTCGGACCGTCGTGCCAGGGGGCGAGCATGCGCTGGACATACTTGCCGATGACGTCGGTCTCCATGTTGACGCGCCGTCCCGGGGCCCAGCCGGAAATGGTCGTCTCCCGCTGCGTGGCCGGGATGATGTTTACTTCCAAATAATCCCGACCGCAATCGTTGACTGTCAGGCTGATCCCGTCCAGGGCCACGGAGCCCTTGGGGATGACCTGGGCGGCGAACTCTCCGGGGAAGCCCAGCCGGTAGACGCGGGACTGTCCGGCCTGGCGGATGGACAGGACTTCCGCCAGACAGTCCACGTGTCCCGAGACGATGTGTCCGCCCAGACGGTCGCCCAGGGCCAGGGCGCGCTCCAGGTTGACGGTGGAGGAGACGCGCAGGGAACCCAGGTTGGTCACGGAAAGGGTCTCGGCCGATGCGTAGGCCGTGAACCAGCCCTGGCCGAATGTCTCGACGGTCAGGCAGACTCCGTTCACGGCGATGGACTCGCCCAGGGCATAGTCGGCGAGGGCGAAGCCCGGCCGCAAGGTGAAGCGCGTCTCGCTCCCGCTGCGGTCCACGGCCCCCACCTGCCCCATGCCTTGAATGATGCCGGTGAACATGGCTACTCCTTTGGTCTCAAACGTAAATAAAGATCGGTATCGAAAAAAGTCTGCTCTACGAGGCGAAACTCCCAGCACTCTTCCATGGACATCGCGTTGCGGCCGGCGAAAGACGAACGCGCCTTCTCGTCGCCCAGAACCTTCATGGCCTGGAAGATGCGCAGTTCATCCACCAGACCCTGTTGCTGCAGGGCACCGGCCAGGTGCCCGCCGCCTTCGGTCATGGTGTAGTGGCAACCGCGTTCCTGCCGCAGAAGCCTGAACCCTTCGGCCAGGTCAAGTCCGGCCTCAGGGGCCTGGCCCCGGGACGGAAGTCCCCAGACCGTGACGCCCATGTCGGCCAGCCGGGCGGCCCGGGCGGAACCGCTCGCGGCCGAGGTGGTCCAGAAGACCGTCCGGTCCGGCCGGGAGGAGAGCAGGTTCGAGTTTTCGGACGGGTCGGGCAGGGAGCGGGAGACGATCACGGCCAGGGGCTGCGGTCCGTCGTATCCGGGCAACCGGCAGGTCAGCGCAGGGTTGTCGGCCCGGTAGGTGCCGCCTCCGACGATGACTGCCCCGCACCAGGAACGCAGCCTGTGTACTTCGCGGCGCGAGGCCTCGCCCGAGATCCAGGCGGCCTGTCCGCCGCGGGTGGCGATCTTGCCGTCCAGGGTGGTGGCCAGCTTGAGGATGGAGAAGGGGCGGTCCGTGGTCTGCCAGACCAGAAAATCGGCGATGAGGTCCCGGCACTCCTGTTCACGCACGCCTGTGCGAATGGTCACGCCGCGGCTTCGCAGAAACTCCGACCCGCCTCCTGCGACCGTGGCGTTGGGATCGGCGCAGCCCACGACCACCTCGGGTACGCCGGCGTCAAGGATGGCTTTGGTGCAGGGCGGAGTCTTGCCCTGGTGGTTGCAGGGCTCAAGGGTGACGTAGAGGGTGCAGGCGCGAGGGTCGACACCTTTGGCCGCGGCGTCGCGCAGGGCTTCGACCTCGGCGTGGGGCTTGCCCCAGGCGGTGTGCCAGCCTTCGGCCACGACGCGTCCCTCGCGCACGAGCACGGCTCCGACGCAGGGATTTGGCGCGGTCAGGCCGCGGCCGCGCTCGGCCAGTTCCATGGCCCGGCCCATGAAGGCGGCATCACGAGGCATGCGACTCCCTCTCCATGCGCAGATAGGGGATGCCGGCCTCGTCGAGCATCTCACGCGACATGTCGTCGGGGTACCCCTCGGCGAAATGGATGGCCCGCACCCGGCAGTTGATGAGCATCTTGGCGCAGAGGATGCACGGCTGCGTGGTGCAGAAGATGTCCGCACCCTCGATGCTCACGCCGTGGATGGCGGCCTGGATGATGACGTTCTGCTCGGCGTGCAGGGCGCGACAGAGTTCATGGCGCTGTCCCGAGGGGATGCCCAATTTCTCGCGCAGGCAGCCGATCTCCAGGCAATGGGTCAGTCCGGCGGGAGCCCCGTTGTAGCCTGTGGCCAGGATGCGCTTGTCCTTCACGGCCAGGGCTCCGACCTTGCGGCGCAGACATGTGGAACGTTCGGCCACAAGGTAGGCGATGTTCATGAAGTACTGAGGCCAGGGGATGCGGTTGTCCATGGTCACCTCTTTGGAAACGAATCAACCACAGGGCCTGCGAAGGGGCCCTGTGGTTGGGGAAAGCCGGCAGGAAAAGGCGCGGACTACCAGGCGAAAAGCGGGAACTGGCCGGCGAATTTCTCCACCTCCCGGCGGATTTCGTCCAACCTGGTCTCGTTGTCGAGACTGGCCAGGGTGGCGACGATCCACTTGGCAACCTTCCGCATGTCGTCGGTCCCCATGCCGCGGGTGGTCAGGGCCGGAGTGCCCAGGCGCACTCCCGACGTGACAAAGGGCGAGCGGGTCTCGAAGGGCACCGTGTTCTTGTTGACGGTGATGCCGGCGTGGTCGAGGCCGATTTCGGCGTCCTTGCCCGTGATGTCATGGGAGGTCAGATCCATGAGCATGAGGTGGTTGTCCGTGCCCCCGGATACCAGATTGAAGCCCGCGTCGGTCAGTTCCTTGGCCAGGGCCTTGGCATTGTCGAGAACCTGCTGCTGGTATTCCTTGAACTCGGGACGCAGGGCTTCGCCGAAGGCCACGGCCTTGGCGGCGATGACGTGCATGAGCGGCCCGCCCTGGATGCCCGGAAAGATCTGGGAATTGAGGGTCTTGCCGAACTCTTCGGAGCTCAGGATCATGCCGCCGCGCGGCCCGCGCAGGGTCTTGTGCGTGGTCGTCGTGGTGAAGTGGGCGTGCGTGATGGGCGAGGGGTGCAGCCCGGTGGCCACGAGGCCGGCGATGTGGGCCATGTCCACCAGGAGCTTGGCCCCGACGCCGTCGGCGATGGCGCGGAAGCGCTCGAAATCCAGGGTGCGCGGGTATGCGCTGGCCCCGGCGATGATCATCTGGGGCTTGTGTTCCTGGGCCAGGGCCTCCACTTCGTCATAATTGATCTGGCCCGTCTCCTTCTCGACGCCGTAAAAGACGGTCTTGAAGAGGCGTCCCGAGAAGTTCACGGGGCTGCCGTGCGTCAGGTGCCCGCCGTGGGACAGGTTCATGCCCAGGATGGTGTCGCCGGGCTGAATGGCCGCGAAGTAGGCGCCCATGTTGGCCTGGGAACCGGAGTGGGGCTGGACGTTGGCGTACTCGGCGCCGAAGAGCTGCCGGGCGCGCTCCATGGCCAGGTTTTCGGCCATGTCCACGTATTCGCAGCCGCCGTAGTACCGTTTGCCCGGGTATCCTTCGGCGTACTTGTGGGTCATGACGCTGCCCATGGCGATGCGCACCGCATGGGACGTGAAGTTTTCCGAGGCGATGAGTTCGAGCTTGGTAATCTGGCGGTTGGTTTCCAACTGGATAGCTTTGGCTATCTGCGGATCCTGGCGTGTGAGTTCGTCCATGGCTTCTCCACTCGAGTTGGGCCGCGCGTGCGGCCGGTCGTTATTTGAAACTGCGCAGGATGATGGAGGCGTTGGTGCCGCCGAATCCGAACGAGTTGCTGATTCCGTATTCCAGGGCCATTTCCCGGCTGCCGCCCGGGGTGTAGTCCAGGTCGCAGTCCGGGTCCGGGGTTTCCTGATTGATGGTGCCCGGGACGATGCCCGTCATGAGGCTCATGGCCGTGAACACGGCTTCGGCACCGCCGGCTGCGCCCAGGAGATGTCCTATCATGCTCTTGTTGGCGGTGATGGGCATCCTGTAGGCGTGGTCGCCAAACACGGCCTTGAGGGCCTTGGTTTCGGTCTTGTCGTTGAGCTTGGTCGACGTGCCGTGGGCGTTGACGAAGGAAACCTGTTCGGGGGCCAGCTCGGCGTCGCGCAGGGCGCACTTCATGGCCTGGGCCATGCCCGTGCCGGATTCCTCGGGGGCGGCGATGTGGTATGCGTCGCCCGAGGCGCCGTAGCCCACGACCTCTGCGTAGATTTTTGCCCCGCGCTTTTTGGCGTGCTCGAGCTCTTCGAGCATGAGCAGGCCCGCGCCCTCTCCGATGACGAAGCCCGTACGGTCGGCGTCGAAGGGACGGCTGGCCTTCTGGGGATCTTCATTGCGGGTGGACAGGGCTTTCATGGCCGTAAAACCGGACACGCCCATGGGCGTGATGGTGGACTCGACGCCGCCGGTGATGCAGGCCTTGACCCGGCCGAGCTTGATGTCCGAGAAGGCGTAGCCGATGGCGTGGGTGGCCGAGGCGCAGGCCGAAGTGGTCACCAGGTTCGGTCCCTTGGCCCCGGTCTGGATGGAAATCTGGCCCGAAGCCATGTTGGCGATGAGCATGGGAATGTAGAAGGGCGAAATCCTTCCGGGTCCGGACTTGAGAAGCTTGGAGTGGAAATCCTCGATAGTGGACAGGCCGCCCAGGCCACAGCCCAGGAGTACACCCACCTCAGGGGCCAAGGCTTCGTCAAGGACCATCCCGCAGTCTTCCATGAGCTGTTTGCCCGCGGCCACGGCGATCTGGACAAAGCGGTCCATGCGCTTGGCTTCCTTTACGCCGACGTAGTCCGTGGGCTCAAAATTTTTCAGTTCGCCCGCGATCCGCGCGTCAAACTCTGAACAGTCGAAGAGGGTGATGGGGCCGATGCCGCTCACTCCGGCCACGAGGTTGGCCCAGCTCTCCTGCAGGGAATTGCCAATGGGGGTCAGGGCCGAAAGGCCGGTCACGACAACGCGTTTACCAATCATGATCTTCTCGGAAAAAGGGACATGCCTCGCGGAAGGCTCCGCAAGGCGGTGCATGAAAAAAAAGGTACCCCAGCCAGACCGGGGTACCGTGTCATGGCAACGATACGGGTCCTAGGACTTGGACTTGATGTAGTTGATGGCGTCCTGGACCGTGGCGATCTTCTGGGCGTCTTCGTCATCGATCTCGATGTCGAATTCCTCTTCCATGGCCATGATCAGCTCGGTCAGGTCCAGGGAGTCGGCGCCAAGGGACTCCACAAAGGAGGACTCAAGCTTCACTTCATCCGCGGAAACGCCCAACTGCTCGACAACCAGTTCTTTGACTTTTTCTTCAATAGACATTGTTTTCCTCCAGAGTGTGTATTCGTGCGTGTTGTGGAATCGGGCTACAGATACATGCCGCCGTTGATTCCAAGCACCTGACCGGTGATGTAGGACGCCTGGTCGGATGCGAGATAGGCCACGGCGTCGGCGATTGCCTGCGCCGACCCGAGGCTGCCCAGGGGAATGCGTTCAAGGTATTTCTCGCGCACTTCCTGGGGGAGTGTTTCAGTCATGTCGGTCTCGATGAACCCCGGCGCGATGGCGTTGACGGTGACGCCGCGCGAGCCAAGCTCCAGCGCCGCGGCCTTGGTCAGCCCGATGAGGCCGGCCTTGGACGCGCAATAGTTGGCCTGCCCTGCGTTGCCCATCTGCCCCACGACGGAAGAAATATTGACGATGCGCCCGCGACGCTGTTTGAGCATGATCTTGGCCGCCTGCTGCAGGCAGACGAAGGCCCCGGTCAGATTGACCTTGATGACCTGCTCCCACTGGTCGCGCTTCATGCGCATGATCAGCCCGTCCTTGGTGATGCCCGCGTTGTTCACCAGCACGTCGAGGCTGACCTTGTCCTTGATGTGCTCGGCGAAGAAGCCTTCCACGGCATCCCAGTCGCTGGCGTCAAGCAGGAAGCCACGTGCGGACCCACCTTCGGCGGCGACTTCGGCGCATACGGCCTCCGCCAGTTCAGGCCGGCTAACGTAGGTGAAATAAACCTGGTGCCCCGAGGCTGCAAGTTTTTTTACGATGGCCTTGCCGATCCCCCGGGTGCCGCCGGTGACCAGTGCTGTCTTGATCAGTTCGCTCATGGTTGACCTCGTGGTGTTGCTGGAAACGCGAGTGCTGAGTGGTTACTCAATGACCGCTAAAATTGCAACAAGGCCGACGCCCAGGTGAAACCGCCGCCGAAGGCCGAGAGCAGAACCTTCATGCCCGGCTGGATGCGGCCGGTGGACACGGCTTCGGTCAGGGCGATGGGGATGGACGCGGCGGAGGTGTTCCCGATGCGGTCGACGTTGACGAAGACCTTTTCCATGTCCACGTCGAGCTTCTTGGCGATGGCCTCGATGATGCGGATGTTGGCCTGATGAGGAATGATCAGATCGATGTCGCCGGCGGTCAGGCCGTTTCGCTCGAGGATCGTCCCGGAGATCTCGGCCATGCAGCGCACGGCGTGCTTGAACACGTCCCGGCCGTTCATCTGCACGAAATATTCGGGTCCGATGGTCTGTCCGAGCCTGGGCTTGCAGGCCGAACCACCTCCATGGATGGTGAGCAGGCCGCCCACGGAACCGTCGGCCTTGAGCATGGCGTCGACGACCTTGATCCGGCCCGGATTGCCGCTGCCCGTGACCACTGCCGCTCCGGCCCCGTCTCCGAAAAGGACGCAGGTGGTGCGGTCTTCGAAATTCACGCGAGCGGTGACGACCTCGCTGCCGACGACCAGGATTCTGGCGTCGGGGTAGAGGCTCGTGAAAGCCCGGGCCGTCTCCAGACCATAGAGAAAACCGGAGCAGGCCGCCGCCAGGTCGAAGGCGGGAAGGCCCTTGAGGCCCAGCATGTCCTGCAGCAGGCAGGCGGTGGTGGGAAGGTTGTAGTCGCCGGAGCAGGTGCCGACGAAAATATGGGTCAGGTCCTGGGGAGCGAGTCCCGCATTTTCCAGGGCCTTGCAGGCGGCGTTGTACGCCAGGACGGAACAGGGCTCATCGTCCTGGGCGAAGTGTCTGGCCTTGATTCCGGTGCGGGTCACGATCCACTCATCGGATGTGTCGACAATGCGTTCGAGATCCGCATTGGTCATGGTGGTCCGGGGCAGATGCAGCCCCAGGCCGGAGATGAAGCACGGTGAAGACATGTGAGGATTCCTACGTTCCCTTCGGAAGCACAGCGGAAGGCCCGAAGCTAGAGAGCCGAAGCTTCCTGTTTGAGGGCGGATGCCTGGCCGGTCCGGGAAAACAGGCTCAGTTCCGTATTGGCATGCAGCGCGTGCACCAGTTGGTCGTTGGCCTTTTTCTGCACGAAAAGCGCCGCCTGCTGCAGGGCGGTGGTGATGGCTCGAGCATTGGACTTGCCATGACAGACGATGGCGATGCCATTGAGGCCCAGGATCGGAGCGCCCCCGTACTCGGCGTAGTCTATCTTCTTGCCGAAGCGTTTGAACGCGGGCAGGGCGATGAGGGTCCCCAGGCGGGACCAGATGGACTTCTTCAGTTCCGTCTTGAGCATGGACGCCAGGGCGGAGCCCAGGCCCTCGCTGAGTTTCAATGCCACGTTGCCGACGAAACCGTCGCAGACGATGACATCGGTTTCGCCGGTGAAGACATCGCGCCCTTCGACGTTACCAATGAAATTCAGGGAGGAACCCTTCAGGAGGGCATAGGCTTCCTTGGTCAGGGCGTTGCCCTTGCCTTCCTCCTCGCCGATGCTCAGGATGCCGACCTTGGGGTTGCCGATGCCGAGCACGTGTCTGGCCAGCACGTCGGCCATGAGACCGAACTGAACCAGGTTGTACGGCTTGCAATCGGCGTTGGCACCCACGTCGATGAGGACGATGGGCTTCTTGAGAGTCGGCATGATGGAGGCCAGGGCCGGACGGTCAACGCCGTTGATGCGGCCAAGGATGAACATCCCGCAGGCCAGGGCGGCCCCTGAGTTGCCCGCCGTGAGCACACCGTGGGCGCGCCCCTCCCGCACAAGGCGGAAGGCCACCTGCATGGAGCTGTCCTTCTTGCGCCGCAAAATGTCCGAGGGCTTCTCGGCCATGCCTGCCACCTGGGTGGTATGCACGACCTCGAAGTCCACGTCGGCATGCGGATGCTTGTCCAACTCCTTGCGGATGGACGTCTCGTCACCGACCAGGATGACCCTGGCGCCGGTCTCGCGGGCAGCCGCAAGGGAGCCCGGAACGTTCACTTCCGGGCCGAAATCCCCCCCCATGGCGTCCACGGCGAGACAGATGTCTTTAGGCATCTGCGGCCTTGGTGTACTGGCGTCCCTTGTATTTGCCGCAACCGGGGCAGATGCAGTGGGACAGGCTGGCTTCGCCGCATTCGCAGTACACGACGTTCGGTACGGCGACATGGTCATGGGAGCGGCGCATGTTTCTTCTGGACTTGGATGTTTTCTTCTTAGGCAATGGCATGATGGCACCTCTATCCTGAACTCGATCTAATTGGTTTTGATTTTAACGCCCTGCAAGGCCCTGGCCAGGGGGGACTGGTTGTCCAGGTTGCAGCAGGCGCAGTGTTCCAGGTTCCTGTTTTTTCCGCAGTGCGGGCATAGCCCCAAACACGTGTCGGCGCAAAGTATTTTTTCGGGCATCGCCAGGAGGAATTCCTCCCATAACAGCCCGGTCACATTGAGCTCCCAGCCCGCGTCGGTATTGCGCAGGTGGCTTTCCTCTTCTTCCAGGGCCTCGACATCCTCATGGGCTTCAAAGGTGTCGAAGGCGTGGTCGATCTCGACCCGGGCCTCTTCGAGGCAGCGGTGGCACGATGACTTGACGCTGCCTGAAATGCGCCCCTGAACCAGAAAACCGTCCGGCTGGGGGACGATGAAGAGCGTTGACAAAATGGGCGTCATCACTTCAAAATCAAAATGGAATTCCTGCCAGAGTTCCTGCCAGAAATTTTGATCCTCAAATGAAAATTCCCGACCATGCGCCGGGAGATGTGTCAACCCAATCCAGTGTTCGACCATGTTTGTACCTCGAATCGAAACGTGTATATGGGTCTTCTTTTTCCTGTCAAGGATTTTTACTTGCCATTCCCGACGGCCGGATATATGGATGCAAATTCCTCTGGCGGCAAATCATGTTCATGGCCTGCCGGAAGGTCTCGGAGCTGCCAGGCCATGACAGCTTAAGATATTTTCAGAACTATTTAGGAGGACGATATGTCAAAGGTATGCGAAGTTTGCGGGAAGGGCCCCCAGGTTGGCAACAACGTCAGCCATGCCAACAACAAGACCAAGCGGCGCTTCATGCCCAATCTTCAGTCCGTCCGCACCCAGCTGCAGTCCGGCGAGGTGAAGCGGATGAAGGTCTGCACCCAGTGCATCCGTTCCGGCGCCGTGGTCAAGCCCGTCGCCAACTAGTCTGCTCAGTCTTTTCAACAAAAAAGGCGGCCCTCGGGCCGCCTTTTTTGTTGTCGTTCAATCTATTTCTTGAGCTGTTGGTTGGCGAAGTCCCAGTTGACCAGCTTGTCCAGAAAGTCCTGCAGATAGTCCGCCCTCCGGTTCTGGTAATCAAGGTAATAGGCGTGCTCCCACACGTCGGCCGTAAGCAGGGCTTTAGCGCCGTGCGCCATGGGCGTGTCGGCGTTTGCGGTCTTCATGATCTCGAGTTTTCCACCCTTCTCCACCAGCCAGGCCCACCCGCTGCCGAACTGCGTCATGCCGGCCTCCTTGAAGGCCTTGGCGAAATTTTCGTAGCTGCCGAACGCACTGTTGATGCCGTCGGCCACGGCTCCGGTGGGTGCTCCGCCACCGCCGGCCTTCATGCAGCGCCAATAGAAAGAGTGGTTCCAGACCTGGGCGGCGTTGTTGAAAACGCCTGCCTTGGAGGCGTCGCCTGCCGTGGCCATGATGATTTCCCGCAGGGTTTTGCCGTCGAGGTCAGAGCCCGCAATCAGCTTGTTGGTATTGTCGATATAGAGCTGATGGTGTTTGCCGTGATGAAAGTCGAAGGTTTTGGCGCTGATGTACGGGCTTAAAGCGTCCTTGGCGAAGGGAAGATCCGGGAGCACGAAGATCATACAAGCCTCCTTTTAATGAATGGAACATTATGCCAATTGTCCGGGGAAAATCCGTCCGTCATGCGGGCGGCGGCACAATTGGAAGGTCGCTTTCAAAGTGAATCAATGGGGTGGTTCTGTCAACAGGATACGACGAAATCTGTGCTCTCTCCGACTCTTGTTCAGTACAGGGCGAATTTGGCCAGACGGCCGTCCAGTCCTCCGTTCTTGAGGGGTTTCTTCCATTCGGGCTTGAGACCGATGTGCTTGAGCAGAGACCTCTCGCCGAAGTATATGTACGCGGTGGAGCCCTGGCAGTGACGCTTCAGGTGGTCGCCGAACTGCTTGAACCAGGCGCCCATGTCATCGTTTCTGCCCAGACGGATGCCGTAGGGCGGATTGCAGACGATGGTTGTTTCCGTGAGGTCGTGGCGGGTGAAGAAATCCTTGCGGCCGACGATGACCTCGTCTCCCCCCGGCAGCCGGGAAAGGTTCGTGCGGGTGGCGTCCACCGCGGCAGGGTCCAGATCGCTGCCGCGAAGGTCCGCTTCAAGTTCCGCGGTCGGCCCGTCCTGCCGCTCGGAATCCCACAGTCGCGGGTTGAAGTCGGGCAGCCGGGTAAAGCCGAAATTCGTGCGCAGCAGTCCTGCCGGGAGGCCTGTCGCATGCATGAGCGCCTCGCAGAGGATGGTGCCGGAACCGCACATGGGGTCGATCAGGGGGGAGCGCCCGTCCCATCCGGTCATGCGGATCATGGCCGCGGCCACGGTTTCGCCCATGGGCGCGTCCACGCTGCGCACACGGTATCCGCGGCGGTGCATGGAGCCTCCGGAGACGTCCAGGCTGATGGTGGCCGTGTCCTCATGGATGTGCAGGTGCAGCCACAGGTCCGGCTCGCGCGGGTCAACGCTGGGGCGGCGTCCCGTGCGGTCGCGGAACCAGTCGGCCACGGCGTCCTTGAGCTTCAGGCCGGCGTATTGCGAGTGCCCGATGGCGCTTTTGGAGACATTGGCGAAGATCGCGAAGGTCTGATCCGGGTTCAGGAAGTCGGACCAGCGCAGGTCCCGGGCGCCGGCGTAGAGGGCCTGGTCCGTGGGGCAGGCGAAACGCGCCAGGGGAGCCAGGACGCGGGAGACCAGCCGGGAGCGGTACACGATGCGGTACAGGGTCTGGTGATCGGCCTTGAACCGCACGAAACGGAAGCCCCGTGAGCACTCCGTGGCTCCCAGCCCGGCCAGTTCGGCCATGGCCAGTTCCTCGATGCCGTCGGCCACTTGGGCGGTGAAAAGGCTGGTTGTCTGGTAGTCGTACATGGGGTGGACCTTCTGGACGAGATGGACGGTATGGACGGCATAGACGTGATGGACACTGCCGGCGGAGAAGAAAAAGGCCCGGTTGCCCGGGCCGTCGCTTACAGGGTCAGGGCTTTGCGGAAGCGCGCCAGGGTCCGGTCGCGTCCGAGGACCTCCATGGTCTCGAAGAGGCCCGGGCTCATGGTCGTGCCGGTGATGGCCACGCGGATGGGCTGGGCCAGGGCCTTGAACTTGAGGCCCGTTTCTTCCAGATAGGCCGCGGCCATGTCCTCCAGGCTCTTGTGGTCGAAGGCCGGCAGGGCCGTCATGCGGTCCGCCAGGACCGTCAGGTGCTCCCGGATCTCCGGGGTCAGGAACTTGGCCACGGCGGCCTGGTCGTACGGCAGGCTTTCGGCGTCGTGGAGAAAGAAAGCGGCCTGTTCGGCCATTTCCTTCAGTGTCTTGGCCCGGGGCTGGTACAGGGGCACGATGGCCTCCAGATAGTCCTGAGCCGGGTCGAATTCCGTGTTCTGTCTGATCATCTCTCCCAGCAGCGTGGCAAGCCTCGGCACGTCGCCGGTCTTGATGAAGTGGCTGTTGGTCCAGTTGAGCTTGTCCATGTCGAAGACCGAGGCCGACTTGCCCAGGCCCGCGAGGGAGAACTTTTGCAGCAGGTCGTCCATGGTGAAAAGCTCGTCGTCGCCGTGGGACCAGCCCAGGCGAACCAGATAGCTGAGCATGGCCTCCGGCAGGTAGCCGAGATCCTTGTACATCATGACCGATGTCGCGCCGTGGCGCTTGCTCATCTTCTTCTTGTCCGGACCCAGGATCATGGGCACGTGGCCGAACTTGGGCAGGGGGAAACCCAGGGCCTCGTAGATGAGAATCTGCTTGGGCGTGTTGTTCTGGTGGTCGTCGCCGCGGATGACGTGGGTCACGCCCATCTCCGCGTCGTCAACGACCACTGCCATCTGGTAGATGGCCGAACCGTCGGCGCGACGAATGACGAAGTCGTCCATTTCCTGGACGTCCCAGGCGATGGGGCCCTTGATGATGTCGTCGAAGACCACCTTGCCCGTGAGCGGGGTCTTGAAGCGGACCACCCTGCCGGGGCCGGGGCCCAGGCCCATCTCCCGGCATTTGCCGTTGTATTTGGGCTTGAGGCCGGCGGCGCGGGCCGTCTCGCGCATCTCTTCCACTTCCTCGGGCGTGCAGGAGCAGTAGTAGGCCTTGCCCGTCTCCAGCAGCTTGTCCACGTAGCTGTTGTAGAGGTCGCCGCGCTCGCTCTGGAAGAAGGGGCCTTCGTCGAAGTCCAGGCCCAGCCAGTGCATGGCGTCGATGATGGCGTCGGTCATCTCCTGGGTGGAGCGGGCCTGGTCCGTGTCTTCGATGCGCAGGATGAACCTGCCGCCGTTCTGGCGGGCGTAAAGGTAGTTGAAAAGCGCCGTGCGGGCGCCGCCGATATGCAGGTACCCCGTGGGGCTGGGAGGGAATCGGGTCACGATCTGGGTCATGTTCTTTCCACTATCCGGCGGCTCACGCCGGCTGAAGCCGCGCCACGCACCGGACGGCGCGTGTGCGGGAAGGGGGTTTGCGGTGACGGGGTGTTTTCCGCGCGGTGCGCCGGCTCAGACGGCCTCGACGGCCTTGATGCCGGGGACCATCTTCTTGACGGCGCGTTCGATGCTGTTCCGAAGCGTCATCCGGGACATGGGGCAGCCCTTGCATGCGCCCGTCAGACGGACCTGCACGATGCCGCCCGGGAGGATGTCCACCAGTTCAACATAGCCGCCGTCGGCCTGGAGGATGGGCCGCACGGTGTCGAGGGCTTTTTCGACCTGTTCTCGCATGGCATGCTCCGGGGCCCGCGCACGAGGCGTGGCGCGATGCCCGTGTCAATCATTCCTCGAAGAGAAGGCCGGCCATGAGTTTTTCGGGGTCGCGGCGTTCCGGGACCACCTCATGGGGGATTTTCTCCTCGTTCCATTCCTTGGAGACATAGAGGCCGCAGTAGCAGGCCCCGAATTCGGCCACGTCGGGTTCGCGGTACACGCAGGGACAGAAGATGTCCTTGTCGAGTTCGCGGTTCCCCGAGGCCAGCCGGCAGGGGCAGGCCATGTAGCCGTAGCGGTCGCGGTTGACGATCAGGCTTTCCATGAGGTCCAGGACAAAGGCCTTGTCCCTGTTGAAAAAATAGCCCTTGGATTCCTGCAATGGCCGCAGCTTGTCGTAGAGTTCTTCGGGAGTCATCATCTCTCCAGGGCTTCCTTGATCTGGTCCTGCTTGAAGCCGACGATGGCTTCTTCGTCCACGAGCAGGGTGGGGAAGGACAGCTTGGGGTTGACCTTCTTGATGGCTTCGATGATCTGCTTGCGTTCCTCGCCTTCAAGCTTGTCCACGAAGATGCAGTCGTACTTGGCGCCGCAGTCGTCGAGGTATTCCTTGGTCTTTTTGCAGTGGATGCAGGTGCTCAGAGCGTAGAGCGTGATGGATTTGTCGTTCATAGATCCTCCTTGCTATGCAGAGGGCGTTGGGATAGCCCTTGGCCGTCTTCCGGATTGGGAAGCTATAAAGACAAATCGGCCCGCCGTCCATGTCCGGAAGGGGGCCATATCGCGGGGGATAGACATGCGCGAGAATTTTCTGGTTTTCGGATCACCCAGGATCGAAGAGGACGAGATCGAAGAAGTGGTCGCCTGCCTGCGCAGCGGCTGGATCGGGACGGGTCCCCGGGTGGCCGAGTTCGAGCGGCGTTTCGCCGCCTACAAGGGAGCCACGCACGCCGTGGCCGTCAATTCCTGCACTGCGGCCCTGCACCTGAGCATCCTGGCCGCGGGAATCGGCCCGGGCGACGAGGTCATCACCACGCCGCTGACATTCTGCGCCTCGGTCAACGCCATCATCCATGCGGGGGCGACGCCCGTGCTGGCCGACGTCGACCCGCGAAGCCAGAACATCGACCCCGGGAAAGTCAGGGAGAAGATCACGCCGCGCACCAAGGCCATCCTGCCCGTGCATTTCGCCGGCCGGGCCTGCGACATGGACCCGCTCTGCGCCATCGCCGGGGAGCACGGCCTGACCATCATCGAGGACTGCGCCCACGCCATCGAGACCGAGTATCATGGCCGCAAGGCCGGCTGCTTCGGGGATTTCGGCTGCTTCAGCTTCTACGTGACCAAGAACATCATCACGGGCGAGGGCGGGCTCATCCTGGCCCGGAAACCGGAGCACGCGGCGCGGCTCAAGGTTCTGGCCCTGCACGGCATGTCCTCGGACGCCTGGAAGCGTTTCGGCGACGAGGGTTACAAACACTATCTCGTCACCGAGGCCGGTTTCAAATACAATATGATGGATCTGCAGGCCTCCATCGGCCTGCGCCAGATGGACAAGGTGGAACACTTCTGGGAGCGGCGTCGCGAGATATGGGAGCGCTACATGGACGAACTGTCCGGCCTGCCCCTGACCCTGCCCGCGCCCGTGGAGCCTGACACCCGCCACGCCTTCCATCTGTTCGGGGTCCTGGTGGACGAGGCGCGCACGGGGATCAGCCGCGATGCGTTCCTGACGGCCATGACCAGGCAGAAGATCGGGGTCGGCGTGCACTATCTTTCCCTGCCCGAACACCCGCACTACCAGGGGCGGTTCGGCTGGGCGCCCGACGACTATCCCCATGCCCGTGACATCGGCCGCCGGACGGTAAGCCTGCCCATCTCGGCCAAGCTGACGGATGCGGACGTTTCCGACGTCATCCAGGCCGTGCGCCAGACTCTGGCATAGTCCGGGCTCCTGACAACATATCTGCACAAGGGGTGCAGCGGGCATGCGCCACGAAAAAAGCCGGTTCACCCGGCTTTTTTCACGTCCGCGTCACGCCGGGCGGCGCAGGGATCGGCTGAAGCGCCAACGCTCGAAGAGAAAGAGCAGGACGGCGATCCAGACCATGGAAAACCCTGTGAACTGGGTGTGGGAGAATGGCTCGCGGTACATGAAGACACCCAGCAGGAACTGGATGGTGGGGGCGATGTACTGCAGGATGCCGATCATGGACAGGGGGATGCGCTGGGCGGCGCCGGCGAACATGGCCAGGGGGGCGGTGGTGACCACTCCCGCGCCCAGGAGCAGCAGGTCCGAGCCTGTCCCGGCGTGCAGAAAGACGCCTGCGCCCTGCAGTTCGCTCCAGCCGAGCCAGCACAGGGCGGGCGGCAGCAGGAGGGCCGTCTCCAGGGTCAGGCCCTCGAAGGCGCCCAGGGGCGCTCGTTTCTTGACCAGCCCGTAGAGGCTGAAGGTCGAGGCCAGGGCCAGGGCGATCCAGGGCAGCCGGCCGTAGTCGAAGGTCAGGTAGATGACCCCGGCCGCGGCCAGGCCCAGGGGGGCCCACTGCACGGGCCGCAGCCGTTCGCGTAGGAGGAAGACGCCCAGCAGCACCGAGAGCAGGGGGGTGATGAAATACCCCAGGCTCGCCTCCACGATGTACCCCGCGTTGACGCTCCAGACGTAGATGAACCAGTTCACCCCGATGAGCAGGCTGGCCAGGAAGTAGGTGCGCCAGACGCCCGGGTTCAGCCTGCGGAAGAGACTGCCCATCCTTTTGGTCAGGCCCAGGAAGAGGGCCAGCGTGGCGAAGGACCACGCGATGCGGTGGGAGAGCAGTTGGGGCGTGGGCACGTGCCCCAGAAGCTTCCAGTAGATGGGCAGAAGCCCCCAGCTGAAGTAGGCTCCGATGGCCATGAGCATGCCTTTGCTCACGAGGCGCGTCCCGGTGCGGGGGCGAAGCCCCTGCCGTTGCATTCCACTGTTTCAGCGCAAGTCAACATAGCTGTCTCCCAGCTGGCGCATCTGGGTCCGCACCCAGCGCGCGCGTTCGCGCAGGTAGGACGAAGGGCGGTGGGCGAAGAGTTTGCGCGGGCTTGGCAGCACCGACGCCAGAAGGGCCGCCTCGTCGCGGCTCAGCTTCGCGGCCGGCTTCCCGAAATACCGTTTGGCCGCCGCGCCCACGCCGTATGTCCCGTCGCCGAATTCGGCGATGTTCAGGTACACTTCAAGAATCCTTTCCTTGGACCAGAGCAGTTCGATGAGCACGGTCAGGCCCGCTTCCAGGCCCTTGCGCACGTAGCTGCGCCCGGACCAGAGGAAGAGGTTCTTGGCCACCTGCTGTGTGATGGTGCTCGCGCCCCTGACTTTCCTGCTTTTTTCGTTGTGTTCCACGGCGCGGGCGATGGCGTCCATGTCAAAGCCGAAGTGACGGGGGAAATTCTGGTCCTCGGCGGCCACCACGGCCAGGGCCATGTGCTTCGGGATGGCTTCCATGGGCGTCCAGGAGTACATGATGGCGGGTCCCTGGTTGGACGCGGTCAGCCGCTCCACGTGACGGACGAGCATGAAGGCGCTGGTGGGCGGCGGCACGAAGCGCAGGGCGAGGATGACCAGCACCAGGCCGGGCAGAATCCACATGGCCCCGCGCAGGACGCGGCGCGGCAGTCCGGCAAGCCCGCTGCCGGAGATTGCGGCCGTTGATTTCGCCGGTCGGCGCCGGTTCGCGGTGGAGGTTGTCTTGCGTGCCATGTTGGGGCTAGTGGGTTGCAGGGAGCCGAGGTCGCCATCGCTTGTGCGCCGCGGCCATTTCAAAGTCAATAAACTCCGTCACGCGAGGAGGAACATGAATATTTTGAACAACGCAACCCTGGAGACCATCCACGCCCGGCACAGCATCCGCCAGTTCGCCCCCGAGCCCCTGCCCGAGGACATGGTCATGACGCTGCTCGACGCGGCCAACCAGGCGCCATCGGCCCACAACCGCCAGTCATGGAAATTCGTCATCCTCGAAGGGGAAGCCCGGACGGAGTTGGCAGAGCTTGTCGCCACCATTTCCAAGACGTTCGAGAAGCCGTCCTCGTCGCTCCTGCGCATGGCCGCGCGCAGCATCGCCTCGGCCCCGGTGACCATCGCCGTGATCAATACCGGCGACCTGATCAGCCACGGCACGGAGCTTTTTCAGGTGGACAGGGAGCAGGCCTTCGATTTCTTCCGGACCATGGAGATCCAAAGCTCTGCGGCGGCCGTGGAGAATCTGCTCCTGGCCGCCACCTCCCTGGGGCTGGGCGCCGTGTGGCTCGGCATCCTCTATCTGGTGAAGGACCGCGTGCTGGACTTTCTGCAGGAACCGGGCGGGGAATTCATGGCCGTGGTGCCTGTGGGACGTCCCCTGCGGTCCACCCAGGGGCCGAACAAGAAACCTCTTGAGAATGTCATCAAGAAAATCTGATCCTTTCCGGAGGAAGCCATGGCCGACGTGCGCATCGAGACCGACAGCATGGGGCCCGTCGAGGTCCCGGCGGACCGTTACTGGGGCGCCCAGACCCAGCGGTCCCTGAAATACTTCCACATCGGGTTGGATCTGATGCCCGCGGAGATCATCCACGCCTTCGGCGTCCTCAAGCTCGCCGCAGCCAGGGCGAACCTGGAGCTTGGCAGGCTGCCGCGGGAGTTGGCCGAAGCCGTCATGGCCGCCTGCGGCGAGGTCATGGACGGGACGCTGGCCGGCCATTTCCCGCTGCATGTCTGGCAGACGGGCAGCGGCACGCAGACCAACATGAACGTGAACGAGGTGGTCGGGAACCGCGCCATCGAGCTCCTCGGCGGGGTCATGGGCAGCAAGCGGCCCGTGCACCCCAACGACCACGTCAATATGTCCCAATCCTCCAACGACACCTTCCCTGCGGCCATGCACATCGCCGCCGCGCTCATGCTCACGGACACGCTCATACCGGCCGTGGAGGCCATGCGCGCGGAGCTGGCCGGCAAGGCGCGGCAGTGGGACTGCATCGTCAAGATCGGCCGCACGCACCTGCAGGACGCCGTGCCCATGACCCTGGGCCAGGAGTTCTCGGGCTACGCCGCGCTGCTGGCGGACAACCTGGAGCGGCTGCGCGGCTGCCTGCCGCACCTGTACCGGCTGGCCCTGGGCGGCACGGCCGTTGGCACGGGCCTGGGCACTCATCCGGATTTCGCACGGCTGGCGGCGCGCGAAGTTTCGGTCCTCACGGGCCTGCCTTTCGAGCCCGCCCCGAACTTCTTTGCCGCCCTGTCGGCCCACGACGCCGTGGTCATGGCCTCGGGCGCCGTGCGGACGCTGGCCTGCTCCCTCATGAAGATCGCCAACGACATCCGCTGGCTGGCCTCGGGTCCGCGCGCCGGCATCGGGGAACTGATCCTGCCGGCCAACGAGCCCGGGTCTTCCATCATGCCGGGCAAGGTCAACCCGACCCAGTCCGAGGCCATGACCATGGTCGCGGTGCAGATCATGGGGCTTGACGCGGCCGTGGGCATGGCCGGTTCCCAGGGAAATTTCGAGCTCAACGTCTTCAAGCCGGTGATGATTTTCAACCTGCTCACGTCCATGCGCCTGGCCGCGGACGCCTGCCGCAGTTTCACGGAACACGCCCTGCAGGGGCTCGCCGCCGACGAGGCGGTCATCGCCCGGCACGTCGGAAGCTCCCTCATGCTGGTCACGGCCCTGTCCCCGGCCATCGGTTACGACCGGGCCGCGGAGGTGGCGCACAAGGCGCATGTCGAGGGCACGGGCCTGAAGGAGGCCTGCCTGGGGCTCGGGTACCTGGACGAAGAGACGTTCGACACCCTGATGCGCCCGCTCCGGATGGCCCGGCCGCACGGGGAAGGGTGACAGGGAAGGCCGCCGCCCGCGGGGCCGCGGGCGGCGGGGGAAGGTTTCAGGACCTGGCGTTTCGCGAGGCGCCGAGCTCCGCCAGCCGGATGTATTTCTGGAAGGCGTAGAAGAATGAATTGACCGCCAGCACGAATCCCGCCTTGCCGTCGAGAAAACCGCGCCGGAACACGTAAATCTTCAGAAATCTGGCCAGCCCGTGTCCCAGGGCCGTCAGCACTCCCGCCCGCTTTCCCTTCAAGTGCATTTCTTCCGCGGCGATCTGCGTGTAATAATTGATCTTGTCGACGTGCTGCTTCAGGTTTTCATAGGGGTAGTGGATGATGTCGCCCGTCAGGCGGCGCGTCCGGCCTTTGGTTTCGAACCCGTAGTGCGGCCCCGAGACGTGCACCCCGGTGTCGGCCAGCCGGAAGACGCGGGGCAGGAGGTCCGGGTACCAGCCGCTATGGCGCAGGAAGCGGTCGAAATAGAAGGACGTGCGCGGGCACAGGAAGGCGCTCATGCCCTGGGGGTCCTCCAGGGCCGTCATGACCGAGGCGCGCAGCTCGTCGGACAGGATCTCGTCCTGGTCCAGGGAAACCACCCACTCCGTCTCGATGTGGCTGAAGGCGAACTCGAACTGCTTTTTGGGGCCGGGCCAGGGGTTGACCAGAAAACGGGCCCCGTGGGCCGCGGCGATGTCCGCCGTGGAATCCGTGCTCTGGGAATCCACAACCAGTATCCGGTCGCAAAAATCCAGGGATTTCAGGCAGTCGTCCAGATATTTCGCCCCGTTCAGGGTCAGGACCAGCCCGGTGACGGAGGGCCTAGCCAAGGCCTTTTTCCTCCAGCCCGCGCAGGATGGCGGCAAAGACCGTTTCCGGGTCCTTGTTGGCGTCCACGACCAGGAAGCGGCTGCGGTGCAGGGCGGCCCAGGTCAGGTAGCCTTCGCGGATGCGGGTGTGGAAGGCCATGCTCTCGGCTTCGAAGCGTCCTTCGGTGGCGGCCTTGTTGTCGCGCATGTTGCGGGTCAGGGCGCGCTTGAGGCCGGTCTCCGGATCCACGTCCAGGAGGATGGTCACGTCGGGCCACAGCCCCTGCACGGCCACGTCGTTGAGCTGGTGCAGCAGGCTCGGCTCCAGTCCCCGGCCGTAGCCCTGGTAGACCACGGTGGAATCCGCGAAACGGTCGCAGACGACGGTCCGCCCGTCCTCCATGGCCGGCCGGATGACCGAAGACACGTGCTGGGCGCGGTCCGCCAGATAGAGAAAAAGTTCGCTGGGGGAGGACAGGTCGCTGTTCTTGGGGTCGAGGAGGATGCGGCGCAGCTCCTTGCCCAGGCGGCTCCCGCCGGGTTCCAGGGTGTGCAGGACATCATGGCCCTGGCGGACGAAGTGCTCGATGAGCTTTTTGCACTGTGTCGATTTTCCGCAGCCTTCCATGCCTTCAAACGTCAGAAACATGCGTCCACCTCACGGGTTGTTGGAAGTTGAGGAGAAGCCCATGGCCTTGAGCAGCGGCGAGTCTTCGGATCTGGGCGCGGCCTTTCGGGGCTGTTTTTCCGCCTCCCGGACCTGCCGCGGCGTGCGCATGGGCTGGTAGAGGTAGCGGCCGAGGGTGCGGTGGTATTCGCTCCAGCCTTCGAGCTCCTCGCCGTCGGCGGCGGTCAGGGCGCCCTGCACGGTGTTGATCTTGGAGTCCATGTTGTCCGCGTGATGCAGGATGAAGGCCTCCACGGTCTGGGGCCGGCTGGGCGAACCGAATTCCAGCTCCCCGTGGTGGGAGATGACCAGGTGCTTGAGGTGCATGGCCAGCGCCTCGGGCAGGTCCTTGACCTTGCGCAGGAACGGTTCCAGCACTTCCAGGCCGATCTGGATGTGGCCCAGCAGGCGTCCGGCGTCGGTGTACTCGCGGCTGATGCCGTGGGAGAGCTCGAAGGCCTTGCCCAGGTCGTGGCAGAGGGCGCCCACCAGCAGGACTTCCTTGTCCACCTGCGGGTAGAGTTCGGACATGGCCTTGCAGATGCGCATGATGGCCAGGGTGTGCTCCAGGAGCCCGCCGGCGTAGGCGTGATGGATGGACTTGGCGCCGGGGGCGCTGAGGAGCGCCGTGCGGATGCGTTCGTCGCGCAACACGTTTTTGCACAGGGTCGCCCAGGGCTTGAAGGTCAGTTCGGCGGAGAGGAACTCCTCCATCTCCTGCAGGAGCTCCGCCGGGGGCACGGCCGACGAGGGCAGGAAATCGGTCAGGTCGAGGCCGGCCGCCGCGGGGTCGATGACGGCCATGTCGTTGACGTTCATCTGCAGCTGGTCCTTGAAGGACGCCACCTGTCCGGTGACGTGCACGAACTGTTCGGCCTTGAGCCCTTCGTACTGCTGGCTCTGGGGGTGCCAGATGCGGGCCTCGATGCTGCCCGTGCTGTCGGTCAGGGTCAGCTGCCAGTAGGGGCCGTTCTTGGCCTCCTTGCGCTGGGCCTGGGAAAGGGCGAAGACGTCCGAAACGGGCTGTCCTTCGGCCAATTCCCTGACGAATGTTTTTTTCTGCTTCATGAAGTTGCTATTCCTGCATGCATGGGGTAATGGCGCAAACGAGGACGATGTCGGGATTTTCTATAATATTTGGGCAGTTGCACATCGTCTCTGACAATTTTGAAGTGATCGTTCCCACCTCGTCTACAGGCAAGTTTTCAACTTTGGCAAGAGGTCGTTTGGTCCGGCCGGATTGCCGCAAGCGGCTTTGGGGCGTGTCTTTTTTTCTCACCATCCAGCGTAACAGCAACATCCTATCGAGCGGTTATGTCCAAAAAGAAAGGTCAAGCAAAGGTGACGATTTATCCAGACTGGTGCAAGGGCTGCGGAATCTGCGCCGCCTTCTGTCCGGCCGGGGTGTTCGAACTCGGGACGGACGGCAAGTCCCATGTGGTTCGTGAAGCCGAATGCGTGAACTGCGGTTTTTGTGAACTGCATTGCCCGGATTTTGCGGTTTCCGTGACACCGAAGGAGGCCAGCCGCAGGAAAACCGACGCGCATGGCGACCCTCGGTCTGAAGCCTTGAACCAGTCCGCCGGCACCGATCCGGGTCCGGAAGAAAACGTTGGAACTCCAAACCGGGAAGAGGAAGATGGCCACAAAAAAGCGTAAGAAGACCGAAATGTTCGCCCTCGGCAACGAGGCTGTGGTCGAGGGGGCCCTGCTGGCCGGCTGCAACTTTTATGCGGGCTACCCCATAACCCCCTCCACGGAGATCGCCGAGGTCATGTCCGCAAGGCTGCCGCGGGTCAAGGACGGGGTGTTCATACAGATGGAGGACGAGATCGCCAGCATGGGCGCCATCATCGGCGCGTCCCTGGCCGGGCGCAAGGCCATGACCGCCACCTCCGGGCCGGGCTTCTCCCTCATGCAGGAGAACCTCGGGTACGCCTGCATGACCGAGGTGCCCCTGGTCCTGGTCAACGTCATGCGCGGCGGCCCGAGCACCGGCCTGCCGACGAGCCCTGCCCAGGGCGACGTGCAGCAGGCCCGCTGGGGGCGTCACGGCGACCACCCCATCATCGTCCTGTCGGCCAGCGATGTGCAGGAATGCCTGGAGATGACCGTGGTGGCCTTCAACTTCGCCGAGAAGTACCGCACGCCCGTCATCCTGCTCCTGGACGAGATCACGGCCCACACCCGTGAGAAAATATCCATCCCCGGTTCCGAGGACTTCGAAATCCTCTCCCGGGTGACCCCTTCCATGCCGCCCGAATGGTATGTTTCCTACGAGGAAACCATGCGCGGGGTTCCGGCCCTGCCGCCCCTGGGATCCGGGTACCGCTTCCATGTCACGGGCCTGACCCACGACCAGAACGGCTTCCCGACCTCCAAGCCCGACGAGGTCAAGGCGCTCATGCACCGTCAGTTCAGGAAGATCGATCAGTTCTTCTACGACATCCAGCTCGTGGACGAGGTGAACTGCAACGACGCCGAAGTGGTCGTGGTGGCCTACGGCTGCGTGGCCCGATCGGCCGAGCTGGCCGTGCACATGGCCCGCGAGCGGGGGGTGAAGGCGGGGCTTCTGAAGCTCAAGACCCTCTTCCCCTTCCCCAAGACGGCGGTGCAGGCCCTGGCCCGGCAGTGCAAGGCATTGGTGGTGCCGGAGATGAACATGGGGCAGATTTCGCGCGAGGTGAAACGCGTCAACAACGGCCTGACCCACGTCATCACCAACAACCGCGTCGACGGGCAGATCATCACCCCCTCGGAAATCTTCAAAAACATCATGCAGGCGTGAACATGGCACAGGTAACACAACTCATTCACGACTATCTCCGGCACAACAAGAAGTTCCCCCACGTCTACTGCGCGGGGTGCGGGCACGGCATCGTGCTGGGCTCCCTCATCCGCAGCGTGCACAGCCTGGGCTACGCCAAGGACGACATCGTGCTCGTGGCCGGCATCGGCTGCTCCGGGCGCATGGCCGTCTATGTGGATTTCAACACGGTGCACACCACCCACGGCCGCGCGCTGACCTTCGCCACCGGCATCAAGATGGCCAACCCGAACCTCAAGGTCATCGTGGTCATGGGAGACGGAGACGCCATGTCCATCGGCGGCAACCATCTCATCCATGCGGCCCGCCGCAACATCGGCCTGACCACGCTGGTGCTCAACAACAACATCTACGGCATGACCGGCGGGCAGTATTCCCCGACGAGCCCCGAGGGCACCGTCTCCGCCACCTCCCCCTTCGGGCAGCTGGAACGCAGCTTCGACATCGTGGACATGGCCATGGCCAGCGGCGCCAGCTACGTGGCGCGCGGGACCGTGCTGCACGCGACCATGCTCGACGGGCTCATCTCCGACGCCCTGGAGAAGCCCGGCTTCAACCTGGTGGAGATCCTGACCCCCTGCCACACCCAGTACGGGCGCAAGAACAAGTTCAAGACCGTGGTCGACATGTACCAGTGGTACAAGAAGAACACCATGAAGCTCGACCGATACAGGCAGCTCAAGCCCGAAGAGCAGGCCGGGTTCACGCCTATCGGCGTGTTCCGCGACGAGATGCGCCCGGGGCTGGAAGTCCGTTACGAGGAACTGCGCAACAAGCTTCAGGAGCAGCGATAATGCCAAAGCAGCACGAACTGAATCGATTCGAAATCCGGCTCTCCGGGACGGGCGGCCAGGGCATCCTGACCCTCGGCAAGATCATGGGCCAGGTCCTGGCCATAGACCACGGCTTCAACGTCACCCAGACCCAGAGCTACGGCCCCGAGGCCCGCGGCGGCGCCAGCCGGGCCGACCTGGTCATCAGCTCGCAGCGGATCAGCTATCCCAAGCCCGTGAATCTTGACATGCTCGTGGCTCTCAGTCAGGAGGCCTGCAACCTGTACTTCCGAAACCTGAAGCCTTCGGGATTCCTGCTCGTGGATACGACGCTCGTGACCCAGACGCCCTCCAACATCTACTGGGGGCTGCCGTTCACGAGCATGGCCAGGGACAAGATCGGCCTGCCCCAGACGATGAACATCATCTGCCTCGGCGCGCTGAGCCACTTCCTGCCGTTCATGAACTTCAGCAACGTGAAGAAGGCCCTGGCCGGCGTGCTTCCGGCCAAGATTCTGGAAATCAACGTCAAGGCCCTGACCCTCGGGTACAGCCAGGCCAAGAAACTCTACCCGGACGCACCCGAAAAATGGACATTCTCCTCACTAATGACGATGGAATCCGAGCAGTAGGGCTGCGCGCCCTGTACGCCGCCCTGATCCGTGCAGGGCACCGCGTGCATGTTGCCGCGCCCATGACCGAACAGAGCGCCGTGGGGCACTCGGTCACGCTGTTCTCGCCCCTGCGGGTCAGGGAAGTGGAGGAGCCCGGCTTTTCCGGGCTGGGCATCTCCGGCACGCCGGCGGACTGCGTCAAGCTGGCCCTGAGCCACCTGCTGCCGAAAAAGCCGGACATGATCGTGTCCGGCATCAATGCGGGGGCCAACGTCGGGGTGGATGTGCTGTATTCGGGTACCGTGTCCGCGGCCACCGAGGGCGCCCTGGCCGGCATCCCGGCCATGGCCGTTTCCGTGGACGACTATCATCCCGAGGAGCTCTCGGCCCAGGCCGGGTATGCCGTGCGGATGCTGGAGGAGGACCTGTGGTCCTCCTTTCCGCGCCACTGCGTCCTGAATCTCAACTTCCCGGCCGGCCCCCTCGCGGAGGCCAAGGGGCTCAAGGTCTGCAGGCAGACTTCGTGCACCTACCGGGACTGGTACGACGAAAGGACGGATCCCCGCGGGAACCCGTATTACTGGCTGTGCGGGGTCATTCCGCCGGAAAACGTCGAGTCCGACACGGACCGCGGATACCTGACGCACGGTTACATCACCGTTACCCCCCTGACCTTTGACCTGACCCACGCCGGATACATGGAAACCCTGACCCGGCATCTGGCAAAGAACGAATAACCGGATTTCAAGGAGACGATCATGCCTCTGACCACCCCCAAGGAAATGTTTGCCCGAGGTTACGCCGAAGGGTTCGCCGTCGGCGGTTTCAACGTGAACAACATGGAGATCATCCAGGGGATCATGGAGGCCGGCAACCTCGAGAAATCCCCGCTCATCCTCCAGGTGTCGGCCGGCGCGCGCCGCTATGCCGGACAGGGCTACATCATCAAACTGATGGAAGCCGCCCTGGCCGAGAACGACCTGCCGGTCTGTCTGCACCTGGACCACGGCCAGAATTTCGAGATCTGCAAGGAAGTCATCGACGGCGGCTTCACCTCCGTCATGATCGACGGTTCGCACCTGCCCTATGAGGAGAACATCGCCCTGACCAGGAAGGTCGTGGACTACGCCCATGACCGCGGCGTGTGGGTCGAGGCCGAACTCGGCCAGCTGGCCGGCGTCGAGGACGACGTGGACGTGGAGCACAGCGTCTATACCAACCCGGACCAGGCGGCGGACTTCGTCGGCCGCAGCGGCTGCGACTCCCTGGCCATCGCCATCGGCACCAGCCACGGCGCCTACAAGTTCGCCGGCGAGGCGAAGCTCGACTTCGACCGCCTGGAGAAGATCAAGGCCCTGCTGCCCGGCTACCCCATCGTCCTGCACGGCGCGTCGTCGGTCCCCCAGGAGTTCGTGGAGATGGCCAACCAGTACGGGGCCCAGATCGCGGGCGCCAAGGGCGTGCCCGAGGACCTGCTGCGCAAGGCCGCCGCTTCGGCCGTGTGCAAGATCAACATCGACACGGACATCCGCCTGGCCATGACGGCCACCATCCGCAAGTATCTTGTCGAGAACCCGTCACACTTCGACCCTCGCCAGTACCTGCAGGTGGCCCGGAACGCCGTGCGTGACATGGTGGCCCACAAGATCCGCAACGTTCTTGGATCATCCAACAAGATTTAAGCTCAAGAGGAAGAGAAAAATGGCTGTCAAAATCGCACTGAACGGGTTCGGCCGCATCGGCCGCTACCTGGCCCGGATCATGGCCGGCAACAACGAGCTCCAGCTGGTCTGCGTCAACGCGCGCGGCGACAACGCGCAGCTGGCCTATCTGCTCAAGTACGACTCGGTCCACGGCACCTTCGCCGGGGACGTCGAACCCAACGAAGAGGGCTTTCTGCTCAACGGCCGGCAGGTCGTCGTGACGCGCAACGCGCCCGACGCCTGGGACTGGAAGGGCATCGACATCCTGGTCGAGTCCACGGGCAAGTTCACGGACCGCGAGAGCTGCGAGAAGCATCTGGCCGCGGGCGCCAAAAAAGTGCTCATCTCCGCTCCCGGCAAGAACGCCGACCTGACCGTGGTCATGGGCGTCAACGACTCCCTTTACGACCCGGCCGCGCACAACATCGTCTCCAACGCGTCCTGCACGACCAACTGCCTGGCCCCTGCGGCCAAGGCCCTGGACGACGCCTTCGGCATCAGGCACGGCCTGATGACCACCATCCATTCCTACACCATGAGCCAGCGCATGCTCGACGGCACCCACAAGGACATTCGCCGCGGCCGCGCCGGAGCCATGAACATGCTGCCCACGACCACGGGCGCGGCCAAGGCCGTGAGCATGGTCATCCCCGCCCTGGCCGGCAAGCTGGACGGCATGGCCGTGCGCGTGCCCACGCCCAACGTGTCCCTGGTGGACCTGGTGGTGGAAGTGGGCAAGGAGACGACCGCGGCCGAGGTCAACGCCGTGCTCAAGGCCGCGGCCAGCGGCCCCGAGGGCGGCGCCATGGGCTACACCGAGGTGCCGCTGGTCTCCATGGACTACATCGGCAGCATCTACGGCGGCGTTGTCGACGGGCTGTGCACCTCGGTCATGAACGGGACCATGGTCAAGATCATCGTCTGGTACGACAACGAGGCCGGTTTCACCAACCAGCTCCTGCGCCTGATCGGGAAGGTGGGGGCATCGCTCTAGCCTTTGGGCGCTAGCCGCTGGCGATCCGACACGAGGGGTTCCGGCTTTCGAGGCCGGGGCCCCTTTTTTGCGCCTTCTCCGGCGGGTCCGTCGAAGCGGCGCGATGATCCGGACCGCATGAGCAGTGCGCCGGTGTTTCTTCCAACCAGCACGTATTTTGGGGCGGGAAATTTACGCCGCCCGCCCCAGTGCTTCGATCCGTCCTTCGGGATATGTTCGGCCCTCCATGTCCGGTTTTTCCCGCAGGAGGGTTTCATGAAGCGTCTCTTTCCCGGCACGACCGGGCCGTTACAGGCCGGGATCGTGCGTCCCGACAGGCGGATTGAACGCCTCAGACAGGCGTTTGTCGAGTCCCGGGCCGTTTGCGTGATGTCCGTTGAAGAGGGACGGAGCTTCGGCGCAGAACGGGGCCGGGGCTCATCCTGCGGGGTTTGCCTCCTCGACCAGACGCACGGCGAGGGCGCCCGGCCGACCTACGCGCAATGGCGAAGACACGTGCACGACGCCATGGCCGCCTCGGACATGGCGTGGTTCGCGGTCCTTGACCCCGCGGCGAGCCGGGATCTGCCGGGGCTGCTGTGGACCATCGAAGAAGAGCCCATGGTCTGGCCGTTGCTGACGGGAGGCGTGCCGCGCGAGGTGGCCGTGCGCGGGCCGCTTTTCGTTCGCTTGGAACCCAACGGAGAACTTGCCCAATGGTTTCTGGACGGGGCCGGGGAGCATGCCCTGGGCCTGGTCTGCGCCGTGGAGCGGGGCGGGGAGGGCGGGCTTTTCAGACATTTTCGCCGGCTGCTTGCGTGGGAACATCCCGACGCCGGGCCCTGTCTGCTGCGCTGTTTCGACCCGAGGGTGCTTCACGCTTTGTGTCGGTTTCACGATGCGCAATGGGCTTTGTGCGTCCCGGGGCCGGCGGCGATGCTTTTCGCCTGGGAGCCGGGCCTGGCCGAGCCTGTCTTCCTGTGCGGCAAGGCCGGTTGCGAATCGGAGCACCATGCGGGCGGCGCCCTCCCGCAGGACATCATCGCGTATCTGGCCGGACACAACCTCTGATGTTCCCGGCGCGGCGTGGGCGCGGGGTCCATACTCAGCTTGCATTTCGGCCCCGCCTTTTCTAGTCTCCCCGTTCCGGCCCCGAAGTCCCCCTTTTTCCCGAGAGCGTCATGAGCGGTTTCACCCATCTGCATTGCCATTCCGAGTACAGCCTCCTGGACGGCGCCATCCGCCTGAAGGACCTGTGCGCCCGGGCCGTGGACTTCGGCTTTTCTTCGGCCGCCATCACCGACCATGGCAATCTCTTCGGCTCGGTTCCGTTCTATCTGGAAGCCAAGAAGCACGGCATCAAGCCCATTATCGGCAGTGAGGTCTACATTGCCGAGGATATGAAGGACCGGGAGAACAAGAAGCGCTTCCATCTCGTCCTGCTGGCCCAGAACCTCATCGGCTACCACAACCTGGTCAAGATCGTGTCCGCCGGCTTCCTTGAGGGGTTCTACTACAAGCCCCGCGTGGACAAGAAATTCCTGCGCGCGCACAACGAGGGCATCATCTGCCTCTCGGCCTGCCTCCAGGGGGAGGTGCCGTACGCCCTGCGCCACAGCACCTTCGACAAGGCGCTGCTGGTTGCGCGCGAGTACATGGACATCTTCCCGGACCGCTTCTACCTGGAGCTGCAGTCCAACGGCCTGAAGGAGCAGGAGGTCGTCAACGACCGGCTCATGGAACTGGCCGGGGAGACGGGCCTGCCGCTGGTGGCCACCAACGATTGCCACTACCTCGGCAAGGACGACTACGAGGCTCACGACATCCTGCTGTGCGTAGGCACCGGCAAGATCGCCTCGGAGAAGCAGCGTCTCAAATTCGACACCAACGAGTTCTACTACAAGGCCCCCGAGGAGATGGAGGCAGCCTTCTCCCACTGCCCCGAGGCCGTGGAGAACGCGGGCCGCATCGCGGACATGTGCGAGGTGGAGCTCAAGCTCAAACAGCATTTTTTCCCGGTTTACGACGTGCCCGAGGGCGTGACCCTGGATGAGGAGTTCAGGCGCCTCTGCGTCGAGGGCCTGAAGGAACGCATCGCCGCGCTGCCCTACGCGGTGGACGAGGACTTCTACCGCGAGCGACTGGAATTCGAGCTCAAGGTCATCATCGAGAAAGGCTTTCCGGCCTACTTCCTCATCGTTCAGGACTTCATCAACTGGGCGAAATCGCAGAATATCCCCGTTGGCCCCGGGCGCGGTTCCGCCGCCGGCTCCCTGGTCTCCTACTCCCTGAGGATCACGGATCTGGACCCGATCCGCTATGCGCTGTTCTTCGAGCGCTTCCTGAACGTGGAGCGCGCCTCCCTGCCTGATATCGACGTGGACTTCTGCTACAACCGGCGCGACGAGGTCATCCGCTACGTCTCGGAAAAGTACGGGTCCGACCATGTGGCCCAGATCGTGGCCTTCGGGACCATGAAGGCCAAGGGCGCCATCCGCGACGTGGCACGGGCCCTGGATATCAGCCTGAAGGATGCCGACCGCATCGCCAAGCTCATCCCCGAAGACCTGAAGATGACCCTGACCAAGGCCCTGGACGAGGAGCCGGAACTGCGCACCCTCATCGACAGCGACCCGCAGTACCGCAAGCTCTATGACGTGGCCCGGCGCCTGGAGGGCCTGGCGCGGCACTCGTCCATCCACGCCGCGGGCATCGTCATCTCCCAGAAGCCCATGGTCGAGTACCTGCCGCTGCACAAGGGCAAGAACGGCGAGGTCGTGACCCAGCTGGACATGAAGAAGGTCGAGCTCATCGGCCTCATCAAGTTCGACTTCCTGGGCCTCAAAACCCTGACGGTCATCGACGACGCCCTGAAGCTCATCCGCAAGAACAACAAGCCCGTGCCCATCCTGGAGAAGCTCCCCCTCGACGACCCCCAGACCTTCGAACTGCTGTGCCGGGGCGAGACCGACGGCGTGTTCCAGCTGGAATCCGACGGCATGCGCAGGGTGCTCAGGGGCCTGAAGCCCTCGTGCTTCGAGGACATCATCGCGCTCCTGGCCCTCTACCGTCCGGGGCCCCTCGAATCGGGCATGGTCGACGATTTCATCGGCCGCAAGCACGGCGTGCGCAAGGTCGAATACGAGTATCCCGAGCTCGAGCCCGTGGTGCACCCCATCCTGGAGGACACCTACGGCGTCATCCTCTACCAGGAACAGGTCATGAAGATCGCCTCGGACCTGGCCAAGTATTCCCTGGGCGAGGGCGACAACCTGCGCCGCGCCATGGGCAAGAAGGATCCGGCGGAGATGGCCAAGCAGCGGGTGCGTTTCCTGGACGGCGCGCGGGAGAACAACATTTCCCAGGAGGCGGCCGAGTACATCTTCGACCTGATGGAAAAGTTCGCGGGCTACGGGTTCAACAAGTCCCACAGCGCGGCCTATGCCGTCATCTCCTACCAGACGGCCTACGTGAAGGCCCATTACCCGGCCGAGTTCATGGCCGCCATCATCACCTCGGAGGTGTCCAACTCCGACAAGATCCTGGCCCACGTCAGCGCCTGCCGGGACATGGGCATCGAGGTCCTGCCGCCCGACGTGAACAGGAGCTTCAACGAGTTCACCGTCGAGGGCGAGTCCGTGCGCTACGGCCTCTCGGGCATCAAGGGCGTGGGTGAGGGGGCGGTCGAGTCCATCGTGGAAGAGCGGGAGAAGGGCGGCAATTTCACCAGCCTGCTGGATTTCTGCCAGCGTGTGAACCTGCGCAAGGTCAACAAGAAGGTGCTTGAATCCCTCATCAAGTCAGGGGCCATGGACGCGTTCGGCTGTTCGCGGCGCGCCCTCCTGGAGGGCCTCGACAAGGTCCAGGCCATGGCCCAGAAGCGGGCCAAGCGCAAGACTTCGGGCCAGCTGTCCTTTTTGGGCATGGTCGAGGAGAACACCTGCAACCTGACGGGCCTGGGCATCGAGGGGGAGGAGGCGGCTCTGCCGGAGTACGGGGACGACGAGAAGTGCCGCATGGAGAAGGAGGCCTTCGGGTTCTTTCTCATCGGCCACCCGCTGCAACCCTTCCGCCAGGAAATCCGGCGGCTCGGCTACGTGTCCCTGGCCCAGTGCGCGGACATGCCCGAGAAGACGCCCGTGCAGGTGCCGGTCCTGGTCACGTCGACCAAGACCATCACCACCAAGAAGGGCGACCGCATGGCCTTCTGCGGCATCGAGGACCTGAGCGGCTCGGGCGAAGCCATCGTTTTTTCCGAACCGTATGCCGCAAGCCGCGAGATGCTCGCTTCCGAGGAGCCGCTGCTCATGATCGGCACCGTGGGCAAGCGGGAGATGAACGGGGAGGAGAGCGAGGACGGGCCCAGGAAGGCCAAGATCCTGGCCGAATCCTTCAAGCCTCTGGCAAGCGTGGTGGGCTCGGGATCCGAGCCGGTGGTGCTCCTGGTGCGGGCGAACGGCAGTGAACCGGACTGGGCGGGACTGGGCGAGATCGTGCAACGCTATCCCGGCCAGGCTCCGGTGCAGGTCGATCTGGTGCGCGAGGAATATGTGTGCCGTCTACAGTTGGGACCGGATTTCATGGTCGCCCCGTGTCCCGACTTCTGGCGTGATTTCGAACAGTGGCGACAGGCCTGATCCGGAGGGTTCATGGGCAAGGGACAATGGCGGCTCAGGGTGAGCTCGGATTTCAGTTCGTCTCATCAGCTGCGGCATTACGAGGGCAAGTGCGAGAACATGCACGGCCACAATTTCTCGGTGGAAGTGGATGTGGTCGGTGAGCGCCTCGACCCGAAGCTCGGCATCCTCATGGATTTCAAGGAACTCAAGCGCTTGCTCAAGATCGTCACCGACGAGCTTGACCACAGGCACCTGAACGAGCTGCCCGCCTTCGCCGAGCAAAATCCGTCCTCGGAGCTTCTGGCGCAGTACGTGTACCGGCGCCTGAAGGACCTGCTGGCGGGGCATGAGGTCCGACTGGCCGAGGTCATGGTCTCGGAGAAGTCCAGCTCCAGAGCATATTACACCGAGGCCGGCTGATGCGCGCCGTCCTGCAGCGGGTGCGCAGCGCCAGCGTGAGCGTCTCCGGGCGCGTCACGGGCGAGATCGGCCCGGGTCTGCTCGTGCTGGTGGGCTTCGGCGGCGGCGACGAGCCCGGCATGGTCGGCGGCCCGGTCTGGAACAGGTTCATCCAGAAGCTCCTGGGGCTGCGGCTCTTCCCCGACGCGGGCGGCCCCATCAACAGCGGGCTCTCAGACCACGGCGGTGGCATTCTCGTGGTCTCCCAGTTCACCCTGTACGCCGACGTGCGCAAGGGCCGCCGGCCGTCCTTCTCCAGGGCGGTCCCGCCCGAGGCGGCCAAGGCCATGTACGAGGCCTTCGTGGCCGATCTGCGCCGCCAGTGGCCCGAGGTGGCCGAGGGCGAGTTCGGCGCGGACATGGACGTGTCCCTGGTCAACTGGGGGCCGGTCACCATCTGGCTGGACAGCGACGAGCTGTGACCTTCGCCGGGACGCGGCCGGCCACCATGCCGGCATGGAGTGCTTCCGCTTGGCAGGCATGTTGCTAGGACGTTCCCGAACGTTCACTTTTTGACAGGAAGCGACATGCCGCATCATTTCGTCGTACCGACCCGATTTCCATCATTTTTGCCCCGGTGGAGGGGCTGACCCGTGGACGCCGTATCCTGCGGTTACACCGCCGAAGCCCTGCGCGGGGATGACGGTTCCCTGGACGTGCGCATCCTGCTCGACGGACGCGCCCGGCATCTGGGTGGCAGAAGCGGGCCCGGCAACGAGCTGCGCCGGGTGGCCGGCGTGCCGGCCGGAGGCGTGCTTCCCGTGCTGCTTGGGTCCGGCCTGGGCCTGGGGCTGGAGGATGTGCTGGCGCGGACTTCCGGCCCCGTGGCCGTGGTCGATGTCGAAAATCCTATCGTCCGTCTGACGGGGGTGCGGGAAAAGTGGCGCGACGAGGACCGGCTGTTGTGGGTCGACGAGAGCGACCCTGACCTGGCCCTGTCCATCCTGACCCGCTGGCAGCTGCGTCACGGCGGCCTGCCGT
>CALMTS010000309.1 GCA_937872685.1 uncultured Desulfomicrobium sp.
TAAGTACGAATATAAAGCGGTCGTTCCACTTTTTTGCGTCCCGCAAATAATGAAATCTACCTTCCTCTGCATTGACAAAAACCCGCATTTCATGGCTACGCGGCGACACTCACGCTTGAATCGAATCAGTACTTTTTCCATATGATCAATGTGCGAAAAACCGCACTTCCGTATTGAACCCCGCACACAACGGCATTCCGTTTGACCCGTATTCCACCTGTAACAGGCCGTTACCAAAGGAAACCTTAATTGAAACGAACGGAGCCTTGCACATGGCACACCGAAACGGCGTTCTCCCGGAAAAGATGAGCCGCACCACTCCGGCATCACGAGGGGAAACCAGATTTTAGGCCGGAAAATGGCGAAGATTCGAGAAAAGGAGTCGCGAGCGTGGAACGACTATGAGGAAAAACACGGCTTCATGCAGGGACGGAACGTGCGTGCTCGCGGATGCGGGAGTCCATCGAATCCGCGCCTTGCGTCCCGCTGCCTAACATATTATGGCTTCGCCACCCAGCGCGCCGGGAGCCCGGGCGCAGGGCAATTCACACGCATACCATCCCGTTTCCCAATCACCGAAGATCGTACGGAAAGCTGCAGATGAAGGCAGGGGCGACCGCTCCCGACATGCCGGAATACCATGTGGAGCCTCCGCCTGATCCGGAACCAGGGGAGACTGGATGAAGGAGATATCATGGGACTGAGCATCGGCATCGTGGGCCTGCCCAATGTGGGCAAATCCACCCTCTTCAACGCGCTGACCAAGGCTCAAAACGCCGAAAGCGCCAACTACCCCTTCTGCACCATCGAGCCCAACAAGGCCGTGGTCCCGGTGCCTGACCCGCGCCTGGCCAAGCTCGTCGAACTGGCGAACTCCCAGAAGCTGATCCAGGCCACGGTGGATTTCATCGACATCGCCGGGCTGGTCAAGGGCGCGAGCCAGGGCGAAGGGCTGGGCAACCAGTTCCTGGCCAACATCCGCGAGTGCGACGCCATCCTGCACGTGGTGCGCTGCTTTGAGAACGACGACGTGATTCACGTCAGCGGCTCGGTCGACCCCATCCGCGACATCGACATCATCGACACCGAGCTCATCCTGGCCGACCTGCAGGCCGCGGAGCGCAAGGCCGACCGCCTGTCCAAGCAGCTCAAGGGCGACAAGAAGCTGGGCGTGCAGTTGGAACTGCTGCAGAAGCTCATCACGCATCTCAACGCCGGCAAGCCCGCCTCCGAACTCGAAGAGCTGAAAAGCGACCTGGGCCAGGAACTGCGCAGGGACCTGCTGCTCATCACCTTCAAGCCCGTCATCTACGGCATGAACGTGGACGAGGAAGGGCTGGCCGAGGACAACGACTACGTGCGCCAGGTGCGCGCCCTGGCCGAGGCCCGCGGCTCCCGCGCCGTGAAGATCTCGGCCCGCATCGAGGAGGAACTGGTCGGCCTGTCCCCGGAGGAGGCGCAGGAATTCCTGGCATCCTACGGCGTGACCGAGTCGGGGCTGGATATGGTCATCCGCACGGGCTATGAGATGCTCGGCCTGTGCTCCTACTTCACGGCCGGCCCCAAGGAAGTCAGAGCCTGGACCATCCGCCAGGGCTGCAAGGCCCCCCAGGGCGCCGGCGTGATCCACACTGATTTCGAGCGCGGTTTCATCCGGGCCGAGGTCATCGCCTACGACGACTACGTCAAATACGGCACCGAGGCCAAATGCCGCGCGGCCGGGGTGCTGCGGGTGGAAGGCAAGGAATACGTCCTCAAGGACGGCGACGTGGTGCATTTCCTGTTCAACGTCTAGGCCGGGCCATGCTCGAAAACATCGACGTCATCCTCTTCAGGCCCAAGTACCCCGAGAACATCGGTTCCGTGGCCCGGGCCTGCCTGAACATGGGCTGCGGGCAGATCGTGCTCGTGGAACCGTGGAACTGGGACTACGACAAGGCCCTGCCCCTGGCCACGCACCACGCGGCGCACCTGCTGGACAACATTCGCATCCACCCGTCCCTGGCCGAGGCCCTGGCGCCCTACTCCTTCACTTATGGGACCACGGCCCGCACGGGCGGGTGGCGCAAGGCCATCCAGACCCCCGAGGAGGCGGCCCCGCGCATCGTCGAACAACGCAACTCCGGCGGCAGCGTGGCCATCGTCTTCGGCCCCGAGGACAAGGGCCTGACCAACGAGGAGACGGACCTCTGCAACCAGCTCCTGACCATCCCCACCACCGACAACCTGACCTCCCTCAACCTGAGTCAGGCGGTCATGGTCGTGCTCTACGAGTGCTTCAAGAAATCCCTGACCAGGCCCTTCAAGGTGGCCGGGTACCCCAAGGAACGCTACATCACCAGCGAAGAGCGGGAACTCCTCTTCAACCAGCTGCGCGAAACCCTGATCGAGATCGACTTTCTCAAGCCCGACAACCCCGACTACTTCATGCTGCCCATGAAGCGCTTCTTCAACCGGGTCAATCCGCGCGTGAACGAATACAACCTGCTCATGGGCCTGTGCCGCCAGATGAAACGCATCGTGGGCATCGCCAAGGGACGGCAGGGCTGAACCCTGCCGGAGGGACCGATCCCCTCCCCTAACGCCTTTTCCTCCAGTGCCGCACAATCCAGACGGCGAAGCCCGCCGCGAGGATCCCCGCGGCCACTATGTGTTCGTAATGGGCCAGACGGTCCATGAAGAGCTCCAAGGTGGACCCGAACGCATATCCCGCACCCCCCACGACGGCCGCCCAGATCAGGGCCCCACAGACATTGAACGCCGCAAACGTCCTGAAGGGCAGCGCGCTCAGCCCCAGGGCGAAGGGGGTGACGGTGCGCATGCCGTACGCAAAGCGGAAACCCAGCAGAACAAGCCATCCGAAACGCTCCATGAGCCGGTCGACCCGTTCAACGCGCTCCCGCCATCCTTCATGCCTGCCGAGCCACGGCTGCCCGTGGCGGCGGCCGAGAAAGAAAAAGAGCTGATCGCCGGCCGTGCTGCCGAGGAAGGCGCAGGCCATGACCAGCCGAATATCCATGTACCCCCTGTGCGCCAGGAACCCGGCCACGATCAACACGGTCTCGCCCTCGAGAAACGTGCCCGCGAGCAGCAGCGCGTAGCCGTACGTGGACAGGAGCTCGGCAACGGGGGGAAGAATCATTCAGCGCCCCCGGAATTCTCCGGACCTGCAGGACCGTTGCCGGCCCGTCCCCGCAAATCCTTGATCAACTGAATCTGCAGATCCTGGATCTCGAGCAGCCGCTGCCACTGGCGCGTGAGAAGATGGTCCATCTTTTCATTGAGATGCTTGATCTCGAGTTCCGCCTTGAGATTGACCTGATAGTCGTTCTGGGAACGCAGCCGGTCCTTGGCCTCCTGCCGGTTCTGGCTCATCATGATGACCGGAGCCTGCAGCGCCGCCAGGCACGAGAGAACAAGATTGAGCAGGATGAAGGGATACGGGTCGAAGCCCGAGCCCGCGCGGTAGGCGTTCCAGCAGATCCAGACAATGAGCACCCCCGAAAAAAAGAGGATGAACCTCCAGCTGCCGCCGAACGAGGCCAGCCTGTCCGACAGCCGCTCGCCCAGGGTCAGGGATTCGGAATATTCCTCGTTGATGTTGGACGAGAGCAGTTCCTGTTCGCGCAGGCTCCGCAGCACGTCTTCCTCCAGCTTGCTCAGCTCGCCCTTCTCCTCCTCCAGCATTTCAGCCACAAAGCGGTCTCGATACCGGTTCAACTCTTCGGCGCAAATGCGGTTTTCATCGTCGAGAGAGGGATGATGGGAGAGAATGAAACTCTGCAGCGACGGCCGCAGGGCCGATATGGGCACCAGATCCTGGGTGTCATGCGGCCTGCCGCAGATGGAGCAGGCCTCGACCGATGGATTTTCAGGCATGATGCGCCTCCTTTCTTTGGTTTCAGGAACCGGGTCGTTGGAGCCAGATTGGCCCGATATGCTCTCAGGTCAAGCAATTCCTGGTCACTTCGGGGCTACCGCCGCATGGCCCGGCCCAGCCGTTTGATTCCCTCGATGATGACGTCCTCGGTATTCGAGGCGAAATTGAGCCGCATGCTGTCATCCCCTTTTGCCGGGTCGATGTAGAAATTCCCTCCCGGAGCGAAGACCATTCCCTCCCCGCACGCCCTCGGCAGCAGTTCCGAAGCCTTCGTCCCATGCGGCAGGCGGGCCCAGACGAAGAGCCCCCCTTTGGGCCGCGTCCAGGTCGCGCCGTCCGGCATGTGCCGCTCCAGGGCGGCCAGCATGGCGTCCCGGCGCCGGCGGTAGAGGGTGCAGGAGCGCTGCAGATGGGCGTGGTAGCGGCCCACGGACACATAGTCGCGCAGGGCGCGCTGGATGAGGTTGCAGGTGGCCAGGTCGTGGCAGCGCTTGGAGCGCAGCAGGTGGTCGTACACCGGGCCGTCGGCCACCACGAAGCCCACGCGCAGGCCCGGGATGAGCATCTTGGAAAAGGTGCTCATGTAGATGACGCGGCCGTCTGGATCGAGGGACTTGAGGGTGGGCTGGGCCTTGCCTTCGTAGCGGATGTCCCCGACATAATCGTCCTCGAGGATGGGCACGTCGAAACGCCCGGCCAGGCTGATGAGCTGCCTGCGGCGCTGCCCGTCCAGGCAGGCGCCCGTGGGGTTGTGGAAATTGGGGATGGTGTAGATGAGGCCCGGCCGATGGCTGGAAAGGACCGCTTCCAGCTCCGCCATGTCCATGCCGTCCTCGTCCACGCCGACGGTCAGGATGCGCAGCCCCCGTGCGCGGAACACGTCCAGGGCCCCGGCGTAGGTCGGCCCTTCGACCACGACGGCGTCGCCGGGCGACAGGATGAGCCCCGTGATCAGCGACAGGGCCTGCTGCGAGCCGGCCGTGATCAGGATGTTGTCCGCGCCCGTCTGGATGCCCTGGGTGGCCAGCACCTGGGCCAGGGTGGCGCGAAGGGGCCGGTATCCGGCGATCTCCCCGTACTCCACGGCGGACACCCCGTCCCGGCGCATGACCTGGGAGAGCATCCTGCGGAACTCGTCCATGGGGAAAAGCCTGGGATCGCAGGCCCCGCCATCCAGGGCGATCCAATCGGTCTGGCGGCTGACTTCGGGCAGATAGGCGCTCATGGCCTCGTACCCGCCGTAGCGGAGGCGTTCCTGCCACGCGGGCCAATCCCCCGAACGCCGCGCCCTGGCCGGCTCGCCCGGGGCGTGAGGCAACACGTAGAAGCCGCTGCCCTGCCGGGAAGTGACCAATCCCTCGGCCACGAGTTCGGCGTAGGCGCTTTCCACCGTGGCCCGGTTCACACCCAGGCTCGCGGCCAAGGTGCGCACCGCCGGCAGGCGCACCCCGGGACGCAGGTTGTCGGTCAGGATGCTGTCGCGGAAGTGGCCGCTGATCTGGGTGTAGAGCGGCTGCCGTGATTCGGGGTCAAGGGCCAGGCGCATGGCGTGCTCCGCAAAAAATTGGACTGGTTCTTTTTCTGGAATATTGCCCCTTCATGAGGGGCCAATTCTCCCCTAGACCACCTTCCAGGCCAGCACAAGAAGGAGAAACCATGTCCCGTTCCGCCCAAGGCTACAGCGTGGCGCTCATCAGCGCCGTCTTTCTGTCCACGACCTCCATTTTCATCCGCCACCTGGTCACGAACTTCGACATGCCGCCCCTGGTTCTGGCCTGCTGGCGCAACATCATCGTGGTCGCAACCCTTGTGCCCTGCATGCTCCTCTTCAACCGCCGTCTGCTCCACGTGGACCGGCGCCACCTCCCCTTCCTGGCCCTGTTCGGTCTCATGCTGGCCGGCTTCAACGGGCTCTGGACCATCTCGGTGGCCAGGAACGGCGCGGCCGTAGCCACGGTCATGGTCTACTGCTCCGTGGCCTACACCGCCATCCTGGGCTGGAAATTTTTGGGGGAGAGCCTCGGCTGGCTCAAGGTCGCGGCCATCGGGCTGTGCCTTGGCGGGTGCGCCCTCATCTCCGGCGCCCTGAACGCCGTCAGCTGGCAGGCCAATTTCCCGGGCGTGACGGCGGGACTGCTGACGGGGCTGTGCTACACGGCCTACAGCCTCATGGGGCGGGTCACCTCCGAACGCGGCATATCGCCGTGGACCACCCTCCTCTACATTTTCAGCTTTGCGGCCTTTTTCCTCCTGCTGGTCAACCTGACCGGCGGAAGCGTCCCCGGCTCCGCCGTCCGGGCGGCGGACATGCTCTGGCTGGGCGACCGCCTGGACGGCTGGATCGTGATGATCCTGCTCGGAGCCATCCCCACGGTGGGGGGCTACGGCTTCTACAACGTGAGCCTGACGTTGCTTGACGCGAGCATCGCCAACCTCATCGTCTCGCTGGAACCGGCCTTCACCGCCGTCTTCGCCTTCCTCATCCTCGGCGAGGTGCTGACTCCGGTCCAGCTTCTGGGCAGCGCCCTGCTCCTGTGCGGGGTCGCGGCCATCAAGCTCGGGGACCTGCGGCGCCCCGCCGTCGGCGGCCTGCAAGAGGCCTGACTCAGCGCCGTACGGCTTCGGCCGGCTTCACCGCCGCCTCGCGCCAGCGGGCGATCCACGGCTCACACACGGTCACGGCCACGCCCCCGAGCAGCAGGGCCGAGGCCAGGGCAAGGCGCACGGTGACCTCCTCCCCCATCCAGGTTGCGGACATGACCAGCGCCACCACAGGCACCAGGAGCGAAAACGGCGCCACCTGCGGGGCGCTGTAACGCCGCAGGAGCCAGGCCCACGCGCCCCACCCGAAGAGCGTCGAACCGAAGGCCGTGTAGGCCAGGGCGAATACCCCGCTCCCGCTCAGCCCGGCCAACTGCGCCCACTGCCCGTCCTCCAGCCAGAAGGAAAGCAGGAAATTGGGGACGGGCGGCACCAGCGACATCCACAGCACCAGCCGAAAGCCGTCCACCTGCAGGCCCCGGCCGAGACGCTTGATGATCACATTGCCGAGCCCCCAGAAGAGCGCGGCCATGACCACGAGCCCGAGCCCGGCCGCATCGATGGCGCCCATGCGCTCCATGCCGGCCAGTCCCAGCCCGGCCAGGGCCACGGCCATGCCGGCCGCCTGCAAGGCGGAAGGCGTCTCGCCCAGGAGCGTCATGGCGAACAGGACCGTGAACACCACCTGGCCCTGGGAGACGAGCGCAGCGAACCCGGGGGGCATGCCAAGCTTCATCCCCACGAACAACAGGGAAAAATACCCCACCCCGATGCATGACCCGGCCCCCAGGATGAGCCGCCAGGGCATGCCCTGCCGGCCGAAGAGGAACACGGCCGGCAGCGCCGTGATGGTGAAGCGCAGCCCCGCGAAAAAAAGGGGCGGCAGGTCCTGGAGCCCGATGCGGATGACCAGGAAATTGAGGGCCCAGACCAGGACGACGGCCAGGGCCAGCAGGATGTGGCGGCCGGACATGTGCTGCTGCATGGAAACTCCGTGGGAATGGCCGGGCCATGCCCGGGATTGACGTTGCGACAGGCCTGGACATTGCCCCTCAATCTGTCATGATAACAGATACAGTTTTTACATATTCAATCATGACAGACGAGGGTGGCATGGGCGGATACAGAGGCGCGGCGGACGGACTTCGATACAGGGCGGTGGAACGGCGCCTCATGGCGATGGTGGAATCGGGAACCCTGCCGCCGGGAAGCAGGGCCCCCTCCCTGCGCGAGACGGCGCAGTCCATGGGCATGTCCCTGACCACCGTCAGCCAGGCCTACGCGGTCCTGGAGCAGCGCGGCGTCCTGGAAGCCCGGCCGCGGTCGGGTTATTTCGTGCGCCGCCGGCCTGCGCTGCTGCCGCGGGCCGGCATGGCGCCGGGCGAACCGCCCGTGGCGCGCAGCGTGCAGCGGGGCGAACTGGTCCGCAGGGTCATGGCATCCATGGGACGCAGCGACATCCTGCCCCTGGGCCTGGCCCATGTGGACGGCCGCCTGCTCCCGGCCGCCGAACTGGCGCGGACGCTGGGTTCCTGCGCACGGCGGCAGTCCGTGCGCGGCGCCGACTACGGCCCGGTGGAGGGCTGCCAGGAACTGCGCCGACAGATCGCCCGGCGGCTGGCCCTGGCGGGAGTCAGTGCCGCGCCCGAAGAGATCATCACCACCTGCGGCGCCACCGAAGGCCTGGCCCTGAGCCTGCGCGCCCTGACCCGTCCGGGCGACACGGTCCTCATCGCCGTGCCGACCTACCACTTCTTCCTGCAGATGATCGAGGTCCTTGGGCTGCGCGTGGTGGAGATACCCTCCCACCCCGACCGCGGCATCGACCTGGCGGACGTGGCCCAGGCCCTGGACCGCTTCCGCATCGCGGCCTGCATCCTCTCCCCGACCTGGAACAACCCCGACGCGAGCCTCATGCCCGACGACGCCAAGCGGGACCTCGTCGAACTGCTGGGCAGCCGCGGCGTCCCCCTCGTCGAGGACGACGTGTACGGCGACATCACCTTCCAGGGCCCGCGCCCGCCGGCGTGCAAGGCCTTCGACCAGGAAGGGCGCGTCACCCTGGTCTCCTCCTTTTCCAAATCCATGGCGCCGGGCTACCGCACGGGCTACGTCCTGCCCGCAGCGGGCCTGGGCCACGCCATCCTGGAGCTCAAGGCCATGACCACCCTGGCCGGCGTGACCCCGACGGAACTGGCCGTGGCCGAATATCTGGAAAAAGGGCTCTACGAACGCCACCTGACCCGCCTGAACCGCACGCTCAGGGAGCAGGTCGAGGCCATGCGGGACGCCGTGGCGCGGCACTTCCCGGCCGGCACCAGGGCCACCCGGCCGGGGGGCGGCTTCATGCTCTGGGTGGAACTGCCCGCGGACGCGGCCACGGGCGTCACCCTCTTTCACCGGGCCGCGGCCGAGGGCATCGGCATCTCTCCGGGCATGCTCTTCGGGGTGACGGACAGGTTCGAGCGCTTCGTGCGCCTGAATTGCGGATTGATCATGGACGGGGCGCTGCAACGGGCAGTCCGCAGGCTCGGACAGCTGGCCAGGGCCTGAAGGCGCAGCGCCGCGGACCGGGCGGCACAACGCATGAAGCCCCGGCGGGCGGGGCTTCATTGCGGATGCAGGCGAAACGCGGAAGACGGCAAGGCTACCTCGCTTCAGCTTCCTTGCGCACGATGCGGATGAGTTCCGTCATGTTGGTCACGTCCGTCACCTGCCAATACCCCTGGGGCTTGCGCCCGAGGGCGAGCTGCACCGGATACCCGCGCTTGCTGCCGTGGTCGAACACCCGGGCCGTGGCCGTCGCCCTGTCCCCCTTGACCGATTGGACGCGCACGTCGCGCAGTTCCTTGCGGGCCGTCGATGCATCGGCGAAGAGGACCGAGAAGATGCCCCCCTCGGGCAAATCCTGCCGCTGGGAAGGGCGGCCCGAAAAATCCCCGGAAGCGACGCCGCGGATGACGAACTTGCGTGTCTCCTCGACGAGCATGAGCTTCATGGACTGGTCGGCGGCAACCCCGGACTCGGCAGCCAGCCCGCCGGCCAGCATGTCGAGCATGGGGTCGCCCTCGCCCCCTGGGGGATGCGCCGCGTAGTCCGCGACGAACTGGTCCACCCCGCGCGAGATGATGCCGCGCAGATCGACGTATTTTTCCAGGGTGGTCTGGTCGTTGGCGTCGATGGCCTTCTGGATGCCCGCCAGGGCCGCGGCCGGGGTCTCGGCCGCTCCGGCGCCAGCTGCGGAAAGCACGGTCAGGGTCATGAGGAAATATGTGAACCACTTCATGCGGCAACCTCCTGGTGTTCTGGCGCGCTTCTACGCCAAGCCCCACCACCCGGCAAGAGCCCCCCTCGGACGAAAAAGGCCGGGGAGCCTCCTCCCCGGCCGTCGACCCCACCCTGTGGAAAGGACGGTCAGCGCCCGCCCAGCAGCGTTCCCAGCGGCCCCAGCACCGACCCTTCGTCCTTGGAACCGCCCATGCCCGGCGCCGACTGCAGCATGCGTCCGGCCAGCCTGGAGAACGGCAGGGACTGCAGCCACACCCGTCCCGGCCCCTGGACGCGGGCGAAAAAGAGACCCTCGCCGCCGAACAGCGCGGTCTTGATGTTGCCGGCCTGCTGAATGTCGAATTCGACGGTCTGCTCCATGGCCACCAGGCACCCCGTGTCCACGTGCAACGTCTCGCCGGCCTTCAGCTCCCGTTCCACCACGGTCCCGCCCGCATGCAGAAAGACCTGCCCGTCGCCGTCCAGTTTCTGCATGATGAAGCCCTCGCCGCCAAAGAGGCCCGTCAGGATCTTGCGCTGAAAATAGATGCCGATGGACACGCCCTTGGCCGCGCACAGGAAGCAGTCTTTCTGGCAGATGAGGGTCCCGTTCACCGAGGTCAGGGAAAGGGGAATGATGTTGCCGGGATAAGGGGCTCCGAAGGCCACATGCGCCTTGCCCTGCCCCGTATGGGTGAAGATCGTCATGAACAGGCTCTCGCCGGTTATGATGCGCTTGCCCGCGCCCAGCAGCTTGTCCATGAAGGAGTCCCCGGCCGAGCCCGAGCCGTCGCCGAAGACGGCCTCCATGTGGACGGAGGCGTCCTTGTACATCATGGCGCCGGCCTCGGCCACGGCGCTCTCGCCCGGATCGAGCTCCACCTCCACAAACTGCATCTCGTGCCCCACGATCCTGAAATCGATCTCGTCCGTCCCCCGACGGGCGGGCGCCGGCGGGGCCATCACCGGAGACGCGGAAGGAGACAGCTCCGCGATCTGGGAAATGGGCACCCACTGCGCGAACCCCTCGCGCCAGGCGAATCCCGCCGGGTTCATGCGCGCCCGAGCCTGGGCCTGGGCCAGGTCGAAAGGCCCTTCCTGCTGTCCGTCAAAACTCAGATACCACTGCGACATACGCTCTCCTCAAAAAAAGTTTGCCGGAACCGCCGCGGACTCAGCCGCGCCCCAACCGGCGGGCGATGGACCGGGCCTGCTCGTCCGTAAGGTTCAGGGCCGTGCGCAGGGCCTCCAGGTATTCGCGCTCTTCCGGGGTGTCCACATCGATGGCCAGGAGGGAGACCGTGTAAACCTGCGCGGCCACGGCCGGACCGGGCACCTCGACGGCAATCTCCTCCAGGGACCTGGGCGCGTCGAACTCGGCGCACAGGAAATCCTTCTCCTCCTCGGTCAGCCCCAAGCCTTCAAGCTGGCCCAGGATGCGCATGCGCTCCGTGTCGTCGAGCACGCCGTCGGCGTTGGCAGCCGCGATCATGGCCCGGATCAGCAGGACGGGATCCGCCTGGGTCGCAGGCGGAGGCACGGGCGGCCCGGACGGCGCGACCGTTGTCGGCGGGGGCGGCGGCATGCTCCCGGGCGGCGGGGGCGGGGTCCGGCCGGAAAGGCTTCCAGGCGCAGGCGGGGGATATCCCGCCGGGCCTGCGGCAGGCTGGCCACCAGGCCCTTTCTGCTCCGCGAAATGCTCGAACGCGGCCATGGCCACACCCAGCAGGCCCATGCCCACGGCCACCTTGCCGGGCATTGACCCCCTTCCCAGATCGCCGATGCCACCCAGTTTCCCGAGGCCGCCGAGGGAACCCGCCCCGCCGAGCAGGCCCCCCAGCAATTTTTCCGCATTGATCATGTTTCCTCCACGGACAGGGCGGTTCCCCGTCCTCTGTGCCGCTTCTACATCACCCGCGCCCCGGAGTGAAGGCGCGAAAAAGACGAATCCCCCACACGGTTTTCTCCGTGCGGGGGATTCGGGCATGGATTCCCGCTCTCAGATTTTCTTGAGTACGAAGCGCCGGCTCAAACCTCCGCCCCGTTCCACGAACGTCTTGAGGCCAGGGCCGAGACTTTCAGGAGCCACTGGCAGCTGCGTGTCAGCAACTATGCCATCACCCTTTTTTGACTTCCAGCGCGTCCTCGAAAAATGCGGTCAGCACGAAATTCTTCCCGCCGATGCTCAGCGCCTCCTCCTGCCCGGGAAAAAGCTCCATGGTCGCATCGAAACCGCTCCCCACGAAGACGGCCTTGGCTTCGCCGTTGCTCTCCCACCGCACCTCGTTTCCATCATCGAGCACAAGCATTTCCCCGTCGTGCAAACGAACAGGCAGGTCTCGTTCGGAATACTGCATGGAACACCTCCATAACTGGTTGAATGAAAGGAAAGTATTTTGGTTCAGCATAGCAGAGCAGGGAGCGGGGTCAAGGGAGTGGGGAATTTTTTCACAAATTGCTTCGACCCGGCCTTCCTTGACTGTTCTCAGGAACATGCCTACTGCCTCCTTGCCCCATGCCCGGGGCCATTTTGCAAGCGGAGACATTCATGAACGCACTGGAGAAGGAAATACGCCTCAACGTCGAGAAACGCCGGACCTTCGGCATCATCAGCCACCCGGACGCGGGCAAGACGACCCTGACGGAGAAGCTGCTGCTTTTCGGCGGGGCCATCAACATGGCCGGCACGGTCAAGTCGCGCAAGGCGTCCCGCCATGCCACCTCGGACTGGATGAAGATGGAGCAGGAACGCGGCATCTCCGTGACCACCTCGGTCATGAAGTTCGAATACGGCGGGTACGACGTCAACCTGCTGGACACGCCGGGCCATGAAGACTTCTCCGAAGACACCTACCGCGTTCTGACCGCCGTGGACTCGGCCCTGCTGGTCATCGACAGCGCCAAGGGCGTCGAGGCCCAGACCAGGAAGCTCATGGACGTCTGCCGCATGCGCAACACGCCCATCATGACCTTCATCAACAAGCTCGACCGGGACGGCCTGGAGCCGCTGGACGTGCTGGCCGACATCGAGGACCACCTGGGCATCGAATGCGCCCCCCTGAGCTGGCCCATCGGCATGGGCAAGGGCTTCAAGGGCACCTATTCCATATACAAGAAGCAGATCCACCTCTTCTCGGCCACCCACGGCGGCCGCATCCAACAGGGCGTGGTCATAAACGACGTCAACGATCCCAAGCTCGACGAGCTGCTCGGCCTGCAGGCCCAGGACCTGAGACGCGACCTGGAACTGCTCGAGGGCGCGGGCAACCCCTTTTCCGTGGAGCGCTACCTGGCCGGAACCCAGACCCCGGTCTTCTTCGGCAGCGCCATCAACAACTTCGGCGTGCAGGAGATGCTCGACACGTTCGTGGAACTCGCGCCCTGCCCCAGGCCGCGCCAGGCCGTGTCCCGCGAGGTCTCGCCCTTCGAGGAGGACTTCTCGGGCGTGGTCTTCAAGATCCAGGCGAACATGGACAAGGCCCACCGCGACCGCATCGCGTTCCTGCGCATCTGCTCGGGCAAGTACTCCAAGGGCATGAAGATCCGCCATCACCGCATCGGCAAGGACGTGCAGATCGCCAACGCCACCATCTTCATGGCCCAGGACCGGACGGGCGTGGAGGAGGCCTACGCCGGAGACATCATCGGCCTGCACAACCACGGGACCATCCGCATCGGCGACACCTTTTCCATCAAAGAGGAGCTCAAATTCACGGGCATCCCGAGCTTTGCGCCCGAGCATTTCCGCAAGGTCATCCTGAAGAGCCCGCTGAAGACCAAGCAACTCCAGAAGGGCCTGCAGCAGCTGGCCGAGGAGGGCGCCGTGCAGGTCTTCCGCCCCATGCTCGGCAACGACTACATCCTGGGCGCCGTGGGCGTGCTCCAGTTTGACGTCATCATTTCACGTCTTAAAGATGAGTATTCAGTCGACGCCATTTATGCGCCGGTCAACCTGTCGGCCGCACGCTGGGTCCATTGCGACGACAAGGCCCTGCTCGACCGCTTCCAGAAGGACCTGTATTCGTCCCTGGCCACGGATTCCGAAGGCAACATCGCCCTGCTCGTGGACAGCGCATGGAGGCTCGAATACATCATGGAGCAGTGGCCGGACATCACCTTCCACGCCACGCGGGAAAAAAACTGAACGGATCGGGACATGGCCCTGCTTTTCGCCTTCATCATACTGCTCATCTGCCCCTCGGACGCACTGGCCTGGGGGCCGGGGGTGCATATGGCCATCGGCAACCATGTCCTGACCCATCTCTCCCTTTTCGCCCCGGCCGTGGCGGAAGTCCTGGCCGCCCACCCCGAACAGTTCCTCTACGGCTGCCTCTCGGCCGACATTTTCATCGGCAAGGGCTCCAAATTCACGCCCTCCCACTCCCACAACTGGGACACGGGGCGCGCCCTGCTGCGGCAGGCCGACAGCCCGGCAACCCTGGCCTATGCCTACGGATACCTTGCACACCTGGCTGCCGACGTCATCGCCCACAACTATCTGGTCCCCAACATGCTCGGCTTTTCCGCCGGCAGGGGCAAGTTCGCACACACCTACGTAGAGATGCTGGCCGACCTGCAGGTCGACCTTCCGCGCAGGCAGGCCTCGCGCATCTTCCGCATCCCCCATCCCGAAGCCGACGCATCCCTGGTGCAGACCGTGGGTCAGAAGAGGTTGCCCTTCACCATCAAGAAGCGCATCTTCCGGCAGAGCCTGCAACTGGTGGAAGAACGGTCCTACAAACGTTCTCTCCGGGCCTTCCGGGGCCTTCTGCCCTTCGCCCGCAAGGAGGCGTTCATCGCCGAGGCCATCGATTACGCACGGGACCTGGTCGTGGACCTGCTCCGCAACCCCCAACGCTCGGCTGTGCTGGAATGCGACCCCATCGGCAGCTCGAACCTGGGACAGGTCCGCAGGTTCCAGCGCAAGCAGCGCTCCTACTACACGACACGCGGCGAGGGGATCATCTTCCCCCTGGACACCCGACTCGAACCCTGCCTGCAGGACACAGGAGGCTCTCATGACCGAATTTCTCAATTTTCTTCGTGACCGCATCCGCCGCGTCAAGGAACTGGAAGAAGCCGCCCTGGACCGGCTGCACAACAAGGGCGACGATGCCGGGTACCGCGAGGGCATGCGCGGCAAGGCCGAGCTTCTGGCGGCCCTTTCGGCCGACGCGGCCCCCTATCTGGAGGCCGTGAGCCCGGAACGGCGCCCCATGATCGAACACCGGCTGGACATGTTCTCCCAGAGCGCCAGACGCAGCCTGGACATCGGCAGCGTCTTCTACATGTCCGCCCTCCTCTACCCCGACGACCATCAGCCGGGCCAGCCCAACACGCTGGAAGTCTGGCTGAAGGATCTCGAACGCGCCTGATAACGGCGCAAACAACCTCTAGCCCCTCTTGCAGAAGGAAACAGCATGGCACTCACAGCAGGAACCAGGGTTCTGGTTCACTACACAGGCTCTTTGGACGACGGCACCCAGTTCGACTCTTCCCGCGGGCGCGAACCCCTCGAGGTCATCCTCGGCCAGGGCATGGTCATCCCCGGGTTCGAACAGGCCATCGCCGGCATGGAGCCCGGCCAGACGGTGACCGTGACCATTCCCGAAGAGGAGGCGTACGGCCCTCACAACGAGGAAATGGTCATCAGCATCCCCAAGACGTCCTTCCCGGCCGAAATCAAGCCTGCCGTCGGAGAGCAGCTCGTCCTGCGTTCCCCCGACGGCAACGAGATTCCGGCACTCATCGTGGAAATGGATGACACCGATGTCACCCTTGACGCCAACCATCCGCTGGCCGGCTTCGCCCTGACCTTCGAGATCGAACTGGTCAGCGTCGGCTGACCGCTACCCGGGCCCGGCCGCCATGGACAGAAAGGCATGGACGCCTGCGCAGGCCTCCATGCCTTTGAACCATCCGCGCAAGCCGGCCCCTCCTCTCCGCACCACGTCAAAAAGGGATTCGGGCCGCAGGCCTGAATCCCTTTTCTCGTTCGTGGCGCCAGGGGCCGGCGCCGCCATCGCCCCCTATCCCGCCGAGGAGCGAGTCACCTCTTGCACGGCCTCAAGCTTTCTGATTTTTTCAATAATTCCATAAAGTTGCGAAGTCGTCTTGACCTCGATGACGAAATCGAGCTCCGACATGCCGTCCACACCCGAGTTGAACTGCCCGGAGTCGATATTGATCCCTTCCTTGGCCAGGAGGCCGCTGACCATGCCCAGCACGCCGCGCTGGTTCTTGCAGACCACCTTGATGCGCGCCGGCAGGACCTTGGATTCCTCTTCCCCGCCCCAGCTCACGTCCAGCAGGCGCTCAACCTCCATGTTGGCCACGTTGGGGCAGTCCTGGGTGTGCACGGTCACGCCGAGCCCGCGGCTGATGTAGCCGATGATGGGATCCCCGGGCAGGGGATTGCAGCACTGGGCGTAGCGGATGAGGACCCCGTCCACACCCTTGATGCTGATGGCGTCGGAGGAATCCTTGGGCTTGGGCTGGGCCTGGCCGGCCTTGTCCGCCTTGCGTTCCTCGGGCTTCTGCTCCTCCTTGGGCAAGAGCTTCCTGAGCACCTGGCGGGCCGTGATGCGGCCGTGCCCCACGGCCGAGAACAGGTCGTCGATGTGCCGGAAGGAGAATTCCTTGACCACCGGGTCGAACTCGCCGCTCTTGATGGCCTTGCCCACGTTGATGCCCATGCGCCGGCCTTCCTTCTCCAGAAGCTCCTTGGCCAGGGCCAGGCTGCGGGCCCGTTCCTCGGTGCCGATCCAGTGCTTGATGCGCGAACGGGCCTTGCCGGACTTGACGAACTGCAGCCAGTCCCGGCTCGGGCTGCGGGAGGCGTCGGTGATGATCTCGATCGTATCGCCGTTTTTGAGCGGCGTGTTCAGAGGCACGATGCGTCCGTTGACCTTGGCCCCGGCGCAGTGATTGCCCACCTCCGTGTGGATCGTGTAGGCGAAATCCACGGGGGTCGCGCCTTCGGGCAGTTCCTTGACCTGTCCCCTGGGGGTGAACACGTAGACTTCGTCCTGGAAGAGGTCGAGGCTCAGGGTAGACATGAAATCGCGGGAATCCTTGAGGTCCCCCTGCCAGTCCAGAATCTGCCTCAGCCAGCTGAAACGTTCGGCGTCCTGGGCCTTCTTGCTGCCGCGCTCCTTGTAGGACCAGTGGGCGGCAACGCCGTTTTCGGCCAACTGGTGCATTTCCTCGGTGCGGATCTGAATCTCGATGCGCTCGCCCTCGGGACCGATGACCGTGGAGTGCAGGCTCTGGTACATGTTGGCCTTGGGCATCGAGATGTAATCCTTGAACTTGCCCGGCACCGGCTTCCACAGCGAGTGCACCAGGCCCAGCACCGTGTAGCACTCGCGCAGGTTGTTCACGACCACGCGGAAGGCGATCATGTCGAAGATCTGATCCAGGGTCAGGCCGCGCTGCTTCATCTTGTGGTAGATGGAATAGACGTGCTTGATGCGGCCCTTGACGCGGCCCTTGATGTCGTTCTGCTCCAGGACGTCCTGGATCATGCCGCAGACCTTGTCGATGTAGGCCTGCCCCTGATCCTGATAGCGGTTGATGCCTTCGGAGATCTGGGCATAGACGTCGGGCTTGAGGTACTGGAGGCCGTAGTTCTCGAGCTGGACCTTGATGCGGTAGAGGCCCAGACGGTTGGCCAGGGGGGCGTAGATGCCCAGCGTCTCCTGGGCGATGGCGCGCTGCTTGTACTCCTTCTGGAACTCCAGGGTGGAGATGTTGTGCAGGCGGTCGGCGAGCTTGACCAGGATGACCCGGATGTCGTCGGCCATGGCCAGGATCATCTTGCGGATGTTCTCGGCCTGGGCCTGCTCCTTGGACTCGAAGTTCATCTTGCTGATCTTGGTCACGCCCTCGACGATGGCGCCGACCTCAGGGCCGAACTGCTCCGCGATCTGCGGCACGGAGGCGTCGGTGTCCTCCACGGTGTCGTGCAGCAGGCCGGCCACGATGGTTGCTGCGTCCAGGCGCAGATCCACCAGGATATTGCTGACCTCAAGCGGGTGGGAAAGGTATGGCTCGCCCGAGAGCCGAATCTGCCCGGCATGGGCCGCTGCGGAAAAAACATAGGCTTTCTGGATGAGCGCCACATCCGTTGGGGGAAGGTACGTGGACGCCTGGTCCAGAATGTCGGTGATACGAATCATGTTTTGTCCTTTAGGGCCGGGGAGATGGAGTCGCTTCCAGCCTGAAATTGGCCTTCGGCCATCAAAAAGTCAACTTCTCTTTCGTTTCCGCCGCCTGCCTGCTGCGCGGAAAAAATGTCATACATTGCTCCCCGAACATAGGGCCAACCCCCTATCTTTCAAGCGAACATAATCAATATATTATGTATTTTATCGAAAATTTCCAAAAAGATGCGTCCATAGTTCTTCCGGCTCTTGATAAAGAATTCTGATTTGATTAGATGGATCAATTGTGCCGTGCCTTCTCCGGCTGCCTCGATTGCCGCCGCTCCGGCACGGACACGGACCATTCCACCGCCACTGCGGTTTTACGGAGATAAACCCTCAAAATGCCTAATTCTGTCGAAGCACGCGTTCAGCACATCCTGCACAACTTTTTGTCAGACAACATCCCCGAGCACATCCGCGACGGGGCCCAATATCTCATCGCCGACGGCGGGATTCAGAAAATCGACATCCGCCGGGACGAGGAGTCCTGGGATGTGGAAGGCCAGATCCAGGGTGACGACTTCCAGACCTATGCCTCGGAACTCGGCATCAACCTGGACCATGGCAGCGTCCATTCCTACTGCAACTGCCAGGATTCCTTCTCGGGCATCTGCCGCCATGTGGCGGCCACGGCCCTGGGACTGCTCTCCAAGCTGGACGTCAAGCACGAAGCCGAACCCCAACCCATCAAATCAGAATGGAAGCAGAGCTTCCGCTATTTCTTCTCCACGGCCCTGGAGCCTGAACCGGGACATCATTACTTCATATACCGTTTCTTCACCGAACCCGGGCGCCTGCAGATCGAATTCTTCCGCGCCCGCCAGAACAAGTCCGGACTGTCCACGGTCCAGAATCCCGTGACCCTGGAACAGATCATCCGCAACCCCGACTGGTGCGAAATCTCCCCGGAACTGCCCAAAGTCTGCGAACAGATCGGACAGTATCTGGACTACTACGGCCACCGGGTGGAGATTCCCTTCGGCCTCATGACCTGGTTCTTCTGGGCCATCAAAAACGAGTACTACCAGCTGTGGGAGGAATCGGAGCAGCCCGTACGCATCGAAAGCACGCCCATGCGCCTGCAGCTGCGCCCGAAATTCACCGACGACGGCCTCATCTTCGACATCATGCTCGGCCGCGAAGGCAAGGTGCCCTTCTCCATCCTCAACCAGAACGTTTCCTTCTACGGCCACCTGCCCCTGTGGGTCTGCCTCAAGCACAGCTTCTACCCCGTGCAGACCGGCCTGCGGCCGAGCCTCATTCAGGAACTGGTCACCTCGCCGCCTGTCATCCCGCACGCCGACATCTCCGAATTCCTGGATCGCGTCTGGACCCAGATACCCGCTTCGGACCTGCACGGACAGGAAGAGTTCCTGGAGCGCATGCAGCCCATCTTCGTGCCGGCCACATACAACCCCAAGCTCTTCCTCAACGAGGAAGGCAGCCTCCTGACGCTCGAAATCCAGAACATCTACGAGACCGAGCACGGCGACATTTCCCTGCCCGGCCCCAACCAGGACCTGCAGACCGGCAGCTACCAGTTCGAGGGCAAGTCCTTCCTCATCCGCCGCGACCAGGAGGAAGAGGAAGCCCTGCTGACCACCCTCATGGACATGAACTTCCAGCCCAGAAGCAGCTCCATGTGGTTCCTGGAGCCCGAGGAAGCCATCACCTTCCTGCTGGACGCCTACCCCAAACTGGTGGAGGCGTACCGCGTCTACGGCGAGAAGGACCTGACCCGCTACAAGGTCCGCCTCACGCCCCCCAACGTGGTCGCCACCGTGGAGACCCAGGAAGAGGACAAGTGGTTCAACCTGGAGATCAACGTCGAGTACGACGACATCTCCGTGCCCATCGACAAGATCTGGAAGGCCTGGACCCAGGGCAAGCGCTACGTGCAGCTCAAGGACGGCTCCTACACGAGCCTCCCCGAGTCCTGGCTGGAAAAGCTCGGCCACAAACTCATCGCCCTGGGCCTGGATCCCGAGAAGCCGCCCAAGAAGCGCTTCGAGAATTTCGAGGCCCCGGTCCTGGACAAGATCCTCGAAGACATCCCCGAGACCACGTCCGACGGATTCTGGGACACTCTGCGCGAAAAGATCAACGATTTCCAGGAAATCAAGCAGATCGAAAAGCCCAAGGGCCTGTCCGCCACCCTGCGGCCCTACCAGCTGCAGGGCGTCAGCTACCTGAACTTCCTGCGCGAATACCACTTCGGCGGCATCCTGGCCGACGAAATGGGCCTGGGCAAGACCATCCAGACCCTGACCTTCCTGCAGTACATGAAGGAGCAGGGGCACAAGGGGCCCAACCTCATCATCGTGCCCACCTCGGTCCTGCCCAACTGGGAGCGCGAGGCGCAGAAATTCGTGCCGGACATGAAGCGCCTGGTCATCTACGGCGCGCGGCGCGAGAACCTGTTCAAGAAGATCGAGTCCTCGGAACTGATCATCACCACCTACGCCCTGCTGCGCCGGGACCTGGACGAGCTGATGAAGTTCGAGTTCAACGCCATCATCCTGGACGAGGCCCAGAACATCAAGAACCCCAACACCATCACGGCCAGAAGCGTGCGCAAGATGCAGGCCCGTTTCCGCCTGTGCCTGTCGGGCACGCCCATCGAGAACACGCTGCTTGAGCTGTGGTCGCTGTTCGAGTTCCTCATGCCCGGCTTCCTGGGCTCCCAGGCCTCCTTCCAGAAGGGCTTCGTCAAGCCCATCAAGGACGGCGACGACGACAGCCTGGGCTACCTCAAGGCGCGCGTCAAACCCTTCATCCTGCGCCGCACCAAGAACGAAGTGGCCAAGGACCTGCCGCCCAAGGTCGAGAACATCTACTACTCGGCCCTGCTGGACGACCAGCGGGACCTCTACGCCGCCCTGGCCAAGAAGCTGAAAGAACAGGTCCTGCAGGACGTGGACGAGAAGGGCATCGGCCAGAGCCAGATCTCCATCCTCGACGCCTTGCTCAAGCTGCGTCAGATCTGCTGCCACCCGCGCCTCTTGAAGCTCGACATGCCCGGCTTCAACGCCAACCTTTCCTCGGGCAAGTTCGAAGCCTTCAAGGACTTGGTGACCTCCATCATCGACGACGGCCACAAGGTGCTCGTCTTCTCCCAGTTCGTGCAGATGCTGCATATCATCCGCAACTGGCTGCACATGGTCGAGATACCTTTCTGCTACCTCGACGGCACCTCCAAGGACCGCTTCGAGCAGGTCGACAAGTTCAACAACACGCCCGAGATCCCCATCTTCCTCATCTCGCTCAAGGCCGGCGGCACCGGCCTCAACCTGACCTCGGCCGACTACGTCATCCACTACGACCCGTGGTGGAACCCGGCCGTGGAAGACCAGGCCACGGACCGCACGCACCGCATCGGCCAGACGCGCCAGGTCTTCGCCTACAAGATGATCTGCGAGAACACGGTCGAGGAAAAGATCCTGAAGCTCCAGGAGTCCAAGAAAGGCATCGCGGACTCCATCATCCCGGGCCAGTCGGCCTGGAAGAGCCTGACCAGGTCCGACCTGGAAATGCTCTTCGAAATCTAGCCACGACAGCGGGGAAAGAGGCAGCTCTTTCCCCGCTTCGCTTCCGGGGGATCCGCATGCTGCATCTCCTGGCCGCCAACGCGGTTCTCCTTGCCCACCTGCTCTTCATCTGTCTGGTCGTCTTCGGATCGCTGGCCGTGCTGCGGCGGCCGCGCTTCGCGCTGGTGCACATCCCGGCCGCCGTATGGGGATTTCTGGTGGAGGCTTTGGGCTGGTACTGCCCGCTGACGGACCTTGAAAACGAACTTTTGCGCCGGGCTGGAGAAGCGGGGTACGGGGGCTCGTTCCTGGAGCATTACCTGCTCGCGGCCATCTATCCCGAAGGGCTGACCCGCGGTGTGCAACTGGCCCTTGCGGCGGCGGTTCTGGTGATCAATGCGGGTATGTACGGCTGGATAGTGACGAGGCTCCTCAGGAACCGGACTTCGCCGCGGTGAGCGAAGGGGGCAGCACGCGCTGGACCCGCCGGAGCCTTGGCCACCAGTAGGCGTCAAACTCCGATACGGTCACTCCGATGGTCGAGGAGGCGTGCAGGAACCGGCCGCGCCCCACGACCACGCCGATGTGGTCCCCGCCCTTGTCGAGGAAATAGACCAGGTCCCCGGGCTGCATCTCCCCCGGCCGCACGCTCTGCCCCATGACACTCTGCGCCCGCGAGGTGCGGGGCAGCTCCAGGTCGAATGCCTCCCTGAAGACGATCTGCATGAGCCCGGAACAGTCGACGCCGCGGCGGTCGGTGCCGCCGATGCGGTGCGGCACGCCTTTCCAGGCTTCATAGCTGGCCAGAAGGACGTCCGAGACCGAAGGAGGAGGGGCTTCCTGGGGAGTTTGAGGAACAGGGGAAGGGGCGGGACGGATTACGACCTTGGGCGCGCAGCCGATGGCCAGAAGCAGAAAGCAGGCTGCAAGAAGCAGGAACGGCCGGGTGAAGGGAAAGAGAGCTGGAGTCGAACGCAAGCGCATACCCGTTTTCCCATGACCCGCCGCAAGGACGGGTTTGCAGGTCCTGGAGGAGGACGGTCAGCTGCCCTTTCGGGCCTGCGCGTCCTGCTCGTTCACGTCCAGAATGCGCCGGACGCGGATGAGCCGCTTGGACCAGTAGCTGTCGAATTTTGAGAGGGTCACGCCCTTGCGCCGCGAGGCGTGGACGAACTCCTGGTCGTTGACGGCCACGCCGACATGCTTGCGGCCACGGTCGATGAAATACAGCAAGTCGCCGGGGCGGATGTCGCCGCGCGGGACGGATTCGCCAAGACGGGCCTGATCGCTGGAAACCCGCGGAAGATCGACCTCGAATGCATCACGGAAAATGGCCTGGACCAGGCCCGAACAATCCACGCCGCGATAGTCCGTGCCGCCGGAGCGGTACCTGACGCCGCGCCAGTCGTCATACTGCGCCAGGACGATATCACTCACGGAAGGGACCGCTTCGACATTTTCGAGGGTTTCGCATGGAGCCGGCGCACTTGCGGATTCAGCGGCGTCGATGTCCGAATCCACGGACATGTCGTCCAGAAGATTTCCTTGGTCATCAAAAACGACGGAAAAGTCGTCTTCACGGTATGGGGAGGGGGCGGGAACGTTTTCCTGGGAGGCCGCAGGCGGACAGGACTCGGGCTGGACGGAGGTCTGCATGATGGTTGCGGATGCCGGCGCAACAGGCTTGGGGGTGCATCCGCCCCCGGCAAGCGCAACCAGGAAGAGGAGCCCGCACAGAACCGGCAACCAGCCAATCGGGCCTTGCCCACGCTGTCGAAAACCCATAGCTTCCCCTCCTGTCCCGTTATTTTGACACGTACGTACACGACGAAAACCACTGCGTCAAAACCTTGTGAGCAACGTTCACCTCGCACGGAACTTGCAGTTACCGGAGCCGCTCCATGCGCCCATCAACCCGTTTGATCCACCCTCCGCAGCAGACCGTCCCGCAGGCCCGCACCGTGAATCCCCCCATCCAGCGCGGCTCCACGGTGCTTTTCGACAACCACTCCGACTTTCTCCTTGCCGGCCGGGGGGAATTCGGCGGCATCACCTACGGCACGGACCGCCTGCCCCAGCAGCGCATCCTGGAAGACGCCCTGCGGAACCTGGAAAAGGCGGCCCTGACCCGTGTGTTCCCGTCGGGCATCAGCGCCATCGGCGAGACCCTCATGGCCTTTGTCCGCTCCGGCGACCACGTTCTGGTCTGCGACAACGCCTACGGTCCCACGACACGCTTCTGTCATGACGTGCTCGGAAAATTCGGGGTGCGCTGCGACGCCCTCCCGCCCGATGCCGGCGCCAACGTCACGGACTTCCTACGCCCCGAGACCCGCCTCATCTTCCTGGAGTCGCCAGGCTCCATCACCTTCGAAATCCAGGACATCCCGGCCATCACCGCCGTCGCCCGCCGGCGCGGCATCGTCACCGTCCTCGACAACACCTGGGCCACCCCACTTTTCCTGGACCCTTTCGCACTTGGTGTCGATGTATCGATCCAGTCCGTGACCAAATACATCTGCGGGCACTCTGACCTGCTCATGGGCTCGGCCTCGGCCACCGCCGACCACGCCGAAACCCTGGCGAAGTTCTACGCCTGCCGCGAGATCTACGCCTCGCCAGAGGACTGCCAGCTCGCCCTGCGGGGCCTGCGGACCCTGACCGTGCGCATGCGCGAGCACGAGGCTTCGGCCCTGACCGTGGCCAGGGCCCTGGCCGAACACCCGCTGGTGGACACGGTCCTGCACCCGGCCCTGCCCTCCCATCCCCAGCACGCGTTGTGGAAGCGGGATTTCAGCGGTTCCTCGGGCCTCTTCGCCTTCACGCTCAAGACGGAGCACCCCGACAGCGCCATGAGCCGCTTCATCGACAGCCTGGAACTCTTCGGCATTGGCTACAGTTGGGGAGGGTTCGCAAGCCTCGTCACCACGGGCCGGCCCGAACGGCGTTTCGCCGGGCCGCTGCACGGCAGGACGCTGGTGAGGCTGAACATCGGCCTGGAAGACCCCCAGGACCTCGTGGACGACTTGCGGCAGGGGCTCTCACGCCTGGCGGACTGACTCAACCCCGGAGGAATCATGAAATATTCACAGGCACGTCAGGGACGGGTTTTCGTCATCCGCCTTGAGGACGGCGACATCGTCCATGAAGAGATCGAACGGCTGGCCCGGGAAGAAGGGGTGAACGCCGGATTTCTGACCATACTGGGCGGCGCCGACGGCGGGAGCGCCCTGGTCGTGGGACCGGAAAGGAGCCGGGGCGTCTCGCCGGTCACGCCCATGCGACACACCCTCGACGACGCCCACGAAGTGGCCGGCACGGGAACCATCTTTCCCGACGAGACGGGCCGCCCGGTATTGCACATGCACATGGCCTGCGGCCGCGAAGCCTCGACGGTGACGGGCTGCATCCGTGACGGCGTCCGGGTCTGGCAGGTGATGGAGGCGGTGCTGGTGGAGCTTCTCGACACCACGGCGTCGCGGGTCCTCGAACCCGAGACCGGCTTCAAGCTCCTGCGCCCGTAGTCCGCCGGACGCGCCATGCACAAGGCCGGCCCCGGTTATCGCGGGGACGGCCTTGACTTCGGGCTCCGTTGTCCGGACCCGAACCGTGAGGGAACCGGAGCGCATTTCTCCGGCCCGCCCTGCGGCACGTTTCTAATCCACGTACTCGCGCTGGTTCTGTCCCAGCAGGCAGAACACCTCGTAGCTGATGGTCCCCCACCACCCGGCCAACTCCTCGACGCTGATGGCGTTCGCACCCTGCCCGCCGAGCATGTGGACCTCGTCCCCGACCACGGCCTCCGGGGCGGGGCCGAGATCCACGGCGGTCAACTGCATGCAGACCCGGCCCAGGACATCGACGCGCCGCCCGCGCACGAGCATCTGCGCCTTCGAGGACAGACCCCTGGAGTAGTTGTCCGCATACCCGGCGGCAATGATGCCGATGCGCATTTCGCGCTCCGCCGTGAACGTACGACCGTAGCTCACGCTCTGGCCGGCCGGGATGGTCCGCACCTGCACCAGACGGCTGACGACGTCCATGCCCTGCCGCAAGCCCTGGCCCAGGGCGGCCCGGGACGTGCCGTGAAAAGGGTTGCCCCCGTACAGGGAGATGCCCGGCCGCTGCAGGTCGTGGTGGGTCCGGGGGTGGCCGAAGATGGCCCCGGAGTTGGCCAGGCTGCCCTGCACGCCGAGTCCGCGCGCATGCAGGGCATGCAGGATACCCTCGAACCGCTGGGCCTGCTCCTGCACGTACTCGTCCTGGGCCGGGTCGTCGGCCGTAGCCAGGTGCGAGCAGGCCATGACGGGGCGGACGTGGGTCAGTCCGTCCAGCGTGTCGGCCACGGAGCCGGCCTCGTCAGCGCTGAAACCGAGCCGGGACATGCCCGTGTCGAACTTGAGGGCGACCCGCACCGGAACACCCGCCTTTCCGGCGGCCTCCTCCAGGAGCAGGAGCTGTTCGGTGGAACCGGCAAAGGGGATGATGTCGTGTTCGCAGACCAGCGCGTAATCCGCCGCGTCGATGGGCCCGAGCAGCGAAAGCACCTCGGACTCGGGCGTCGTGTCCTTGAGCACGGCGGCTTCTCCCACGGTCCCGGCGGCCATGGTCCTTGCCCCTGCGGCGAAGAACGCCCTGGCTACTTCGCGTATGCCGTGCCCGTAGGCGTCGGACTTGATGACCGGCGCAGGGTTGGAGGCACGGGTGCGGATCAGCGCGTAATTGTCCGTCAGCGCCCGCAGCCGGATGCGCGTGCGCACATGATTGTACCAGATGCTCATTGGTGTATCCTCAAAATGGTGAGCGGGTCAGACCCGCAGCCGCACGTGATAGCCGCGCCCGTCGCGGGCGACGAGGAGCATCACGGTGTTTGCCATCCGATAGCGTTTGAAGGCCCGTGCGAAATCCGTGACCGAGGCCTGCGGATTCCCCGCGACCTTGACCAGCACGTCCCCGGCCTTGAGCCCCAGCTGCTGGGCCGGGCTGCCCGCCCGGACCCGGGCCACGACCAGATCGCGTCCCCGGGCCTCGACCGTCATGCCCCATCGCCTGTCGGCCATGTCCAGGGCCTTTTCGTCCGTGAAGGGCTGCAGCTTTACGGAAACCGTGCGCCGTCCGCCCTGGCCGACCACATCGAGCCGGACCTCCTGGCCCAGGGTGAAATTTCTGAGGACGCGCAGGTAATGCCCACGGTCTTCGATCTCGACCGAACCCACGGCCATGATCACGTCTCCGGGTCGTATCCCGGCCCGGTCCACGGCCGGCTCGTGCACCTGCGTGACGACCATGCCCCGGTTCTCGGGGAGGTCCAGGTATCCGGCGATGCGCTCATCCACGTCCTGGCCTTCGAGCCCGAGCCATACGGCCTGCACCCGGCCCAGGCTGACCAGCTCTTCCACCACCCGTCTCGCCTTGTCGATGGGGATGGCGAACCCGATCCCCTCGGCCTCGGCATAGATGGCGGTGTTGATGCCCACCAGTTCTCCCGCCAGGTTCATGAGCGGTCCCCCGCTGTTGCCGGGGTTGATGGCCGCATCGGTCTGGATGAAATCCGTGAAGGTGCCCTGCTTGGTTTCGATGGTCCGGCCCATGGCCGAAACCACGCCCGTGGTCACGGTGTTGCCGAAACCGAAGGGGTTGCCGATGGCGATGACCGTCTCGCCGATCATCATGTCCGAGGAATCGCCCATGGCCACCTGGGGCAGGTCGCGGGCGTCCTTGAGATGCAGCACGGCCAGGTCGAAGTCCGGGTCCGAGCCCACAAGTTCTCCGTCGAACTGCCGGCCGTCCAGCAGGCGCACCCGGATGGTCGAAGCGCCTTCGATGACATGGGCGTTGGTCAGGACCAGGTTCTTGCCGCCGTCGATGATGACGCCCGAGCCGAGGCTCCGCTGCTCGAACCGCCGGGTCAGGTCCTGGTCACCGAAGAAATGGCGGAAGAGCCTGTCATCGAAAAGCGTGCCGAAGGGATTGATCTCCTGCTCGACGATCCTTGCGGTGTGGATGTTCACCACCGCCGGAGCAACGGTTTTCACCGTGCGCACGACCGGCGTCATGCGCACGTCCCGGGTGGACGCCGCAGAAAAATGGGCGCTCATGAGCGCCCAGAAAAGCACAAAAGCCGACAGTCTTGAAATGTTCAACGCACGTTCTCCTTAAAGTGCCAGGCTACGCGGATGCGGAGGGCCCGCCTGCGCTCATTCGTCCTCGAAGGTGATGACGATGTTCCTGTTCTCTGGCCGTGGGGGGCGCTTGGGGACAAGGATATGCAGCAGCCCGGCCTTCATCCTGGCTTCCACGGCGGAGGGGTCGACCTCCACCGGCAGGACGAAACGGCGGGAAAAACAGCCGTAGGAACGCTCCATGCTTTGGAAAGCCGCACCGGCGAAGCCCTCCGGCGGCTTGCGCTCGCCGAAGACGGCCACCTCGTTGCCGTGCACCTCCAGCGACACGTCTTCCCGTTCAAGGCCGGGCAGTTCCACGAGGATGAGGAAAACCTCGTCCGTCTCGACGACGTCGGCCAGGGGCCGGAACTGCCCCAGCTTTCTGACGCCCGCGGAAAAGGGGGACGGACAGACCGAATCCTCGACCAGCCGCTTCATGTCTTCCTTCAAACACTCCATCTCTAGCCAGGGATCCCAGGGAAAAAGCTTAGCCATACCTCACCATTGCCCACTCGGTTGAACCAGGCATTCCATGCGGACCGCGATACGGGCCGCGGAACGCGTCAAAAGAAAATATATGCGCCAAGCGCCGCAAGGCCAAGGGCCACGGCCGCGATCACCCACGCCTTGCTGCCCTCGCGGCCCACGAACATGGCGCTGCCCACCTGTGAACTCCGAAAATTCTCGTTCTGGGCCTGGGCCAGGCGGCGCAGTTCGTCGACCTCGGCCTCATCCTGCAACTCCTGCCCCCTGTTCCGCCTGCGCACCTCTTCCATGGCCAGGGCGTAGACCACGCCGCATTTGGGGCACTCGTAGGGGGAAGCGAAATCATCGTCGCCCGGGCGGCGCTCGTAGGCGCACTTGGGGCATTTCTCGAGCCGCAGCTTGAGGTTCAGCGGGATGACCGCCGGGTCTTCGGATTCGGGAATCCCGACAGTATTTGGCGAGGATGTCTCGATGCCCGCAGCGCCCGTTTCGGGCGTTTCGGACTCGGGAATCCCGGTGTTTTCCTTTGAATCTTCCATGCGCTACTCTGCCAGGGTCACTTTCTGCAGTTGCAGGATGTCGATGTCGCCCTTGAATATCTTGGCGATGCCATCCTGATACAAGGTCCGCATCCCTTGTTCAATGGCCATGTGGGCGATCTCCTCGGCCGTCAGCCTGCGGGAGATGGCCTTGCGGATCTCCGGGGTGGCCACGAGCAACTCGTGGATGCCGGTGCGGCCGCGGTAGCCGGTCATGGAGCATCGGCCGCAGCCCTTGGCCTTGTAGACTTTGGCGCCCTCGCGCTGCAGGCCAAGTTCCGGAAAGTATTTCGAACCGTACTGCTGCACCAGGTACTCCCACTCCTCGTCGGAAGGAGTGTGGGCCTCCCGGCACTGCGGACACAGGGTCTTGACCAGGCGCTGGGCCAGGATGCCGTGCAGGGCCTCGGAGAAGTTCAACGACTCGATGCCCATCTCCAGAAGACGGGTCACGGTCTCGGCGGCGGAGTTGGTGTGCAGGGTGGAGAAGACCATGTGGCCTGTCAGCGACGCCTCCACGCCGATCTGGGCGGTCTGGAGGTCTCGCATTTCGCCGACGAGGATGACGTCGGGGTCGGCACGCAGGAGGGAGCGCATGATGCGGGGGAAATCAAGCCCGATGGCGCTCTCGACCTGCACCTGCTGCAGGCCCGGCTGGGTGATCTCGACGGGGTCCTCGACGGTCCAGATCTTCTTGTCCGGGGTGTTGATGCGGGCCAGGATGGAGTGCAGCGTCGTGGTCTTGCCCGACCCGGTGGGGCCGACCACCAGAAAGATGCCGTGGGGCTTGAGCATGAGACGCTCGATCTGCGCAGCGTTGGCCTCGCTCAGGTTGAGCTTGTCGAAAGGCATGGCGCGTCCCGAGGAGAGCATGCGCAGCACCGCGCTCTCGCCGTACACGGTGGGCAACGTGGCGATGCGCAGCTCGAGCTCGCGGCCCTTGAAACGCACCTTGGCCTTGCCGTCCTGGGGCAGGCGGCGTTCGGAGATGTTCAGGTTGGAAAGAATCTTGATGCGCGAGATCACCGGCTTGATGATGCTCTCCGGCACGGACAGGACGCGCTCGCAGGACCCGTCGATACGCATGCGCACGACGCCCGGACGCCCCGGCCGTGACGGCTCGATGTGGATGTCCGAGGCGCCGGCCTTGTGGGCGTGCATGATGATCTTGTTCACGAAGCGCACCGCGAGCTGGCGGCTCTCCTGGGAGATGTCCTCCTCCTCTATCTGGGTGACCTCCAACCCCTCCTCGGCGACCTCTTCGAGATCGGCCAGGGTTTCGGACAGATCCTCGCCGAAATCCTCCTCGTCGAAAACGTCTTCCTGCTCATCCTCCTCATCATGCTGCGGTTCGAACTTCGCCTTGGCGCTCCCTCCGTTCTTCGGCAACTGGCTGCGGTCGCCGAGAAAGGCCAGAATCTCTTCGGCCAGTCCCACCTTGAACTCATATTCCGCGACATTCATGATCCGGCGAATCTCTTCGAGCTTCTCGGAATCGTGGGGGTTGTGCACCAGAACCACGGCCTTGTCGCCCCGGACCTGCAGAGGCACCCAGAGATTGTTGAGCAGATACTGCCGGTTGATGCCTTTGAGGTTCTGCTCGGAGACGGGGTTGTCGTGGTAACGGACAAATGGGGTCTGATAATAGAGTTCCAGGGAAGAGCCGATGTCGTCGGGCTTGACCCCGTAGTCGTACTGCAGGAGCCGCGACGCGGAAACGCCGCGCTTGGTCGAGCGGGACAGGACGTCGTCGAGCTGCTGCCTCGTCACCAGCCCCCTGTAGACCAGATTCTCGTAAGGGCCCTTGGGCAGGTTGCGTTCCTCGTACATCTTCTGGCCCATGATGCTGACGATGAGCCGGCAGAACGCCTCGTCCTCGCGGGTGAACGCCCCGCCTTTCTTGTTCAGCAGCTGCAGGACGCCGAGCATTGAATCTTCGTGCTGAATGGGCATGGAGATGAGGTTCACCGTTTCGAACCCGATCAGCTTGTCGTACTCGCGGTCGAAGCGCAGGCTCGGATGCACGGCCTGCAGGTCGGCCGCCTCGATGCCCTTGAGGATGAGCGGGAGCTGGGACATGGCGGTGTAGCCGGCCACGCTCGATGCGGAGACAGGCAGGCGGATCTCACCCGGGCGGCCGTCCTTCAGAACCACGGAGAACAGTTCGGAATTCTTTTCGTCGCTCCTGTAGAGGCGTATCTGCTCCACCTGGAAAAGCGCCTTCAGATCGGGAAGGCACTTGTTCCAGGCCATTTCGAAGGCCTGTGCCTCCTGGAATATGTTCTTGATGGCAATGAGTTGTGTCTTGGGCATCCTGCAACCTCGTGTCAGCCGGCTGGAAGTGGGAATCAAACAGAAAACGGGACCGGGAGATCATGTTCCGGTCCCGTGCAACATGCAATCATGCCTCCGGACTCAATCCAGGAACGAGGGGGCGGCGCCGGCGCTGCTGTGCTCTCGCATGGCCCTGATCTTCATGATCAATTCGTTACGCTGCTGTTTGTAGATATAGCGTTCGGAGTGGCAGCGGATGCGCGCGATGAGCTCGGGCTTGTCCGGCAGCTTGATCATGTAGTCGTTGGCGCCCAGGGCCAGGGCCTTCTTCTTCAGTTCAGGCTCTTCCCGGGCCGAGAGCACGATGAGCGGGACTTCGCTGAAGTCCTCGCTGCTCTTGAAAAACTTGACCATGGTCAGTCCGTTCACGCCGGGCATGACCAGGTCGAGCATGATCACCGTGGGCTGCGCCGAGATGGCGGTTTCCAGGGCTTTGTCCGGTTCCTTGCAGTAATTGAAGGTGATGTCCGTTTCCGTGGAGAGCTTGATGCGCATGGCTTCTCCGATCAGGAATTCATCATCAATGAGCAGAACAGAAATCGGAATCTTGGTAACGTATTTCTCTGCAATCGCGTTGATATCTTGAATGTACATACTCATGCTTCACGCTCCACAATCTGGACTTTTTCCATGTAACCGCTCATTTCATCGAGAAGAAGCTCAACTTCTTCTGCATTCTTCTGCATGCCTGCCGTCTCGATCCTGTATCCCAGGTGGCTGAGATAATCAAAGCCATAGGTGCTTCCAAGACCTTTCTGACTGTGGCCGTGACGACAGATGAGATCAAAGTTGTTCTTGCTCACGGCTTCACGCATTTCCTTTATGTTCGTGCGCATGGTGTCCATGAACAGGGGCACGAGTTCATAGAGCTCCGCATCGACCTGTACCGTATAGTCCTGCTCCTCTGCCTCGGGCTCTTCCACCGTCTCGATCTTCACGCCGCCCGGCAAAGGTTCCGCGACCTCCTCCGGGACCAGCTCCTCCTTGATGTCGTAAATGATATCGACTCGTTCGAGGTAGCCCCCCAGGGCCGCCAGCAATACAGCAAGCTGCTCGGCATCCCTGGCATCGGACGCGGTCTGGATCCTCTGGCCGATGATGCTGATGTAGTCGAAGCCGTAGGTGCTGCCGAAGCCCTTGTGGCTGTGGCCGAAGCGGCGCAACGTGGGAAAATCCTTCTGGGCCAGGGCCTTGTTCATGAGCTCCAGGTCCTTCTGCATGGCATCCATGAGGAAGGGGATGAGCTCGGACATCTCCGGGGCCACGTGGACCTGGAAACGCCCCGAAACGGGTTCGGGCAGGATATCGGTCTCGGCCATCTCCTCGGGCTCTTCCACCGCATGGATCTTCGGGGCCTCACCCGTGTTCATGAACACGCCGAGGTGGTTGACTGCCTCGATGACGACCTCAAGCTGCCTGCTCTTGGCCGCGCTTTCGATGATCTTCCCGGCATTGCTGATCTCGTCCACGGCGTAGGTGCTGCCCAGGCCCTTGAGGCTGTGGCCGCTGCGCTGCATGGTGACGAAATCTTTGGTGGTGATGGCGTCGGCCAGCTGGGACTGGAAATCGCGCACCGTGCGCAGGAACAGCGGCCTGAGATCCTGGAGCTCGGGGTCGATCTGAACCGGTGAGTCCTGCTCCTCGTAGACCGGCGGGACAAGGGAAACGACCTGCTCCGCGGGCTCGGGCCGCAGGGATTCGCGGCGCCCCGCGAACTGGTCGACGATTTCCAGCAAAGCCTGCTTCTTGATGGGCTTGGCCAGGAACTCCGTGCACCCGGCATCCATGGTCTTCTGCCGGTGCTCCTGGAAGGCGTGGGCCGTGAGGGCGATGATGGGCGTCTTGTATTCGCGCTTCTCGGCTTCCCACAGGCGGATGCGACGCGTGGCTTCGAGCCCGTCCATGACAGGCATCTCCATGTCCATGAGTACGAGGTCGAAGGGTTCCTCCATGAACTTTTCCACCGCAATCTTGCCGTTTTCCGCCTGAACCATCGTCACGTTGCAGGCCTTCAAGAAGAGTTCGACCACACGCCGGTTGGCTTCCACATCATCCACCAGCAGAATCTTCCAGCTCTTCTCCTGGAATCCGCTCATTCGCTTGCGCTGCGCTTCGGAAATGACTTCAAAGATTCTGTCGTGCAGCTGCGTGGGGCAGTCCTTCTTCAGGATGTAGGAGACGGCTCCCGGCCCCGCGGCGCCGGAGAGCTTTTCCAGTTCCTCGGGGGACTCGACCACGAGAACCACGCTGGGCAGCTGCATGCCCTGGCCTATGAGCAGCTGAACGATATCCATGCCGGCTTCACGATCCACGACGGAATCGATGACGATGGTCTGGAAGGCACGCTCGCCCTTGTTGGCACTCAGGGCGTCGATGGCCAGGGCCGCCGATTTGCGGGACGTGGGCACGATGCCCCAGCTGCGCATCAGGCTCGAAACGCTGTCGTGCGCCTCAGGCATGTCCTCGATGACCAGAATGCGGGTATCGACGGGAATCTTGAGCTTGAACTCGGTCTGCTGCATCTGGAAATCGGGCGTAAGCGGCAGCTTGAAGAGGAACGTCGTGCCCTGGCCCACTTCGCTCTCGACCCAGATCTTGCCGCCCATGAGCTCCACGAGCTTCTTGGAGATGGCCAGTCCAAGGCCTGTCCCGCCAAATTCACGGGTCGTGGACGAATCGGCCTGGGCAAAACTCTCGAAGATGGCATCCAGCTTGGATGCGGGGATTCCTATGCCCGTATCCTTGACGCCGAACAGGCAGCACGGCGCGCCGTTGTCCATGACGGATTCGGACACGGACAGGGTCACACCGCCCTTGCTCGTGAACTTCAGGGCGTTGCCGAGCAGATTGATGATGATCTGGCGGATGCGGGTCGGATCGCCCATGTAGCGTTGCGCCAGACCGGGAGAGACCCTGCGCGTCAGGGAGAGGGATTTTTCCTCGGCCCGGTAGGCGAAGAGCTTGCCCACGTCCTCGATGAGTTCGGGCAGATTGAAGGAGATGGACTCGAGCTTGATCTGTCCGACCTCGATCTTGGAGAAATCGAGGATGTCGTTGATGATCCCCAGCAGCAGCTCGCCGGCCGAGCTGAAGGTCTTGACGTACTCGCGCTGCTCCTCGTTGAGGCTCGTCTCCTGCAGCATCTCGGCCATGCCCAGGATGGCGTTCATGGGCGTGCGGATCTCGTGGCTCATCCTGGCCAGGAACTCGCTCTTGGAGCGGGTGGCGTTGTCGGCTTCCTCCTTGGCCCGGCGGAGGTCCTCGGCGTGCTGGCGCAGCAGTTCGCTGGCCTTCTTGCGGTCGGAGATGTCCTCGATGACGAAAATCACCCCGCGGCTGAGGTCCTGGGGATCGATGGCCTTGGCCGAGACCTGGCTCCAGAACACGGCTCCGTTCTTGCGGCGGAACTGGTATTCCAGCTGCGTGATTTCCCGCTCGGCCAGGCGGCCGTAATGCCGCGACATGAAGTCGTCGAAGGTCCGTGCAGAGACATGAAATTTATCGGGACCGACCAGGGACATTTCGCCAACGGAATACCCGAAGATGGTTGCGAACCTGCTGTTGGCCCGGATGACCTTCTGGTCTGAGGACAAAACCGCGATGCCCACCAGGGAATTGTCGAAGATGGCCTGGAGCTCGTTGTAGGCGTTGTTCAGGTCCTCGGTCCGCTCGTCGACCTTCTTCTCCAGGTCCTGGTACACTTCCTTCAGGTTGCGGCTCATGATGTTGAAGCCGTGGGCCAGGACGCCGAGTTCGTCCTGGCGCTGATCCAGATTGGTGGTCACGAACTGGCCCCGGGCGAGGCTCTTGGTCAGGGAGGAAAGGTTGACGACGGGGTTGATGAGCACCCGGTTCAGAAACACGTAGATGAAGAGGGCTATGACGCTCAAAACCGCGGCGAAGGCGCCGACGATCTGCAGCGCGGTCCTCTGGACCTCCTTGCGGGCCTTGTCGATGAACATGCCCAGCTTGACCTGCCCGATGCGCTTGCCGCCCGAAAGCACGTCCCGGGTGACCATGACCACGTCCTTGGGGCTGTACGCGCTGATCAGGTCGTCCCGGGTCAGTCCGGTGCGGACCTGGCCCGTCAGGAAGGATTTCCCCACCACATCGACGATCTGGCAGTAGGCCACGCGCGGCGAATACTCGACCTTGGCAGCCAGCTCCTCCAGCAGGTAGACGCTCTCCCGCTGGATGGCCGTCACGCTCGCCTCGGCAACCATCGTCGCCTGTTCCTCACCCTGCCGCCGTATGTCGCTGACCAGAAAGTCGAGCTGCGTGACGTAGATGAAGTATCCCAGGGCGAAGAAACATGCCGCCAGGATGAACTGGACTCCGAGATGAATCTTGAACTGAAGCAGATTAAAAAATGCTGTCTTTCTTTCCATATCCTACTCGCGCGGCCTGCCGCGGACGGCAGGGGCAAAGGTTCACAGGATGGTTTCGGGCCGGCACGATCACGGCATGTCCAGCACCGAGGTCACGGCGTTCAGCAGGTCCTCGCGCTTGATGGGTTTGCTCAGGCACTGCTTGGCGCCCATGAGCCGCGCCCATTTCAGATAGTCCGTCGCGCCGCCCCGCCCTCCGGCGGACATGGCGATGATGCGTATCTGACTGTCTTCCTTGCGCAATTCCCGAATGATCTGGATGCCTTCCTTGTCCGGCATGATGAGGTCGGTGATGACGAGGTCAAACTTCTGGCTGCGGTACATCTGCAGGCCTTCATCACCGTTGAACGCCTGCGCGACGCTGTATCCCGCGGAAGCCAGTATTCTGGCCAGCGCCAGGCACATGAGCTTGTCGTCATCGATAACCAGAATGCTCTGCATGGATGCCTTCTTATCGGAATCTCCCGCCCCGGGCGGTATTGTGGTTACTTCAGCCATATCTCGACCCGCCGGTTTCTTTCCCGGCCAAGACGGGATTCATTGGGTTCCACGGCGCCTTCCTCTCCTGCGGCCAGCACGATCACATTGCGCACCCCTTTGGCCTGCAGCTTTCCGGCGACCGCCTCGGCCCGTTTCCGGGCGACGGCCAGATTGGACTCGTAGTCTCCGACGGAATCGGAAAAGCCGACCAGAATGACGGCCTTGGAGGCGTTCGCGGGGTTCTTCATCAGAGCGGCGACCCGGTCCACATCCTGCAACGCCTTCTGGTCCGGATCCAGGCTCGAGGACTGGAATCTGAAGACGAAGGGCAGGTGCTCTGCCCCGTAGATGCCGTCGAGATATTCCTGCAGGACCGCCTTGCGCGTTCCCTCGGTGACGACCTCCCCGTCAATCTGCACCAAAGGCGGTAGCGGGCCGGTGAGCGCCGGGGCCTTGAGTACCGAAGGGGCGCCCGGCCGGAAGATCGACGGCACGGCGCCCTGCTGCGAACCGGAAACATGCGTCTCGGCCGCGGGCGCCCCCGAAATTTCGCCGAGGTTTACGAACCCGAACTTCCCGACGATGTCCTGTCCTGCATCGGACAGGCTCAGCCGGATGAAATCACGTGCATAGATATTTTCGGAGTCGGCCCGGACGTACAGGTACACGCTCCTGCTGGCCGGGTAGGCCAGGGTGCGGATGGCCTCGGGGGTGGGCAGGACCGCCTCGGAATCGGCCCGGACCTTGAGCGGCATTTCGCGGCACCGGCCGGCCATGGTGATGCTGCAGAACCCGATGCCCCAGAGATCCTGGGAGACGAGCTCTGGCAGCAAGGAATGGACTTCTACGTCGTGCGCGCCGGGCGCGAAGGTCTTGTGCCCGAGAAAAATGCTTTCGAAAAACCCCCGGGTTCCGAAGGTGTCACGCAAGGCGAACACATTGATCTTCGCCGACGGGCCGCCGACCTGAGCCCAATCGGTGATCTCGCCGGAAAAAATTCCGCCCACCTGCTCAAGGGTCAGGGCTTTCACGGGATTGTCCCGGTGCACGACCACTGCCACCGCGTCCATGCCCAGCCTGTGCTCGCTTTCGGCGGTGATGGCGTCATCCCCGATGGACCTGGCGTCAACGGGCGAGAGGCGGTGCACGGCCATGGCCACATCGCATTTCCCGTCCTTGAGGGCCATGAAACCGGACGGGGTACCGCGCCCCTGGACCTCCACGGAGCGGATCTCCTTGGTTGAGTAGAAAATCCCCTGAACGGAAAAATCATCGGCAAGGGCGCCGGGCACAATGCGCACCTCGTCGGCGCCGAGGTGCTTCAGATACCTGTCCGCCAGTTCCGGCACGAGCCGGTTGGCCAGCGTGCTCGATCCGGCCAGGGTCAGGATGGTCTGCTCCGCATACCGCGCCGGGATGTACACGCCTTCGACCCGCCCGCGGGCATCGCCGTTCTTGAGCACCACAGGCGCGGGAGCTTCCCAGCCGGGGATTGCCTTGAACTCCACGAGATAGAGGTTCTCCGCTTCCTGCAATTCGCCCGCGCCCTGCCACTGGCTGACCAGGCGCCACTGCCCGCCCGCCGTCACGGCCTCGGGAGGCGCGATGGAAACCTGGCCGACGATGCGCGCCGAACCGAGGGAAATCAGATCAGGCCACAAGGCGAGCGCCGCCGTGAATCCGATGGCCGCCAAAGCCAGAAAGACCAGAAGAACACACCATGTTTTGCCCGTCGAACGCGCATTGTCCACTTCTGACATCAAAACCGCTCCTCTCCGCCGTCACGCCTGCCGACTCTCGTCAGGGAAGAATGTATTTGCCCAGGACCGCATCGAAGCCTTTCGTATCCAGAAACACGGCTCCTATCCGGACACCCCGGACGGACGTGATCTCTATCTCCTTCTCCACCGGGGACTGCCCTTCATCGTCCAGCAGGAACCGGACGACAAGGACATCGCCTTCCCGAAGAGGCCATCGTTCGGATTCAAAACCGATCCCCGTCAGGGACACGTCGGTGATGTGTACATCGCCCAGAGGATCCAGAGTCTCGTAAGAGGCATACAGAAGGCCGTGCAAAGACGTTTCTTTGCGGTAATACTTTCGAAAATTGAATGAAACCTTGAATTTATGTGCGCAACGGCGACACGTTGCATTCACTTTCCAGTGTGAGACGTCCTTGATTTTCTCGACGTTGACCGATTTCTCCAGGTTGCAGAGCGGACAACGAAAAGAGACGACAATCTTCTTGTGTACAAAAACTTCGACATCCGATGCTTTGCTTTCGTTCATGATTTTCAGTCTTGCGTTGAAATGTACATGCCCGGAAAAATTCCCGTAAAAGCGCCCGTCATTTCATGCCGATGTCCTGCACTGGATCATCCTGGAAACTCGAAAAAAAGAAGAGGGGCCTCTGATTCCATCTCTTGAAAATATTGTCGTAGATGACATGCACTGCCGCATGTTTCAAGAGAAAAATGCTTTTCGGACTTCCGCGGGACAGATTCCTTCAGACAAACGCATTACCCCGGCCTGATGACCGGCCAGACAGCCTCCGCGATGCCGAACCCGCCTCCGGATGAAGGATGCCCCCCTTCCCTGCCGCATGAGCCCGTACCTTGAATCCAAATTCGCTGGATATGCGAGATATCATTATCAATATTTATCAATAATGCAATCCATATCAGCAAATCTCTTCTGATCGTATGACATGCAAATACGCATCATTCTGTGTTCAATACGCCCGAGAACAACGCACTGACCGGACACGGTTGACACCTTGAGGCAACTGGACAAGTATTCGCAATGCCACTCACCCATGCACTGCAGACACAGGCAGCCTTGAACCCCTGCACTTCCGGTTTATGGTCGCCGCAAACCCTTCTGCCCGTACAGAAACGGCAGGTCAGCAGCGACGGAACCCGCAAGCTTCTCCTGGGCCTGGACGACGGCCAATCGGTGGAAACCGTCATCATGTCCATGCCCAAGGCGCACACGCTCTGTCTCTCCACGCAGGTGGGCTGTCCCGTCGGGTGCACCTTCTGCCGGACCGGCCGTTCGGGTTTCGTCCGCAACCTGACCCCCGATGAGCTCCTGGCCCAGATCCGCACCGCGGGCAGGGAGCTCCACGCGGCCACGGGCCGCTGGCCCGAAAGGGCCGTCTTCATGGGCATGGGCGAGCCGCTGCTCAATTTCCGGACACTGCTCCGCGGCCTGGAAATGCTCACCACGGCCCGCGATCCGCACCTTTCCTGGAGAAAAATCCTGGTCTCGACCGTCGGCATTCCGGACCGCCTGGAGGAACTCGGGCGCTCCAGGCTGGCCCTGCCGGCCATCTCCCTGCACGCCCCCGACCAGGCGCTGCGCGACCGGATCATGCCCGGCGCAAGCCGCTGGCCCCTTTCGGAACTTTTGCCCGTCCTGCGACGCTACCCCCTGCCGGGCAGGGAACGCATCACCGTCGAGTATATCCTCATAGAGGGGTTGAACGACAGCGACGGGCAGGCCGAACAGGTATTCGAACTGCTTGCCGGTGTGCGGGCCAAGGTCAACCTCATCCCATGCAACCCCGTACCAGGCAGCCCCCACGCCAGTCCCGCCCCGCAACGCATCGAAGGGTTCGCCCGCAGGCTCAGGGAGCTGGGGCTCACGGCGTTCGTGCGGCGCAGCCTGGGGCCTGACATCCTGGCCTCCTGCGGACAGCTCCGGGGCGAAGAAAGCCGGCCCCCGGGCAACGCCTCCGGATCCGCCACTCGCGAGGAGCAGACGACATGAACCAGCTCCGTGTGCACGCCCTTCGTTCCATTCCCCTCGGCCCGGGACCCGTGATCTACTGGATGCACCGTGATTTCCGGGCCGCCGACAACTGGGGCCTGACCCACGCTCGGCTGCAGGCCCTGCACCTTGGCCGTCCCGTTGCCGTCGTATTCTGCCTGGCGCCCTCCTTCCTGGACTCCGCCCAGCCCCATTTCGAATTCCTGTTGCGCGGGCTGGAGGAGACTGAAGGGGTACTGCGCGCGGCCGGCATCCCCCTCTTCGCCCTGCACGGGGAACCCGGGACGGAGGTCGGCCGCTTCGCCCACGAGCACGAAGCGGCCCTCGTGGTCACGGACTTCGACCCCCTGCGCATCAAGCGACGCTGGGTCGAAGACCTCCAGAACGCCTGCGCCGCAGCCCTGCACGAGGTGGACTCGCGCAACATCGTGCCCGCCCGGGTGGCCTCGGACCGCCGCGAATTCATGGCCCGGACCATCCGCCCCAAAATCCGGCGCCTGCTGCCCGAATTCCTGGACGAATTCCCCATCCTGCCACCCCACCCGCACCCGTGGCCGGGAGAAATCCGGCCGCCGGATTTCAGCGCCCTGAAGCGGTCCGTCCGGGCCCGGACCATTCCCTTCCCGCATACGCCAGTGCGACCGGGGGAAGCCGCAGGGCTCGCCCTGGCCGGGGAATTTCTGGATACCCGCCTCCAAGGGTACGACCAGCGCAACGATCCCAACCGGGACGTGTGCTCCAACCTGTCCGCCCATCTGCATTTCGGCATGGTTTCGGCCCAGCGCGTCGTCCTTCTGGCCAGGGACCGGAACCTCCGGGGCGATAACGTCGACTCCTTCCTGGAAGAGCTCGTCATCCGCCGGGAACTCTCGGACAACTTCTGCCTGCACACCCCGGACTACGACGCCGAGAGCGGATTCCCGGCCTGGGCCAGGGAAAGCCTGCACAAGCACCGCAAGGACCCGCGGCCCGCCATCTACGCACCCGGGGAGTTCGAAGCGGCCCGCACCCACGACCCGCTGTGGAACGCGGCCCAGACGCAGATGGTGCGTAGCGGCAAGATGCACGGCTACCTGCGCATGTACTGGGCCAAAAAGATCCTGGAATGGTCCCCCAGCGCGGCCGACGCCATGCGTACGGCCATCCTCCTCAATGACCGCTACAGCCTCGACGGGCGGGACACCAACGGGTACACGGGCATCGCATGGTCCATTGGCGGCGTGCATGACCGCGGCTGGACCGAGCGTCCGATTTTCGGCAAGATCAGATACATGAACTACGCGGGTGCGCGCCGGAAATTCGATGTGGACCGCTTCATCCGCTCCTGGACGAACGACCCGAATATCCCACTCTAGGAATCACGCATGCCAGCTCCGCCGGTCCGGATTCTCCTTGTGCTCTGCCTGATCCTGGTGGCCACCTTCCGGCCCCTGCCGGGACATGCCGCGCCCATCGAATACACCGTGGAGATTCCCTCCCTGCCCGGCGACCTCACCCCCCTGCTCTCCTCCGTATCGGACTGCGTGAGCCTGCAGAAAAAACCGCCGGAATCCGTGGGCCTCCTGCGCAAGCGCATGCGCAACGACATCGAGGGCTTCGCCCGGACCCTGGACTCCCGGGGGTATTTCAAGTCGGATATCGAGGGCGAGTTGGACACCGACGCACGGCCCATGGCGGTCCGCTTCCGCATCGATCCCGGGCCGCGCTTCGTCTTCGCCCCCCCGAAGCTTGTGCTGCAGCCGGACAATCCCGGGACAAGCGCCCTGTTGAGCGACACCCTCAAAGGCATCCGCGCCGGCGCCGGTTACTCTTCCGGAACAGTTCTCGATGTGGAGACGGCCCTCCTCGAACGGCTCAAGGAACATGGCTATCCCTCACCGGCCCTTGTTTCCCGGGATGTTACGGCCGACCACGCCCTCAACAGTGTCGCCGTCTCCTATACCCTGGACCCCGGCCCGGCCGCGGTGTTCGGGGACACCGAAATCTCCGGGCTCGAGAACGTCTCCGAATCGTTCGTCTTTGCCGAGCTGTCCTGGTATCCCGGAGCCCCATATGACAGGCGAAAGGTGGACGAGACCCGGGAGCACCTCATCCGCACCGGACTGTTCCGCTCCGTACGCATCGACCCGGACCTCCCCCACGACTCGGAAAGGGTGACCATGCGCGTCCAGCTGCTCGAAGCCCCGCCGCGTACGGTGAAAGCCGGCATCTGGCATTATTCGGACATCGGCCTTGGGGCTGGGCTGGGCTGGACCCACCGCAACATATTCGGCGCCGGGCAGGAGCTGAGGCTCGACACGGCCGTCTCCGAAAACCTGCAGCAGGCCGGCTCCGAGCTGGTCCTGCCCAACATGGGGCGCCCCGGCCAGAGCCTCGGCCTGTCGGCGCAGTACAAAAACGAGGCCACGGACTCCTACGACGCCACAAACCTCTCCTTTTCCGGCATCATCCGCCGCCCCCTCTCGGAGTTCCAGATCGGCTACGGCCTGGGCTACAGGCTTTCGCGTGTGGACGACGACGAAGTGCGCAGGTTCAACCTCCTCTCCGTGCCTCTCATCCTGGAGTACACAAGCGCCGACAACCCTCTGGAACCGACCTCGGGGCTGGCCCTGTCCGCGCGCATGGAACCCTTTGCCAGCCTTGAGGAACGCGGCAGCTCCTTCGTTTCATGGAACGTCTCGGCCCGCCATTATCTGCCCCTGCGCAGGGACAAGTCCCTGATTCTGGCCACCCGGGGGCGGTACAGTATCCTGGCGGGAACCAGCCGGGAAAGCATCCCGGAGGACATGCTGCTCTACGCCGGGGGAGGGGGCTCCGTCCGCGGCTACGCCTATCAGTACGCCGGAGAACTCGACGAAGACGACGAACCCCTGGGCGGAGTGAGCGCCGTGGACTTCTCCGCGGAACTGCGATGGCGCATCAACGAGAAGTACGGCCTGGTGATCTTCGGGGACGGAGGCGGCGCATTCTCCGGCCGCAGCCCGGCCGAAAAGGAGGAGTATTTCTGGGGGACGGGCGCAGGTTTCCGCTACTATACGCCCATCGGGCCCGTGCGTCTGGATGTGGCCGTGCCCCTGGACCGCCGTGACGGCATCGATGACGCTTTCCAACTCTACGTCAGCCTGGGGCAGGCCTTCTGATGAACATGCCTGCCAAGCAACGTCTCAGACGGATTCTCGTGTTTCTTGCCCTCGTGCTGGCGGGAACGGTCGCATGCTCGATCTTTTTCCTGGGCACGCCCCAGGGGCGGCAGAACCTGCTCGACCTCGTCTCCGATCTCACGGCCTCGCCCGGGTTCCGTCTCGAAATGCGGGGCCTGCGGCTCGGCGAAACCTGGGAACTCGACGGCCTGACCATCAGCGACACCTCTGGACCGTGGCTGAACGCCAGGGATATCACAGCCCGGCCCCTGCTCGGGGACCTCGTCACGGGCCGGGTCACCCTGGACCACCTCGGGGTGGGGTTCTTCTCCCTGGAGCGGCTGCCTGCGGGAGGGGGCGCCTCGGGTGGAGGATCCGTGCCGCGACTGCGCATCCGCAGCATCGACGCGGGCCATATCCGGCTGGGCCAAGGCGTCGCAGGCCACGAGGCGCTGCTCTCGCTCCACGGCGGTTTCGAACTGGATGCGCGGGAAGCCAGGGCCGCCCTGCACGTGGCCAGGCTGGACCGAGAGCACGACACCCTCGACCTGGACGGACTGGTCCGCCTGGCGCAGCGCACCATGGACCTGCGCCTGGACCTGCGCGAGGCGCCCGGCGGCCTGCTGCACACCGTTCTGGGTGTCAACGGGACGGAGGGCATCGACCTGGCCGTGTCAGGGCACGGGCCGTTTCAGGACTGGCCCCTCACCCTGGACGCCCGAGTCTCGGATGCCGCGCGACTGGCCGGCAACGCCACCCTGAATCTGGAAGGCGGGCCGGACATGGACCTGCGGGCCCGGCTGACGCCTGGTCCGGCCTGGACAGAACGCACGGGGCTGCCCGGGGAAACCGTGGATATCGCGGCCCGCGGCTCGTGGCGCGATCCCGTCCTCCATCTGGCCGGCCTGCAACTCACAAGCGGCATCGCGGACATTGAAGGCAACGCCACGTGGGACAGCGAAACGTCCACCCTCGACGCACACCTTGACGGCCAGGGCCGGGACCTGACCCCATTCATCCCAGCCTCCGTCGTCGCGGGGAGCGCATCGGTGCAGGCCAGCCTGCGCCTGGACTCCGCGGGCCTGCACTCCGGACTCCAGGCCCGTCTGCAGGACTGGAGCGTATCCGGAAACGCCGTGGCCTCCGCTGACGCGGACATCTCCCTGGAACTGCCTCCGGGCCTTAACGACTGGCGGGCCCACGCCCGGGCCGGGGCCATGATCCCGGCCCTTCCGGAAGGCGTGCGCTCCTGGACGGCCAACGCCACCCTCGGCGGGGACTTCCGTTCCATCGGCATCGACAGCCTGCGCCTCGAATCGGAAAAGCTCGGGATCGCGCTTGGCGGCCGCCTCGACGACACGGTCGCCCTCGACGCCGGAATCGACCTGCGACGGCTGCCCCTGGGCGCTTTGCAGCCGGGCGTTTCGGCCTCTCTGGCCTCCAAACTGTGGGGCACTGTGGACCCCGGAGCCCGGAGCATGTCGGCCGGCCTGGACCTCAATGCCACCCGAATTTCAGGACTGCCCCAAAGTATCCTCGACCTCCTGGGCCCGGACGGACGTCTCACAGCAGCCTTCTCCATCTCGCCGAAAAGCCTGGAAATCCGCGAAGCGCGACTGGAGAGCCGGACAACGGCTGAATTTCGCGGCACACTGGATATAGGCACGCAACGATTTGAAGCCGGATTCGACGCCAGGCTGCCCCGGCTTCGGAAAGGCGGTCTGAACCTGCGGAACGGGGCCTCGCTGCGCGGTACGGCGGTGGGCACACCTGCCTCCTTCGCCGCAAACCTCGTTTCCGAGAGCGACGGGGCCACCGCGGCCGGGCTGGACTTTGAAGACATCCGCGCGGAAGCCGTCCTGAAAGGCCTCCCCGGCCTGCCGGCGGCAACCGTGAAGGCCCGGCTCACATCCGCGGGCCAGCCAGCCAGCCTGGACCTCGCGGCGGCGCCGGCGGGCAAGGACATGCGCATCAGCCGGGCCCTGATGGAACTCCCCGGGACAACGCTGGCCGTGACCGGAGACCTGAACCCGGGGACCCTGCTCCTTTCCGGCGTCGCGGACCTCCGCAGCCAGGACCTGAGCGGCCTTGGGCGCATGCTCGGCATGGACCTGCGCGGCGAACTGAACCTGCGGGCCGACATGACCCGGGACAAAGGCGTGCAGAGCGCCCGGTTCGAAGCAGAGGGACGCCGCATCTCGGCCTGGGGGGCTGACATAGGCCAGGCCGGTCTGAGCGGCGCCACGGCCTGGCCCGATACCCTCGCGGCGACGGACATGCGGGTCGATCTCGCGGACGCGGCATATGGTGCGCTGCATGCGGACCGCATCAGGGGAAATGTTCGCGGCGCCGGGCAAGGCCTCGGGTTCGAGCTCGGGGTGAACGACGCGGCGTCGCACACCGGCATGGAGGCGCGGGGCTTCTTCTCGGCCTCCCCGCGGAGCGTGCGCGTCGACAGCCTCCAGGGCTCCCTTCTCAAGGAGCAGCTGCGGCTGGACTCCCCGCTGGACATCGCATGGAGCGAAAACGGGGCCGGCTGGCAGGAAACCGCCTTGCGTTACGGCCCGGCCAGCCTGACCAGCCGAGGGACCGTAACTCCGGACGGTGTCGACATCCTCGCGGAGCTGCGCGATATGGACCCGGCCCTGCTGCGCCAGGTCCTTCCGAACCTCCCGGCCGCGCAGGTCAACGCCCGGCTGCATATACAGGGCACCCCGCAGGCCCCGGACGTGCGGCTTGAGGCAAAGGCGGACGCCATCCGCATCAGCGCCGCAGGCCTCGGCAACATCCCCGCCCTCGAGGCGGAGGCCGACGTACGGCTGCGCCCGGACCTGCTGGAAGCCCGGGCCTCCGTCGCCTCGGCACAGGATATAGCCCTGGATGCGAGCATATCCTGCCCCGTGCGCGCCAGCCTGACGTCCGTCGAAATTCCCGAAGACGCGCCGCTGTCGGGCTGGATCAAAGGACACACGGAGCTGGGCATCCTGCCCCGGCTCCTTCGTCTGGAAGATCAGGCCGTGGCCGGAAAGTGCGTGCTCGATTTCCGTTTCGACGGCTCGCGGTCGACCCCCCGGCTGGCCGGATCGGCCCAGGTCCGCGGCGGCCGCTACGAAAATTTCCGCAGCGGGACGGCCGTCGAATCCGCCGACGTGGACGCCCGCGCCACAGGCACACGCATCGAGCTGAATGCAACCGCCACGGACGGAGCAAGCGGCAGGGCCGAAGGGCGCGGCACGGTGGATCTGGCCGCGCTGACGTACGCCTTTGATGTCGATGTGAAGGCCTTCCGCGCAATCCGCCTCGACCTGGTCCAGGGCGAAGCGGCCGGCCCCTTCAGCTTCCGCGGCGACCTGGACGCAGCCGCGCTGGCGGGGAACCTCACCCTCGACCCGGCCACCGTGAATCTCCCGAGATCAACGGCGGCCGAAGCGCCCCGCATAGAAATCAATGAAATCAACACCGGCCATGCGGCCGTGCGTTCCGGTAAAAAGAGCTCGTCGTTTCTGATCGGCATGGACCTGAACGTGCTCATCCCTGCCCGGCTCACGGTGCGGGGACGAGGGCTGGATTCCGAGTGGTCCGGCCAACTGCACGTTGGGGGCGATCACGTCCGGCCGGCAGTCAGCGGCGAGATGAACCTCCTGCGCGGAAAATTCGAGTTCCTCGACCGGAACTTCGACCTGACCAAGGGCGCACTGATCCTGAACGGCGATACGCCGCCCAACCCGTTTCTGGACATGGTCGGCGAGACACGGATTCTGGACACGCTGGTGCAGGTGCATCTGAACGGGCCGGCCAGGAACTTCCGCCTGTCGCTGACATCCGTCCCGGCCCTGCCCCAGGACGAACTGCTGGCCATGGTCCTTTTCGGCAGGTCCATGCGCGACATCTCGCCCCTGCAGGCCGTGATCCTGGCGCAGGCCGCGGCGGAGATGTCCGGCATCGGACCGGATGTGGACTTCCTCGGAACCATCAAATCCCGCCTTGGACTGCAGGAAGTCGACGTCAGCAAGGACGAGAACGACGAAACGTCGGTCGGCATCGGGGGATATGTCGGGGGGAAATACTACATTCGAAGCCAGAGGAGCGTCTCAGGCCAGGACAAGACCAAGGTCGAGGTGCAGCTGACGCCCAAGATCAGTGTCGAAACGGAGATTGGAGCGGACTCCCGCCAGGGCGGGGGAGTGAACTGGAAGCACGACTACTGACCCCGGGGAGCCAGGAAGCGGCGCGCGTCAGGAGAAGGCAGAATCAGATGTCGTCGTCCGGATCCGAGACAGGGGGAGCGGCCTTGAGGGTCAGCACCACAATCTCCTGCAACACCTTGCCCCGTTCCTGGGCCAGCTGCTTCCATTTCCGTTTTTCCTTTTTCACGGCCTCGATGGTCTGCAGCAGGTCCTGGATGGTGTGGGCGGGGTATCCGTACTTGCCGTGTTTGCCCTTGCGCAGTTCTTCGTCGTTGCGCTCCTTCAGGGCCCGGAGCTGGCTGGAGGAAAGTATCATGGCTAACCGCTCGCGGCCCTGACCTGATCCATGTCCGTGAGGCCGTCCAGCACTTTCATCATGCCGTCCTGCTTGAGACTCAGCATTCCTTCGGACACGGCCTGGGCGCGGATTTCCTCGGTGGGCTTGCGGTGCTTGATCTGCTGCTTGATGCCGGGCGAGTTGACCATGAGCTCGTGAATGCCCACCCGGCCCTTGTAGCCGCCCACGCACTGCGCGCAGCCGACCTTCTTGTACAGTGTCCGCTTGCCCTCCAGAAATTCCCTGGCATGGGTTTCCCATCCGGTGCCAAACTCAAGGGCCATCTCATCGAGTTCCTGCGGCTCCGGCGTATAGGCCTTCTTGCAGTTCGGACACAGGGTCTTGACCAGGCGCTGGGCCAGCACGCACAGCAGGGAATCGGCGAAGTTGAACGGGTCCAGATCCATGTCCAGAAGGCGGGTCACCGTTTCCGGGGCGGAGTTGGTATGCAGGGTGGAGAGCACGAGGTGGCCCGTCAGCGACGATTCCACGCCGATGTGCGCCGTTTCCTTGTCGCGCATCTCGCCGATCATGATCACGTCGGGATCGGCGCGCAGGAAGGAGCGCAGGGCCGAGGCGAAGGTCAGGCCGATCTTGGGGTTGACCTGCACCTGCCGCAGACCCTCCTGGGTGATTTCCACCGGGTCTTCGGCCGTCCAGATCTTGCGTTCGGGCGTGTTGATGTAGCTGACCGCCGAATGCAGGGTGGTTGTCTTGCCCGAACCGGTGGGCCCGACGACCAGGATGAGCCCGTAGGGTTTGTAGATGAGCTTCTCGAAGGCCGCCTTGTTCTGGGGCAGCAGGCCCAGCTTATCCAGGGGCAGAGGCTTGCCTGAAGCCAGCACGCGCAGGACCACGTCCTCCATGCCTTCCAGGGTGGGGATTGTGGCCATGCGGTATTCCACAACCTTGTTGCGGTCCGGGAGCTTGATCTTGATCTTGCCGTCCTGGGGCAGGCGGCGCTCGGCGATATCCAGGCTGGCCATGATTTTCAGACGCGAGACGATGGGCCTGGCCAGGGGCAGGCGCACCTTGCGGAATTCGTAGCAGGTTCCGTCCAGGCGGAAGCGGAACATGCAGAAACGCGACTGGGGGTTGGGCTCGATATGGATATCCGAGACGTTCTTGCGCCAGGCTTCGACCAGGAGGGCGTTGACCATGCGCACGACTTCGCTGTCCGTATCGCTGAGTTCCGCCTCGGACTCTTCGCCCACGCTCACTTCGGCGGACTCCACGTCCTCGTCGAAGGCCGCGGCAAGGTCCTCGCCAGCGCCGAACTGCTTGTAGAAATGCTCGATGAACTGCTCGATGTCGCCGGTAAGGGTGACCTTGGCCTGAACATTCGAGGTGCCGTAGATGAAGCGGATTTCATCCAGCCGGCCCAGGTCGAAGGGGTTGGTCATGAGGACCGTGATGGTGTTCCCGTCCTGTTCAAACGGAATCCACCCGTACCGCTTCAGGAAATCCGGATCCAGGCGACGCTTCTCGAAAAGTTCGAAAGGCGGTTCCTTGCTCGCGGAAAACGGAACGAATTCAGTGTTATAGAACCTGGACAGGCTCTCGCCCAGATCCTTCTTGCTGATTTTGTATTCCTTGAGCAGGACGCTGTCCGGGTCCTTGTGGTCCCCGGCGAGAATTCTGGAAAGCTGCTCGGCGGTGATGACGCCCTTTTCGAGGAGGTATGAGTAGCGACTGCTGCTGGAGGCCGTGGGCCGTGGGGTGAGGGCCTTGATGCGCTGTTCGATGCCCGGAAACTCGGGGTCGAGGATGCGCACCTTCTCGAAGATGCGGCGCGACTCGACGAGATCGTCCTGATGCTGGTAGATGAGCCCGGCCCGGAAATAGAGTTTGGCCGCGACCTTGGGCGGGTACTGGTTCTCCCCCAGCACCTTGAGGGTCACCTCGGCCTGTTCCTGAACCTTGCCGAGCTTGTTCAGGCTGTCGAGCATGAGCCGGATCATGTCATAGCTGCGCAAGCCCTGGGCATAGCCGTTACGGCAGATGTTCAGGACACCGGCGTAATCGTCCTTGGCGAAGAGAGCCCAGGCCTTGGACAGGAGTTGTTCCTCGGTCAGAGGAGTAGACATGCGTCACGCTCACCCATTGATCAGTTTCCGGGCGGCCGAAACCCCGGCCGCCCGGAAACGCGTTACTTCTGCAGCCAGGCCATCATGCCGCGCAGGCTGTCGCCGACCTTCTCGACCTGATGCTCGTGGCTCTGACGCCGGCGGGCCAGGAAGAAGGGCAGGTTGGCCTTGTTCTCCAGAATCCAGTTGCGGGCAAAGGAGCCGTCCTGGATTTCTTCGAGCACTTTCTGCATGGCCTTGCGGGACTCCTCGTTGATGACACGCGGCCCGGTCACGTAGTCGCCGTATTCGGCCGTGTCGCTGATGGAGTGGTGCATCTTCTTGAAGCCGCCCTCGTAGAGCAGGTCCACGATGAGCTTGAGTTCGTGCATGCACTCGAAAAAGGCGATTTCGGGCTGGTACCCGGCCTTGACCAGGGTCTCGAATCCGGCGCGGATCAACTCGCTGACGCCGCCGCAGAGCACGGCCTGCTCGCCGAAGAGGTCCGTTTCGGTCTCTTCCCGGAACGTGGTCTCAAGGACGCCCGACCGGGTCCCGCCGACGCCTGCGGCGTAGGCCAGGGCCTTGGCCAGGGCCTGGCCGGTGGCGTCCTGGTGCACGGCCACCAGGCAGGGCACCCCGCCGCCCTTCTCGAACTCGCGGCGCACCAGGTGGCCGGGTCCCTTGGGGGCGATCATGACCACGTCCACATCCTTGGGCGGGATGATCTGGTTGTAGTGGATGTTGAAGCCGTGGCCGAAGACCAGGGTCTTGCCGGCGGTCAGGTTGGGCAGGATCTCTTCCTGGTAGACTTTGGGCTGGTACTGGTCCTGGACCAGGATCTGGATCAGGTCGGCCTTTTTGGCAGCCTCGGCGGCGCTGACCGGCTCGAAGCCGTGCTCGCGGGCCAGGTGCCAGTTGGGGCCGCCGGGACGCTGGCCGATGATGACCTGCACGCCCGAGTCGCGCAGGTTCTGGGCATGAGCGTGGCCCTGGCTGCCGTACCCGATAATGGCCACGACCTTGTCCTTCAGTATATTCAGATCTGCGTCCTTGTCGTAGTAAACTTTCATGGTTTCTCCTTCTCTCGTGAAACGTGACACCCCAATGGGGCCCTTCTGCCAATTGGATCAGTCGGCAAGCTGCATGCTGCGGCGCATGGCCACGGTCCCGGTGCGGATGAACTCCTTGACACCGAACCGCTGCATGAGCGCCACGACGGCCTTGATCTTGCCCTGATCCCCGGTGATTTCGAGCGTCAGCTCATCGGTGCTGACGTCGACGACCTTGCATCTGAAAATATCCGCAATGCGCAACACCTCGGCGCGCTTGGAGTCCTCGGCGCCGACCTTCATGAGCACGATCTCCCGCTCCACGGACTGCAGGTGGGTCAGGTCCACCACCTTGATGACCGTGATGAGCTTGTGCAGCTGCTTGATGATCTGCTCGATGATCTGCTCGTCGCCGCTGGTGCAGATCGTGATGTGGGAAACTCCGGCCTCCAGGGTCGGACCGACGTTCAGGGATTCGATGTTGAATCCGCGGCCGCTGAACAGGCCGACCACGCGGGACAGGACTCCGGGTTCGTTCTCGACCAGTATGGATAAGACATGTCTCATGGCGGCCTCCTAAACCAGCAGCATTTCCGACAGGGCGGCGCCCGCCGGGACCATGGGCGCGACGTTTTCTTCAGGCTCCACACGCACGTCCACGATGACCGGGCCGGGATAGGCGAAGGCCGCCTCCAGGGTCGATTCCAGGTCCTCCGCCTTCTCGACCAGATACCCGGCAGCTCCGTAGGCCTTGGCCAGAGCCACGAAGTCGGGGTTGGTATGCAGGCAGGTGGCGCAATAGTTCTTGTGGTAGAAGAGCTCCTGCCACTGCCGGACCATGCCCAGATAGCCGTTGTTCAGGATGACGATCTTCACGGGCACGTTGTAGCTGACGGCCGTGGCCAGTTCCTGGATGTTCATCTGGATGGAGCCGTCGCCGGCGATATCGACCACCAGCTTGTCAGGGAAGGCGAACTGCGCGCCGATGGCCGCCGGAAAGCCGTACCCCATGGTGCCCAGGCCTCCGGAGGTCAGCAGGGTCCGGGGCTTCTTGTAGGTGTAGAACTGCGCGGCCCACATCTGGTTCTGTCCCACCTCGGTGGAGATGATGGCCTCGCCCTTTGACAGCTCGTAAATCTTCTCGACAACCCATTGCGGTTTGATGGCCCCGCCGTTCTTGGCGTAACCCAGCGGATAGGCGGCCTTCATCTCGGCCAGGGACCTGTTCCAGGACTCGTGCTTGGCCTCCCAGTTCACGTCCTTGATTTTGGCGACTTCCTCGAACAGGCCGGTCAGGGCGTTCTTGCAGTCGGCCACGATGGGCACGTCCACGACCACGTTCTTGCTGATGGAGGTGGGGTCGATGTCGATGTGGATGATCTTGGCCCGCGAAGCGAAGGCGTTGACGCGGCCCGTGACCCGGTCGTCGAAGCGTGCGCCCACGGAAATGAGCACGTCGCAGCTGTTGATGGCCATGTTGGCCGTGTAGGTCCCGTGCATGCCGAGCATTCCGAGCCAGTTCGGACGGTCCCCGGGAAAGGCCCCCAGGCCCATGAGCGTGGTGGTCACGGGCAGCTTGAACGTCTCGGCCAGCCTGGTCAGCTCGTCGGCGCTGTCGGAGGAAACCACGCCGCCGCCGGCGTATATCACGGGCTTCCTGCTCAACGCGATAAGCTCCGCTGCCTTGCGCAACTGCTTGCGGTTGGGGCTCACGTTGGGGTTGTAGCTGCGGATGCTGATGCTCTCGGGATAGGAAAATTCCGTGGTGGCGTTGACCACGTTCTTGGGAAGATCGATGAGGACAGGCCCCGGCCTGCCTGTCCGTGCGATATAAAACGCCTGTTTTATGGTCGTCGCCAGGTCGGCGACGTTCTTGACCAGATAGTTGTGCTTGGTGCAGGGCCGGGTGATGCCCACGATGTCGGCTTCCTGAAAGGCGTCGTTGCCGATCAGATGCGTGGGCACCTGCCCCGTGATGACGACAAGCGGAATGGAATCCATGTAGGCCGTGGCTATCCCGGTCACGGTGTTGGTCGCACCGGGTCCGGAAGTGACCAGGCATACGCCCACCTTGCCCGACGCCCTGGCGAAGCCGTCCGCGGCGTGTACCGCGGCCTGCTCATGCCGGACGAGAATGTGCCTGATCGGGTGATTGGGGAGTTCGTCGTAGATGTCGATGACCGCGCCTCCGGGAAACCCGAAGATGAGGTCCACCCCTTCCCGCTTCAAACACTCCATCAGAATCTGGGCACCGGTGAGCACCATGGCGTCCTACCCCTCCTGTCGTTTGTATTTTTCAAGCAGCGTCTGGATCCGGGTCTTCCCGGCCAGCTTCTTCTTCTTGTATTCCTTCACTTCCAGGTCTTCGGCGGGAGAAAGGGCCGCCTTGCCCGAATAGCGCTCCAGGATTTTTTCGAAGCCCACATGTTCCTCCCACAGAGCCTTGAGTTCCTCGTCGTGACCCATGTGGGCCGCAATCAGTTCGAGGTCTTGCTGTTCCATAGGATGTCTCCTTAGCGTTATGGTTATCCTTATGCCCGATCTGCGAATACGTTCCAGTCGGGCTCTTCCTCAGTCAGCAGGAGCAGGTTCTTCTGCCGGGACCCGTGCCCCGACTCAATGACCACCTGCGGGGTCCTTATTCCGAGAAGTCCGGCCACAAATACTGTCAACGCGTTGTTGGCCTTGTTGTCAACCGCCGGGGCGCGCAACCGGATTTTCAGGTACTCGCCGTGCATGCCCGCCAGTTCGGTTTTCTTCGCGCCGGGCTGGACCCAGAGACAAAGCCTCCATCCCCCGTCCTTGGCCGGGCCGGCATACACCGGACGGTCGCTCACCATCGCCCCCGCTAGAACATCATCTGGGCCATGAGACGCGCCATGAAAACCTGCACGAACTTGATGGCCAGAACCACGATGAAGGGCGAAAAATCGATGCCGCTGAAATATGTGAACGGCAGCCACTTGCGGATTCGGTAGAAGACGGGCTCGGTCAGCGTCCGGATGCCGCGCACGATGGGGTTGTACGGGTCCGGGTTGACCCAGGACATGACCACGGCTGCGATAACCACCCAGAAGTACAAGGACAGGACACTGTCGACCACATAGAAAACAGCCGCAAAAAGACTCGAAAAAACGGGCATGAACCCTCCCTGATCATATTCATTCAGGCGCCGCGCTGGCGCCGGATACTCTGCACGCGCACATCACGCAAGCGCTAATCGATTATCTCGCAAAAACCCCTTTCAAACCATTGCCGCAGTTCATGGAAACTGTCCACATGGAGTTGGGCCTCCAAACCCTTGTTGCGGTAGGCCCAGAAAGGGACGCCTGCCCGCACCGTCGTCTCCTGGTCCACGGCCGAATCCCCAAGATAGGACATCTCGGCCTCCGGAAACCCCCAGGCCTCGACGATGCGCCGCAGGCCTTCTGGATCCGGCTTGGGCCTGGCCACCTTGGCGGCGGTCATGACCGGGTCGAAGTAGCCGGTCAGGTTGAAACGCTCCAGGAGAAGCTCCATGGAATTCTTGCGGTTGGTGTTGACGGCCATGCGCACACCGAGCGCCGCCAGGCTCTCCAGCAACTCGAACATCCCCGGCTCCGGAGTCATGCGCTCGATAAAATCGACGTATGTCATGTGTCCCTGGACCTCGGCGGCCCTGGCCCGCAGCTCCGGGGGGATGATCCGGGCCATGGCCGCGTCCACGGTGTGCATGAACGCGTACTCCTCATCCTCGGGGCTCATGGGCGCAAGGCCCAGGGTCAGAAGGATGTGGTTGTAATAGTGGCGGTTCACGTCGCGGGAATCGAAGAGAACCCCGTCGCAGTCGAAAACCACCCCGCGGATCCGCCGCAGGTCGAAACGTCGGGCCCGGCCCGCGTAATCCGGCATGGCTATTCCATGGCCTCCGGAAAATACTGACCGGCCAGCTCGCGCAGCTTGAATTTCTGGATCTTGCCGCTGGCCGTCATGGGGTATTCATCCAGAAAGACGACATACTTGGGGATCTTGTAACGGGAAATCTGCCCGCGGCAGAAGTCGCGGATATCCTCGGTGGCGTAATCGAAACCTTCCTTGAGGATGACGAAGGCGCCGACCTCTTCCCCGTACTTGCGGCTCGGCACGCCGACCACCTGTACGTCCTTGATGCCCTCCATGCGGTAGAGGAACTCTTCGATCTCGCGTGGATAGACGTTCTCGCCGCCGCGGATGATCATGTCCTTGAGACGGCCGGTGATGCTCAGGTAGCCGTCCTCGTCCATGACGCCCAGATCGCCCGAGTGCATCCAACCGTCGGGATCGATGGCCTGAGCCGTGGCGTCGGGGTTGTTGTAGTAACCCTTCATGACGTTGTAGCCGCGGCAGCAGACCTCGCCCTGCACGCCCGGGGCGACGGTCTCGCCCGTCTCGGGGTCGACCACGCGCACCTCGATCTCGGGCATGGCCCGGCCCACGGTCCGCGTGCGCTGCTCGATGGTGTCGTTGACGCGGGTCTGGGTCATGACCGGGGAAGTTTCGGTCAGGCCGTAGCAGATCGTGATCTCGCTCATGTGCATGGCGTCGATGACCTTCTCCATGACCGGCACCGGGCAGGGCGAGCCGGCCATGATGCCCGTGCGCAGGGAGGAGAGGTCGTAGCGCGGGAAGGAGCGGTGCTCGAGCACGGCGATGAACATGGTCGGCACTCCGTACAGGGCCGTGCACTTTTCCTCCTCCACCGCGGCCAGGACCAAGAGGGGGGTGAAGCCCTCCAGGATGACCAGGGTCGCGGCATGGCTGACGGCCGCCAGGACGCCGAGCACGCAGCCGAAGCAGTGGAACAGCGGCACCGGCAGGCAGACCCGGTCCTTGTGCGTGAACTTCTGGTTCTCGCCGATCCAGAAGCCGTTGTTGCCGATGTTGTAGTGGGTCAGCATGACGCCCTTGGGAAAGCCCGTGGTGCCCGAGGTGTACTGCATGTTGACCACGTCGTGGGGGTCGAGGGAGGCTTGGCGGGCGCGGTAGTCCTCCTCGGAGGTCACGCGGCTCAGGGCCAGCAGCTCGGGCATGGAATACATGCCGCGATGCTTCTCCTGGCCCAGGAAGAAGACGCGCTTGAGGTCCGGGAATTTCTCGCTGCGCAGGTAGCCGCGCTCCTGGGTCCTGAGCTCGGGAACAAGCTCGTACACGGTCTGCACGTAGTCCGTGTCGCGGAACGAATCGATCAGAAGCAGGTTCTCGCACTCGGACTGCTTGAGCAGGTACTCGAGTTCAGCCGTCTTGTAGAAGGTGTTGACCGTCAGCAGCACGGCCCCGATCTTGGCCGTGGCGAACTGGAAGGCCACCCAGTAGGGTACGTTGGTGGCCCAGATGGCGACCTTCTCCCCCTTCTGCACGCCCATGGCCATCAGGCCCTTGGCCAGGTTGTCGACCAGTTCGCCGAATTCCCGGTAGGTCATGCGGTAATTGCGGTCCACATAGACCACGGCTTCATTGTCCGGGTGCTGCATGATGGCTTCATCCAGCATCTGCCCCAGGGTTATTTCTCGCAACGCAGGCTTGTCCATGACTCCCCCTTGGAATGGCCCGGACTATTCCGGGAAATAGAGCACCGCATAAATGGAGGCAGGGGAACTCCCGCTGCAGGCCACATGGTGCGGAACGATGGAATTGAGATAAATGGAATCGCCCTTGGCCAGGGTCAGCACTTCGTTGCCGTAGGTGACCTCTATGGCGCCTTCGTGCACGACGATGAACTCCTCGCCCTCGTGGCTGGAAAGCTTCCGGTCCCCGCAGGCGGCAGGCATGAGCTCGACGAAAAAAGGCTCCATGTGCCGGTCTGTCTTGCCCTTGCCGAGGGAATAGAACTTCATGTCCACGGAGCAGCCCTTGCCGCCGAGCATGCTCAATCCCTCTTCCCGCTCTCCCAGCCGGACGATGAGCGGGTCATGGCCGAGTTCGTCGTCAAGGAAGGTGCCCATGCGCACGCCAAGCCCCCGGGCGACCTTGAGCAGAGGCCCCAGGGACGGATACACCGAATCTTCTTCGAGGGATTTGAGGAAGGAAAGCTGCAGGCCGGTCCGCTGCGCCAGGTCTTCGAGGCTGATTTCGTTCATTTCCCGGTAGCGCCTGATGCGCTTGCCGAGTTGCTCTTTGCTCATACGTCGATCTCGCTGGTTAGGGTTGAAGAGACGGGGCCACGATGGTCAGGGGTTCGGGCAGAGCGACCCGGCTGCCGCAGATGCGCGCGAGGCCGTCCTCATCCAGCAGGCAGCACATCTGATCCGAGTCCTGTCCGCAGGGGGAAAAAACAAAATCCAGGGCGGCAAGTTCGCGCACGACGTCCGGATCGGAAACGAAGAGCCGCGCGCCCGGAGTCAGGAAACGCAACAGGGACGGCAGCAGGGATTTCCAGGGCAGCTCCGCGCAGGCCCGCGGAAAGAGGGCCTCGTCGGTCACCCCGAGTTCCGCGAAGGTTTCCTCGTCATCGAGGCCGAGTACCGCGGCGAAGCCGTCACGGGCCGCTTCGAAACGCCCCTCCTGCTCGCACATGGCCACGAACTGCTCCTCGCGGTACAGGGCCATGGCCAGCAGGACCTGGGCCTGGCGCAGTGGATCCTCCGCCTCCGGCTCGGGACGTTGCGCGCCGGTCAACTGCGACCGGATGTCCATGGTCGTGTCCGTGTAAAAATTCTCCAGGCCCACGGCCTGGTAAGCCTTCATGTCCGAAGCGCGCGGAAAGCGCTCGCCGAATTCCATGAAGCTGCGCAGCAGGCCGCGCACTTCGGCCGGCGAACAGGGCAATTCCGCCGGACGCCAGCGCGCCCGGTCCGTGGCCATGTCCACGCCGGGATCGAAAAAGACGACCCCGTCCGGCAAGGCCCCCTGGGCCAGTTTCGGATGCAGCCAGGGAAAATGCACCAACTTCTCAGCCATGTGATCTCCTTACCATACGCACGTTACCTTTCGGGGAGTTCGAATCGGCGACAGCGGCCCGGACAGGCGGGCAGGCACAAGATGCAAATTCCGTCCCGGAAATGCACACAGGGCATGTCCCCGGCGCAGTCGGGCAGGAAAATGAAATTTGCACAGTCCCAGCCAATATTCAAGGCCGCATCCATGCGCCGCTCCCAAATCCTTCCGGCCTCCTCCGCCGACAGCCCCATGAACTCGCCGCGCGCGACAAAAGCGTCGAAACTCTTCTCCAGCACGGCCAGCACGGAACACGAATGCCCGCTGCACAATCCGGGATTGAGGAGTTCTTCGTAGAGGCAGCGTCCGGCCGTCCAGAAGCGGCAACCCTCGCCCGGCAAACGGAGCGGAAGGGTCATCCCGCCTCCGGGAGAACACGGGAGGCGCCACGGGAACACGACGGGCGACTATTTCGCGAATACATTCCATCCATCCGGAAACCAAGGTTTTTCTTCATCAAGGAAGTGTTGACCTCCCCGAAGCGCTATGTATATACGGGGCCTATTCATTTCCGAGGAGGCATACATGTTCGGCATTGGTATCCCAGAACTTCTTATAATCCTGGTCATTGTCCTGGTCATCTTCGGGGCCAACAAGTTGCCTGAGATCGGTGCAGGCATGGGCCGGGCCATCAAAAACTTCAAGAAAGCCACCAGCGAACCCGAAGAAATCGATGTCACGCCCAAGTCCGACTCCAAGGGCTCTTCCGACAAGAAAGAATAAATTTCAAACGGTTGAAGCGGAAAAATCCCGGCCTGGGCCGGGATTTTTTTTGCGCTTCGGGCGGGTCATCTGATTTCCACGCTCAGCCCCTGGGCCTTGGCGGCGTCTCCCAGACGGCGCACAAGGGCGTCCCTGGACCTGGTCTGGATGCGCCAGACCCCGGCCATCCCCGGCCCGTCCATCTCCACCCCGACCAGCGTCTTCTGATCGACTTCCGCACCCCAGGAATCCATGAGCCTGTCGAACTCCATGGGCCCCATGCTCGACAGCCATCCCGAGACGCGGACCGAAAGCTCCCCCCCGCCTCCGGCAACAAGCCCGGCACGGGAAAAATAATCCTTCCAGACCGCAAGCCAGACCTCTTCCAGGGTCTTGGCGGACCGTGCGGTACTCCACTCGCCGAGGCTCAGCACGCCGCTCCAGATTCCGGCCTGGGACAAGGTCAGCACCGGCACATCCCCCCCCGCCGCGGCCATGGGCTGCAAGCCCGACAGCTCCTGCAGCGAGGCGAGCCCCTTGGTGCGCGAAGGCTCGACGCCCGAAAGATGCAACACATAGGGCATCGGGCCCGAGAGAGTGCTCAGCACGCCCAATTCGCGCAGCCGCTTCTTCAGCCCCGCGCCGTGGATGCGCACATTCAGGGTCGCGGCGTCCGCAGTGGCGTTGCCGCCCTCGGGGGCGGCGACACCGGACGCGACCTCGTTGTAGCCGAGAATCAGGGAGTCGCGCTCGCGGCCCAGGACCTTCATGATCTTCTCCAGCCGCGAAGGCGGAACAGGCACGCCTGCAACGGCCTGCACCTCCAGGGCCAGGGCTTCGTCAAAGCTCCGCTCGATGGCCGCCGCCCTGGTTTCGCCTTCGGCCGGCCTGAGCGCCACCTGCTGATCCGCAAGGGCGGCAGAGGCCCAGAAGACCAGCATAAGGCACACGCCGCACACATATCTTTGCATGAAAATCTCCTTGTTGAAAAACTCTATCCCGAGGCCCAGCGGGCCGCAACCCGGCCTGACGGGCCTCACGATTCCCCTTTCAGGAAAGCTTCGGCCCTGGCCACCATGCCCGCGGCGTCCTGCGGGTCGTGCCAGGCGATCTCGGCGTCCTTGTTGAACCAGGTCAGCTGGCGCTTGGCGTAGGCCCGGGTGCTGCGCAGCCAGTCCTGCCGTGCCTGTCCGAGGTCCAGCCCGTCCAGCAGCACGGCCAGGAGCTCTGGGCAGCCGATGCCCGAGAAGCCAGGCGCGTTCCTGTCGGGGCATCCCCCGTAGGCCAGGCGGACCTCATCCAGGGCGCCGGCTTCGAGCATGAGCCCGATGCGCCGGTCGAGCCGCGGCGTCAGGGCGGCCAGTTCGGCCCGCAGGCCGATCTTGAGGACACGCAGCCCTTCCGGGCGGCGGGTCTGCCCATGCCACCAGGTCAGGGTCCGGCCGGTGGCCTCGAAGACTTCCAGGGCGCGGCAGATGCGCTGGGGATCGTTGGGGTGGATTTTGGCAGCGTAGTCCGGGTCCACGCCGCGCAGACGGGCGTGCAGGATCTGCGGCCCCAGGGACGCGCACTCGCGCACCAGGGCCTCGCGGATACTCGGGTCGATGTCCGGGATGGGCGCCAGCCCGTCGACCAGGCTCTTCAGGTAGAGGCCGGTGCCGCCCACCAGGATGGGCACGAGGCCCTGCCCCATGTAGCTGCGGGCCTGGGCCAGGATTTCGCCGGCAAAGGAGCCCGCCCTGACCGGCTGGTCCAGCGGCAGGTACCCGTAGAGCGCATGCGGGCATACGGCCCGCTCCTCCGGCGTGGGCTGGGCCGTGACGATCCCGAGGCCGGCGTAAACCTGGCGGGAGTCGAAATTGATCACTCCCCCGCCCAGGGCCGTAGCCAGGGCCAGGGCCGCGGCGGTCTTGCCAGTGCCGGTGGCTCCGACCAGGCAGACAAGGTTCAGGCCGCTCATGCCTCCCCGGCTCCCCCGGGGGCGGGCAGGGCCGCCCGTGCGCGCAGCTCGCCGAGCCGCGCTTCGATGCGGCCCTGTATGACGTCGGGCACCAGCCCCTCGATCACGCCGCCGAGCCTGGCCACGTCCTTGATGATGGATGAACTGATATAGAGCCAGCGGTAGTCCGTCATCATGAAGACGGTGTGGATGCTGGGCTTGAGCTTGCGGTTCATGAGAGCCATCTGGAACTCGTACTCGAAGTCCGAGACGGCCCGCAGGCCGCGCAGGATGGTGTTGGCCCCCTTGCTCGGCACGTGCTCGACCAGCAACCCGGAAAACCCTTCGACCTCGACGCGCAGCTGGCCGCGGAAAACCTCGCGGATCATCTCAACCCGCTCGTCGAGGCTGAAAAGCGGGTTCTTGCCCGAGTCCTTGGCCACGGCCACGATGACCCGGTCGAAGACTTCGAGGCCCCGCCGCACGAGACTCAGGTGCCCGTTGTGGAAGGGGTCGAAGGTGCCGGGGTAGACGGCGATACGCTCTGGTTTCTGCGCCATATGCAAATCCTTGTCTGTCCGAAGAGTTTGTCGCGAACGGGAATCAGGCCGGGATGCGGCGGATTTTCGAAGGAAAGTCCCGCTTCCACCTCGACGCAGAGCAGCCCATCTCGCGCCAGGACGTCCCGGTCAAGCAGCAGTTTGAGCGCCGGCAGAAAAAGGTCCTTGCCGTAGGGCGGATCGACGAAGACCAGCCCGAAGGAGCCCGTGCCCCCGCCGGAAAGCCAGCGCGCGGCGTCGCCCTTGACCAGGCTCCACCGGCTCCGGTCCACGCCAAGCGTTTCCAGGTTGGCCCGGATGAGGGACGCGGCGCGGGCGGCCTTCTCCACGAAGACCGCTCCCAGCGCCCCCCGGCTCAGGGCCTCCAGGCCAAGGGAACCGCTGCCGGCGAAGATGTCGGCCACGCGGGTTACGCTCCAGTCCAGGCCCTGGGATTCGAGCATGGAAAAGAGGGATTCCCGCACCTTGCCCGTGGCGGGCCGGTACCCCGGCCCCTCGGCCGTGCGAATCTGCCTGCCGCGAAACTCCCCGGCGATGATGCGCACCCCCTACTCCTTCCCGGGCTTCTGCTTCTGCTCGAACATGAGTTCCGAGAGGATGGAGGTGAAGCGGGAATTGATATCCAGCAAGTTGCCGCGAATCTCCACCTGGTTGGAGAGGCCCATGCGCTGGATGAACTCCACCCGCTCCTGGACCTGGGCCAGTTTGTCGGACGTCTCCTCCAGCAGGTACTCCCAGTCGATGCGCGGGGCCGCCAGGGACGGCCGGGCCGTGAGCTCGAAGCGCCCGCCCTTCTCCAGCAGGCACTCGTCCAGATAGTCGGGGATGTGCACGGCCAGCTTGAATTTCTCGCGGATCAGCTCGGCCAGGACCTTCTGTCCCGAATGCTCGCCGTGAACCAGATAGACCTGGACCTCCGGATTGCGGAAGTGCGACAGCCAGTCGAGAATCTGCGTCTGCCCGGCATGACCCGAAAAGCCGCCGATGGTGAAAACCTTGGCCTTGACCGAAAGCTCCTCGCCCAGGATCCGGATGGTCTGGGCCCCGTCGACGATGCGCCGGCCCGGCGTGCCCTCGGCCTGGAACCCCACGAAGACGATGGACGCGCCCGGCTTCCAGATGTTGTGCCGCAGGTGGTGCTTGATGCGCCCCGCATTGGCCATGCCGCTGCCGGCGATGACCACGGCCGGGCCTTGAGTGGCGTTGATGGACCGGGACTCCTCGGCCGTCAGGGTGTAGCGGAGGTTGGGAAGTTCAAGCGGGTTCTCGCCGTTCTTGACCAGTTCCTTGGTGTCATGGTCGTAATAGTCCCAGTGGCGGCGGAAGATTTCCGTGGCCTTGATGGCCAGGGGACTGTCCACGAACACCGGCATGTCCTCGGGCAGTTTCCCCTCCTGGCGCAGAAGAAAAAAGGTGTAGAGCAGTTCCTGGGTGCGCTCCACCGCGAAAGCCGGGATGATGACCTTCTCCCCGCGCTCGTAGCTGTAGGCGATGGCCTCGGCCAGCTCCTGGCGGCTCTGGGATTCGTTCTTGTGGTTGCGGCTGCCGTAGGTGGACTCCAGAAAGAGGAAGTCGGCCGTCTCGACGGTCTGCGGGTTACGCACAAGCAGCTGGTTGGGGCGGCCCAGATCGCCGGAAAAGACCAGCTTGGTCTCCTCCTCGCCTTCGGTAACCCACAGCTCGATGAAGGCCGAACCCAAGATGTGCCCGGCGTCGTTGAAGATCACGCGAATGCCCGGGCCCGGTTCGAAGACCTCGTTGTATTCCTTGACGGTCAGCTGTTTCAGGGCGTTCTGGGCCTGTTCCACGGTGTAGAGCGGCTCCACGGGCGGGTCGCCGGCGCGGAGCTTCTTGGTGCTGCGCCACTGCGCCTCCGTCTCCTGGATGCGGGCGCTGTCCTCGAGCATGATGCCGAGCAGGTCCTTGGTCGGGGCCGTGGTGTAGACCGGCCCCTTGAAACCCTTGGCCACCAGGCGCGGGAGCAGGCCCGAGTGGTCGATGTGCGCGTGGGTCATGAGGATGAAATCGAGGGATTCGGGACGGTACATGCCGTTTTCGTCCCAGTTGCGGGCCTCGATGACCCTGTTGCCCTGGTGCATGCCGCAATCGATGGCGAAACGGGCATGTTCGCATTCCAGCACATAGCACGAGCCGGTTACCGTCCGCGCCGCGCCGAGAAAAGTTATCTTCATTCGTTTCTCCCTATATTTCAAATGGATGGAAACTAAAAAAAGCGACCCATTGCCCTCGGGCAGCCGGTTGTGCTAGCCCCTCGGAGACGGTGCACCGTCAGCATCAATCTTGCGAAAACCTTTTTCCCATAAAGACGACTCCCCATGATCAATCTGGACAAACTCAGCGACAGGGATCTTCCGCCCCTCAAACCCATGGTCTTGCGGTTGTGGCAGCTCCTCAACGCCCCGAACACGAGGCTGCAGGAGATCGTCGAGGCCATGAGCGCCGAGCCGGTCCTGTGCGCGCGGATCATGGCCATCTCGAATTCGCCCCTCTACCGGGGCCTGGAGGAGATCACCTCGCCGCAGAAGGCGCTGGTGCGGCTGGGCCTGAACGAAGTCAAAGGCATCGTCTACTACCTGACCCTGGCCGATTCGGTGACGAAAAACGCCTTTCCGCCGTCCTTTTCCATACGCCGGTTCTGGACCCACAGCCTCTGCACGGCCCTGCTTTCGAAAAAGATCATCCAGTACTACCCGAGCCTTTTCCCCATGTCGCCGGAGGAGCAGGACGGGACGTACCTGGCCGGCCTGCTGCACGACATCGGCTACGTGGTCATGGCCACGCTGATGCCGGGAGAATTCACCACCATGACAAAGATCTGGGAGGAAGGCGGCCGGGACCCCATGGACGTCGAGGAGAAAATCTTCGGCGTGGGGCACCCGCTCCTGAGCGCCAAGGCGCTCAAACTGTGGAAATTCCCGAAAAATGTCCAGTTGGCGGTCTATGCCCACCACCGTGCCGTGGCCCAGGACTCCCCGCCGGCGATCATGCTCATCAAGCTGGCGGACTACCTGGCCACCAAGGCCGGCTACCACTTCAACCCCATGTTCACCGCAGACATGAAAGGACTTTCCGTCCCCCTCTTTCTGCTGGAAAACGACTACCTCCCCCTGGTCGAGGAAGTCGCCCTGAAGGTGGAAACGCTCGTCAGTCAGGCATTCGCGTAAGTCTCATCGTTCGGGCGCCGGAGCAGGGGAGCAGCGCAACTCGAGATCCACGGAGCCCGTGTGCCCCATGACGCCGGACGGGATGGGCTCGGACATCTTCTCGCGCAGCCAGCTCCAGAGCACGTCCCCGGTCCGGCCGAACTGCCTGTAGTCGCCCAGCACGCGCACGCACAGGTAGCGGGCGGCCAGGGTCATTCGCGCCACCGGAACGTTATCCCCCTGGAACTGGTAATCGCCTATGACAGCCCCCAGCCGCGCCAGCATGGAACGGGTCCCCTCCTCGTCCAGGTCCGGAGAGACAAGGCACAGCGCCCCGTTTTCCATGGACGCCAGCCGGTCGTAATTGCGCAGCTGCCTGCGCAGGGACGCCCATATCCCGTTCTTGAACCACTCCATCCAGCCATCGCCGTAGCTGGCGCGCAGGTCGCCCAGGCCCGGCACCGAAAGGACGCTCATGGAGATCCATCCTTCCCTGCGGCCGAGACGGTTGACTTCCTCATAGAGAAAGGTACGCAACCCCTCGGCAGTCAGCAGGCCCGTTTCCCTGTCCAGCAGGCGTGACGCGCCGAATTCGCGGCACAGGCTCATGGCACGCAGGGCGCGCCTGATCTTCCATTCGAATTCCATGTCCATCCAGGGACCGACGATGTAATCGTCGACATCGTGCCCGCTGGAAAAAACCGACACGAGATCGCCCTGGGGGCCAAGCAGGATGATGTAAGCCGGGGTCAGCGAGCGCCTGGCCTCGCGGGCCCGGATCAGGGCGCAGAGTTCCAGGCCGGAGATGTCGAGGCCCTGGGAGGCGACGAGCAGACAGCTGTATTCGACGTCCTCGGTCAGGGCCACGGCCTTGAGATGCCCGCGCACGTGATCGACCGGCAGGTCGAGCCGTTCCAGTACGGCCAGCATCTCGCGGGCGACGTCCTCGTCGGGCTCCACGAGCAGAAATCTGAACCGTTCCTTGTCTTCCATGGTCTCGATCATGGGCTGCGCCTTTGCTCCGCGAAGGGTGGTGGATGCACAAATGCCTGAAACCGCCAACGCTTTCGGGTAGCAGACGCGAGGCCGCCTTGTCCACAAACCCGGCGCGGAACGGGCGTCGAAGATTTTGCCCTCTGCCGCGTTATGGTGTATGGACCCCACACCAAAGTGGAACCCACGAATGCACAATCCGTTCAAATCCCTAGAGAAAGACCCGGGCCTGAAGTCCAGGCTGAAGAAAAAGGCCAGGCGCGCCTCCCCGGTCGCTGCGCCTGACGCGGCAGGTCGGCCGGCGGAAAAATCCGAGGACGAGCTCTTCCTGCACGCCTTTGCCGACGTCGCCCCCCTGAACAAGGGCGGCCGCGACGTGGCCAGGGCGGCAGCGCCCGTCCAGACGGCCCCCGCGCCGCCTCCGACCTTCGCCCGGCTCCTGGAAGAGAACATCGAATTCGAGATGGACTACACCCACGAGTTCATCACCGGACAGGTCCGCGGCCTGGACGCCAAGATCTTCCGCAAGCTCAAGGCCGGGGAGTTCAGCGTGCAGGCCCACCTCGACCTGCACGGCATGAACACGGACCAGGCCAAACTCGCGGTCCTTGACTTTTTGCGGCGCTGTTACATGGAGGGCAAGCGTTGCGTGCTGCTCATCCCGGGCCGCGGGCGCAACTCCCCCATGGGCCAGGGGGTCCTGCGCCAGGAGTTGACCACCTGGCTGACCCAGGCCCCGCTGAAGCGCGTCGTGCTGGCTTTCACCACCGCCCTGCCCAAGCACGGCGGCAGCGGCGCCGTGTACCTGCTGTTGCGCCAGGTGCGCAAGGACAGCGGCAAGATCGCCTGGGAAGATGTTTTCGTCGATCTGGACGGCTGATTTTTCACACATCTGCTTACAAAGGACCTGAACATGGGCTTTTTCTCCCGCATCAAGAAACTCTGGGGCGCCGACGCCGAACCGCAGGACGCATCCACCCGCCCGCAGGCGCCCGAGGCGCCGCAGACCGTCGAACCGTCCGCTCCCGTCGAACCCGCCCCGCAAGAGACCGTGCAGCAGCCGGTCCGGCCCGCGCCAGAACACCGCGAAACGGCCCCTGACGAACCCGTCCGGCCCGCCGAGCCCGCCCCGGCCCGCAAGGAAAGCGGCTGGCGCAAACTCTTCGGCATCGGCGGCGGGGAGGAGGCTCCCCAGCCGGAAACCCCGGCAAAGCCCGAAATCCTTTTCCAGGAAAAACCCACGGCCCAGACCGCTTCAGAACCCTGGCAGAAAGCCCTGATCCAGGCCCTGGGCGAGGCCGAGCCCAGGCTCTCGATCTGGATGACGCACATCCTGGACGGCGTGAGCACGCGCGGCGACGCCCTGTGGGACCGGCTGCGCTTCCTGTTCGTTCAGCTGGATGTGCCCGCCGGCGAAGGCGAGGAGTTCATCCGCCGCTTCGACGCCTGGCTCAAGGACATGGACTACGACCATGTGGACGAATTCCGCTCGGAGCTGCAGTACCGCATGGCCCTGGCCCTGGAACTCGAGGACGAGGAGGACGAGCGCAACCGGCTCTTCCTGAAACTCTCGGCCGGCTTGGGCAAGACCCGCGAGCAGCTGACCATGCGCATCGACCAGCTCCTGGCCATGGCCGGTGGCTATGACGACGCTTTCTGGGAAGAACTGGAGGAAATCCTGCTCATGGCCGACGTGGGCGTGAACGCCACCCAGGAGCTGCTCAAACGCCTGCGCCCCAAGGTGCGCCAGGCCGGAGGCCGTGACGCCGCTGATTTCAAGGCCCTGCTGAAGGAAGAACTGGCCGCGGTCTTCATCGAGCCCAAGACGCCCAAGGTGGCCCAGCCGCCCGAAGTGGTGCTCATGATCGGCGTCAACGGCGCGGGCAAGACCACGACCATCGCCAAGTTGGCCCACCGCGCCCAGATGCAGGGCCGCAAGGTCCTGGTGGCGGCGGGAGACACCTTCCGGGCCGCGGCCATCGAGCAGCTGCAGGTCTGGTCCAAGCGCGTCGGGGCCGGCTTCTACGCCAAGGCCCACGGCAGCGACCCCGCGGCCGTGGCCTTCGAGGCCGTGGAGCACGCCATGAAGGAAGGCTACGACATGGTCTTCGTGGACACGGCCGGACGCCTGCAGACCAAGCACAACCTCATGGAAGAACTCAAGAAGATCAACAGGGTCCTGGGCAAGAAGCTCGACGGTGCGCCCCACCGGACCATCCTGGTCCTGGACGCCACCACGGGGCAGAACGCCCTGTCCCAGGTCAAGCTCTTCTCCCAGGCCTCGCCCGTGGACGAGGTCGTGCTGACCAAACTCGACGGCACGGCCAAGGGCGGTATCATCGTGGCCATCGCCCTGGAGTTCGGGATTCCCATCAGTTTCATCGGCCTCGGCGAAAAAATGGAAGACCTGCGCCCCTTCTCGGGCCAGGAGTTCGCCAGCGCCCTCTTCGACTGAAAAAACGCGGGCGGGACCATGGTCCCGCCCGCGCCGTTTCGAAAAGCCGTCTTCAGCCGCATGCCCGGCTGCGCCCGCCTCACTTCGCCCCCGTCCCTCCAAGGGCCTGCCGGATGCGTTCCACCCGGCGGCGGTTGACGCCCATGTCCCACCAGCCGGTCCGGGCGGCCGACCGTATCTGGACCACCTCCCCGTCC
>CALMTS010000310.1 GCA_937872685.1 uncultured Desulfomicrobium sp.
ATAATTATAAACATTTCTTTCATGGACATGCTGCAAAAAAATTGGCTTTGTTTCAACCTGAACAACATTGGCCCTTTCATAGATTGAAGGATGATCAACACAAAACACCGTACTTGGATTTTGAGAATATTCCAAAAAACTTACGAACGCATTGGTCACATCCCTAAAATCGTAAACAGTCCCTGAACAATACTGCAACCCATTTGGAAAATTGAAAAAAACGTCAAATGGTTCTGCGTGCCAGGAATCGAGGAACGTGTTCGCGGCCTCGTGCACGAAACCGACGAAATCCCTGGATATTGCGTCGTCATTGTCAAGCCGAGTCGTCAGGCAGTATTCATTCTTTTGGCATGCTTGGACAAGATATCGACGCACCTGGGGCATGATGGTGAAAAACTCGCCACAAAACATTGCGGTAAAGTTTGGGTACTGTTCAAATAACCTGATGAACCGTCTGAAACGTTCTGGCGTCTTCTCGTCGAAAAGAACCAGCCATGTAAAATTCTGGTTTCGCTGTCCAGAAACTGAAGGAAAACAGAACTGCTTGAAATATTCCAACCGTTCCATGAGCCATGTCTCGCTCAAACGGAAGGGATAATCTGTGGGGTGGATGTTGACGTTGAAACGGGTAATGATGACATGTTTGAAACGCATGGATTCCGCCTCGCGCATCACGCGGATGATGATACCTTTCGATTCGGCCGACAATTTCCGGATTTTTGACACCAGCCGAAATTAAGCAGGAACCCTGCCAAAAAATTTTCCCTATGACCTGATCCCGGACGCCCTCTCGGCCGGGACCGCCGCTCAGGAATCGGATGCCCCTGAACATACTTGCATCGTGCAGTACGCGGCCTTGGTCATGTCATGCTGCTGTGCCGCCACCGCTCCACATGAGAGCGCGCCGGGACGTACGTTTTTCACGAATACGAAATTTCTCGAGAACCTACTTGAATTGGGGGCCTGCTATCTCATAGCTTGAAATAATTGGAAGATGGAATTTGCTGAATGCTTGCGTTGCACCTAGTCCTGAAGTTGAGCGTTTCCAGCGATACGGATGTTTTTCTGCGAAATCGACCACGAGACTCCTAGAAAATACTTGTCGACCTTGTTAGGAGGAGGCATACTTTCATTTTCAAATACGTACTCATTTAAGGATCTCCGATTTCTCCATGCACCCACTGAACATCCCTGAGCAGTCTCCCGCACCGCAAACGCAACAGGCTCCGCCGTCGATCCTGCTCGTCGAAGACAACGTCGTTGTCGCCTTCGACATGAAGCTGCGCCTGCAGCAGCTCGGATACCAGGTCCAGGGCATCATCGCCACGGGCGAGGAGGCCGTCGAGGCCGTGGGCCGGCAGGCGCCGTCCCTCATCCTCATGGACATCTTCCTCGAAGGCCGCATGGACGGCATCGAGGCCGCCCAGCGCATCCTCAAGAACGCCCAGATCCCCATCATCTTCCTCACCGGCCATGATGACGAAGAGACCCTGAACCGCGCCAAGATCACCGAGACCTTCGGCTATATCATCAAGCCCGCCAAGCCGCGCGACCTGCACGTGGCCATCGAGATCGCCCTCTACAAGCACGCCGCCTCCCAGGCCCTGCAGAAGAGCGAACAGCAGTACCGCCTCCTGTTCGACTCCATGCTCAACGGCTTCGCCCTGCACGAGGTGGTCCTGAACGACGCCGGACGGCCCGTGGATCTCCTGTTCCTGGACGTCAACCCGGCCTTCGCCAGCTTCTTCGACCGTCCCGCCGAAGAGATCGTCGGCCGCAGCCTGCGTGAAATCTCGGACCGCGTCGAACCGTTTTGGGTCGATCTTCTGGGCAAGGCCGCCGTGACCCGCGAATCCATCCGGTTCGACGGCTTCGCGGGGTTCTTGGGCAAACATTTCTCCATCGTCGCGTTCAGTCCCCAGGAACGCCAGGTAGCCGCCATCTTCGAGGACACCACGGGCCGCAAGGAAGCGGAGAAACGCCTCCAGCACCGTACCTTCCACGACGCCCTGACCAACCTGCCCAACCGCGCCCTCTGCCTGGAGCGCATCAAGCGGGCCATGGACCGCGCCCGGGTGCGCGAGGACTATCTCTTCGCCGTCGTGCTGGTGGACATCGACCGGTTCAAGGACATCAACGACAGCATCGGGCATTTCGTCGGGGACACGCTGCTCAAGACCATCGGGCAGACCCTGCAGGAGGAGGTCTCCTCCATCGACACCGTGGCCCGGCTGGGCGACGACGAGTTCGTGGTTCTGCTCGAAGAGCTGCCCTCCAAGAAAAGCGGTGTCGCCGCGATCAAGAAAATCAAATCCGCCCTGAACCACCCCCTGGCCATCGAAGGGCATACCCTGCACGTCAGCGCATGCCTGGGCGCCCTCTTCGGCCCCAACGAATACGTTACCCCCGAGAGCTATCTGCAGGGCGCCAACATCGCCCTGCGCCACGCCCAGGAGCAGGGGCAGGACCAGTTGCGCTACTACTCTCCCGAAATGCAGGACAAGGCCATCCGCAAACTGGACACGGAGAGCCGGCTGCGCAACGCCATCAAGGAGAACGAGTTCTCCCTGGCCCTGCAACCCATCTTCGCCATCGGAAACGAGCCGTCCCTGGTCGGCTTCGAGGCCCTGCTGCGCTGGAAGCCCAAGGACAGGGACTGGGTCTCGCCGGCGGACTTCATCCCCATCGCCGAACAGACGGGCCTCATCCTGCCCATCGGCCAATGGGTGCTGGAACAATCCTGCAAGGTGCTCGCAGAGTGGTCGACGGCCTACCCAGGCAGCGAACTGAGCATCTCCGTCAACCTCTCGGCCCGTCAGTTTTCGAACCCGGACCTCGTGCAGGACCTCCAGGACTGCATCCAAAACCACGGCATCGACCCCTCGCGGCTCAAGCTCGAAATCACGGAGAGCGACGTCATGACCAACCCCGAGATCACGGTGCAGAAACTTCGGGTCATGAAGGAGCTAGGAGTTTCGATCCTGGTCGACGATTTCGGGACGGGCTACTCGTCCATGAGCTATCTGCAGCGCTTCCCCATCGACACCCTGAAGATCGACCGCAGCTTCGTGACCCAGCTCGACCAGCACGCCAACCGGGTCATCGTGCGCACCATCGTCAACCTGGCCCACAGCCTGGGACTGTCCGTGGTGGCCGAAGGCATCGAAAACGAACGGCAGTACCTGGCCCTCAAGGGCATGGGATGCGAATTCGCCCAGGGGTTTCACTTTTCCAGGCCCATCTTCCTGGACCGGATCGAGGAATTCATTGCCGGATACCTGACGACGTAAAGCCGAAAGCGCCCGTATGGGCGCGTCCTTCGGAGATTTCCGGACAGTAGCAGAGAGAAGGAAAGAGAAGTCAGCTTTTGGCGTGATTGCCGGAAGTGACCAGGAAGCGCTTTTGCAGGACCAAACCCGTATCGGTGCGAAAAAAAAGCTTTCGGCCCACGTTGCCGCCCACGCTGGCGGCGCAGACCGTCACGCCTTCCTCCTCCAGGGTCTCCATGGCCGCATCCACATTGCGCCTCCCGGCGGAGGCGTCGCCGTTCTGGTTCAGGGGGGAAGCCCCGCCGAAGACCTTGCATTCCAGGCTGTCGGCATAGATCCCGGCCTTGGCGAACTCCCGCAACAGCCCCCTGATGGAGGAATCTACATACCGGAACTGCTCCTTTACGGGCAGGCTCTTGGGAAAATCACCCATGCGCGGCAACAGGGCATGGAAAATCCCTCCCCATTTGTACTTGGCGCAGTACATGGTCACGGAAACGCACGAGCCCAGGACCGTCTGTACGACGGTCGGGGTCCTGTAGACCCCGCCCTGCCCCACAAGAAGATAGTCGTGGGGCAGGCCCCTGCAGTCCTCGATGCCCTCAATGTCCTTGGGAGGCAGGGACGCCTTTTTTTTCGTGCTCTTGTGCATTGCCGTCATAAAGCTCTTGGGTATAGGTTGGGCGGAGCGATCAATACTTACAAACAATAACTCTTCTCAATGTATAAGTCATCAGCGGAAAACACATTCTGCCCAGGCCTGCGCCTGGAACTGCCCTACCTCGTCGACGCCCTGGCCAAAGACCACGGCTTCCTGCACGACGCCCAACAGTTCGATTTCCTGGCCGAGATCGTCGCGGACTCCTGCCGCCACGGCGAACCGCCCCTGGCTTCCTTCCTCGTGGCCGGCTGCGACCGCGGGATCGACGCCTACAGCCTGTGCATCACCCTGCTGGAGGAGGCACGGAAACTGCCCGGCCTGGAATTTTCCATCCTCGGAACCGACTTCCTGCCTGCCAACCTAAACCAGGCCATGCGCGGGGTCTATCCTTCGAACACGGTGCGCCATTTGGCGCCGGCCCTGGTCAAGCGCTACTTCCTCCGCAGCCGGAACACCCGGGACGACCTGGTCCGGCTGCGGCCCGGGGTGCGCAGTCGCGTCAACTTCCGCTGCCAGGACATCTTCGAATCCTTCTCCCTGCGCGAACCCATGGATGTCATCGTCTGCCGTCAGGTCCTGCACCATTTCCACCCGGCCCTGACCGCCGCCCTGGCCGGCAGGTTGCGCCGGTACCTGGCCCCTGGGGGCATCCTCGTCCTGGGAGAACGCCTGCCGCGCACCGCAGGATTGCGCCATCTGGGACACGCCGTCTACCAGGCCGTCTGATCCGGATTTCGCGCGGTTCCCGATTTACTCATCGCGATTCAGGCGATATGCTGAAAAATATCAGGCCCTCTCATCTTCATACGGGAGTTCTCGCACATGCCCAAAAAAATCCGCATCCTGATCGTCGACGACTCGGCCCTCGTCCGTCAGACTCTTGCGTCCATCTATTCCTCGGACCCCGAGATCGAGGTCATCGGCGCGGCCGGAGACCCCTTCGCGGCCGCCGAGATCATGCGCGAGCATATTCCGGATGTGCTGTCCCTGGATGTTGAGATGCCACGCATGGACGGCATCACGTTCCTGAAGAAGATCATGAGCCAGCACCCCATCCCCACCATCATCTGCTCGACGCTGACCGAAAAAAACGCGGAGACGACCATGAAAGCCCTGGAATACGGGGCCGTGTCCGTCATTCAGAAACCCAAGGTGGGCACCAAGCAGTTCATGGAGGAGTCGCGGATCATGCTCTGCGACGAGGTCAAGGCCGCGGCCAAGGCCAAGGTGCAGAAGTACGTGCCCCGCACCCTGAAGGTCAGCCAGAAGCTCACGGCCGACGCCGTGCTGCCCAAACCCGCCTCCAAGGCCATGGTCCAGACCACCGAGAAGGTCCTCGTGGTCGGCGCCTCCACCGGCGGCACAGAGGCCCTGTTGACCTTTCTGCAGGCCATGCCCGTGGACTCTCCGGGCATCGTCATCGTGCAGCACATGCCCGAAAAATTCACGGCCGCCTTCGCCCAGCGCCTCAACACCCTCTGCGACATCACGGTCAAGGAAGCCGCGGACAACGACACGGTGCTGCGCGGCCAGGCCCTCATCGCGCCGGGCAACCTGCACATGCTGCTCAAGCGCAGCGGAGCCAGATACTATGTCCAGATCAAGGACGGCCCCCTGGTCTCCCGGCACCGCCCGTCCGTGGACGTGCTCTTCCGCTCGGCCGCCCGCTACGCCGGCAAGAACGCCGTGGGCGTGATCATGACGGGCATGGGCGACGACGGCGCCAAGGCCATGCTCGAGATGCACGAGGCCGGCGCCGTGACCGTGGCCCAGGACGAGGCGTCCTGCGTGGTCTTCGGCATGCCCGGCGAGGCCATCAAACTGGGCGGCGTGGACAAGATCGTGCCCCTGAACCTCATCGCCCCGACAGTGCTCCAGCTCTGCCGGGACTGACGGCCGGGATCAGATCAGTTCCAGCTTGCGCAGCTCGTCGATGATCTTGCGCCGTTCGATGGGCTTGACCAGATAGGCCGACGCCCCGCCCTGAAAGAAGGACTGGGTGACGTTCTTCACGTCGTCCAGGGCGCTGGTCATGATGACCTTGACCTCCTGCGACAAGGGCACTCCCCGCTCCTTCTCCCTGGCCCGAATCAGCTTCAGCGCTTCATGCCCGCTCATGTTCGGCATCATGATGTCCAGGAAAAGGACGTCGTAGGGGTTTCCCGCCTCCCACGCCAGATCGAAGGCCTTGACCGCCTCCACCCCGTCCACGGCGATGTCGCATTCGCCGTACTCCATCAGCAGCTTGTGCATGACCTTGCGGCCGACGAAATCGTCTTCGACAATCAGAATTCGCATG
>CALMTS010000311.1 GCA_937872685.1 uncultured Desulfomicrobium sp.
GTGGTGTGAAATCGATTGTAACGCAATCCCTGATTGGCCAAACGCTCCGATGTCGGCATATTGACAGGCCCTCCGAAAGAGCTGGGCTGGCCGAATCCCATATCGTCGATCAGTATGACCAGCACGTTTGGTGCGCCGGCTGGGGCCTTGACTTCGAATCTGGGAGGCGATGTCGCCTTTCGGGCGTCAAGTATCGTGCTTCTGGGGTATTGGGGCTCCGGAATCGGAAGCACGGTGCGATTCGGCGCTACTTGCTGCGCCCCGGCCGTTACGGCGCACATTAGACCGAGTGTGAAGCCAAGAGCTGCCGTCGTGGTTTTTCTTTCCATGGCCTGGCTCCTTTGCTGTTAATTATCGATTCTTTCCCTTAAGGAACAGACTCTACCGCTTCTTGAAGGGATAGATGAGTTTCCAGTCCCTCTTCATATCAACGACCGTCCAGCCTTTGGCCTGTGCCTGGTCGAGCGCCTTGTCGAGCTTGCCGATCGGTGATTTCCGATCGTAGACCCACTCCCGCTCAGCATCGGTGTGATGGACGAGGAGTCCGAAACGCGGACCGGAGCCCGTGTTGGTCCATTGAAGCATCTGCAGGTCTCCATCGGAATTGCCGAAAGAGGCAATCGGCCGCCGACCGATCTGCATCTGAATGCCGACGGGTTTGCCAGGGCCGTCATCGACGAAGTTGATCTCCGGCAGACGGACGAGAACCGGCTTGCCGTCGCGGAGATCGAACTTGGTTTTGATGCTGCTGCCGATGACCTGTTCCGGCGGGATACCGTACACCTTTTCGGCCCACGGCCGCATGAACTCAACGCCGCCACCGGAAACGATGAATGTCTTGAATCCCTTGGCGCGAAGATAGGCGAGCAGTTCAAGCATGGGCTGGTAAACCATTTCGGTGTAGAGTTTTTTGGTTTTGGGATGTCTCGCTGTGCCAACCCAGTCCGTGACGATCTGTTCGAATTCCTCGCTGGTCATCCCTGCGTGAGTGACCATCATGATCTCGGCGATCGATTTCTCCCCGCCTGCGAGCACGCCTTTGATGTCTCCCTTGAGAAGGGAGGCAAAGGGCTCTATCTCCTTCCATTCCGGATGATTCGATGCAAGCGCCTTCACGCGGTCCAGGGCGAAAATCAACTGAAAATACATCGGTTGCTCGGCCCAGAGCGTGCCGTCGTTGTCGAAGGTAGCGATCCGCTCGGCAATGGGGACGAAGTCAGGGGAACCTTCCTTCGTGACCTTGTTGACAAAGGCAGTGATTGCTTTCTTGGAGGAGGTATCGTTCCATGAGGGAAGCGGGTCCTGGGCTCCGGCAATCGTCGCGGTTAATGCCAAAGTTAGAACGACGAAAAAGATGATGGATAATCTGTTATTCGGCCTCATGTGTCCTCTCCTTCTTCACGTCTGTTGCGGGCCACCCTGGATCGAGTGGCCCGCGTACCTCCTTAGTGCCCTCCGGCAGTGTTTTGGAGCGTTTCCAGCGCCTGGTCAATGCCGAAGCTCGCCGGCTTCTGCCGGGGCGGAAACTCTTCGAAGGTCTTGATAAAATTCACGATGTAGGTCTGGGATGGGACGACGAGGAACAGGTGGTCGAATACCCACTCGTAATACATGTTGGACGTGATGTCCGCGCGTTCGTAAGGGTCAGCCCGCAAATCAAACATCTTGCCTCCACGGAGATGTGTGAATGGCTCCAGCCAAACGGCGGCCGTGCCTTGCTTACGTTGTTCGGCGAATACGAATTTCCAATTTTCATACCGCAAAGCGAACAGGTCGCCGTCGTCGCTGAAATAGATAAACTCCCGGCGCGGGCTCTTCGGTTCCTGGCCCGTGAGGTATGGCAGGATGTTGTAGCCGTCGAGGTGGACCTTGTAGGTCATACCACTCACGTTGTAGCCCTTGAGCAGCTTCTGCGTCACGTCCGGATCGCCTGCTGCCGCCATTAGTGTAGGCATCCAGTCGAGTCCGCTGACGATTTCATTCGATACCGAATCTGCTTTGATATGTCCCGGCCAGCGAATGAAGGCAGGAACCCGGAATGCGCCCTCCCAGTTTGTGTTCTTTTCACTGCGGAACGGTGTCGTCGCGGCATCGGGCCAGGAATTGGCATGCGGTCCGTTGTCCGTCGTGTAGATAACGATGGTATTGTCCGCAATGCCCAGGTCATCGAGCGCCTTGAGCAGAGATCCGACCGTCCCATCATGTTCGATCATGCCATCCGCGTATTCCGTGAGGGCCGTGACCCCCTTCGGGCTGCGGTGTTCCGGACGGACATGGGTGCGGAAATGCATGCGCGTGCTGTTGTACCAGGCGAAGAATGGCTTGCCGGCCTTGGCCTGGCGCTTGATAAAGTCGATCGCAGCGGCCGATGTCTCATCGTCGATAGTCTCCATCCGCTTGCGGGTCAAAGGACCAGTGTCCTCGACGGTCTGTTTGCCGATCTTGCCCCAGCGCGGCTGCACGGTCGGGTCGTCCCTGTCGGTGGCCTTACAGCGGAGCACACCACGTGGGCCAAACATCTGACTGAATTTCGGATCCTGGGGGTAATTGAACAACTCTGGCTCCTCTTCGGCGTTGAGATGGTAGAGGTTGCCGTAGAACTCATCGAACCCGTGCACGGTAGGCAGGTACTCGTTGAGGTCCCCCAGGTGGTTCTTGCCGAACTGGCCGGTGGCGTAGCCAAGCGGTTTGAGCATTTCGGCGATGGTCGGGTCCTCCTTGTGCAGACCTACAGGCGCGGCCGGCATTCCGACCTTGCTCAAGCCTGTACGGAATACGTTCTGTCCGGTGATGAAGGACGATCGCCCGGCGGTGCAGCTTTGCTCTGCGTAGTAGTCGGTAAAAGTCATGCCCTCCCTGGCGAGGCGATCAATGTTGGGCGTTCGGTAGCCCATC
>CALMTS010000312.1 GCA_937872685.1 uncultured Desulfomicrobium sp.
CGCCATTCCTGCTTGAGGTAGGCGTCGAACATGCGGCGGTTGGCGATGCCGGTCATGGCGTCGCTCAGGGAAAGGTGCGTGAGCTGTTCGTTGGCCTGCCGGAGCTCCACGGTGCGGTCGCTGATGGTCTGGACCAGGGAATCGAGGCTCTTGGCCAGCACGCCGATTTCGTCGTCGCGCCGGAGGTTGAGGCGCAGGGCATAGTCCCCGTGCTCCTGCAGCTTTAATGCGTGCTCCGTCAGTTTCTGCAGGGGCTTGAGGACGACGGCCTGCAGCAGGAGGTTCAGGATGACGAGTACGGTCACGCCGGATCCGATAACCAGGAAGACGGCGTAGCGGATGCTGTCGATGCCTTTGCGGGTGGTCTCGCGCGGAAAGAGATACTGGACTCCGAAAAGGGTATCGCCTTTCTCGTCTCGGTATCCAGCGCAGGTGATCATGCTGCCCCCGTCGGTCCTGGTGAAATATTCCAGGTCGCCGACGCGCATGGATTTCATCCCCGACGTGCGACAGAGGAATTTCGAACCTTCGGAGGGATCGACGAGTTCAAAGGACAGGCGCGTCTGTTCCTTCAGCGTTTCGAGCATGGTCTTGTTCAGAAAGCGGCCCATGATCAGAAACCCGTTTGCGGGCCCCGATCCGTCTGAACGCAGAATTTCCCTTGTGGCGAAAAGCATGGGCCCGGCTTCCGTGCGGAAGATGCCCCTTTTGCCCCTGCCTCCTTCCGGAGAAAGATGGACGTCGAGGGTCGTATGATTCATGGGGATCCGTCCGCCGTCCATGAAACCAAGGTGCAGCGTGGTCTGTTCCTCGAAATTGCGAACCCGGCTCCAGACGATGGTGCCGTTCACGTCGCAGAAGACCAGCATGTTCAGGGAAACATTGTCCAGAGTTTCGTCGCCGAGATTGCTTTCGATGAACGCTTCCGAACCGGTGACCATGAAATCGTGGGAGTCGTTCCAGGTCGCCCAGTCGCGGCACAGGCGCTCCACATGGTAGCTCTCGCGGTCGATGGCGTGGAAGATGCGCTGCAGGTTCTCCCCGGCTTCGCGGTATTCCAGTTCCAGGAAACTGGGGTAGATGACGAAGCGCTGGACGATGAAATCCGCGACACCGAGGGCGGCGAAGAGGACGAGGACGATGAAAAAGACCTTGGTTCGGATGGACATGAAGACTCCTTGAGCCTTTTGAACGATGCGTCTTTCTCGCTATCCGAGTTTACCTCCAGGGACAAGGACGAAGAAGGACGGGCTTGCGTTTCCGGCGGGACACGGCGTAAGGCCCTTGCGTTCGGCCGCGCCCTGACCGGCCGGTTTTCCGGAGAAAAAGTATGCTTGAACTCCTCACCGTCGCCTCCATCACCATTCTGGCCGTCATCAGCCCGGGGGCAGACTTTGCCATGGTCACGCGCAACAGCATGATGCTTTCCCGCCGGGCCGGAATGTTGACCGCAGCAGGCATCTCACTGGGCGTGCTGGTCCACGTGGCGTACAGCCTTCTGGGCTTGGGACTGGTCATTTCCCGCTCAGCACTGCTCTTCAACCTCATCAAATACCTTGGTGCGGCGTACCTTGTCTGGCTGGGCATCGGCATGCTGCGGGCCGTGCCGTCCGGACCCGGAGCGCCTCCCGTGGCGCCTCTTTCCGACCTGGGCGCATTGCGCCGGGGTTTTCTGACCAATGCGACCAACCCCAAGACCACCCTGTTCGTGGTCAGTCTTTTCAGCCAGGTCGTAAGCCCCCGGACGCCCCTTGCGGTTCAAATCGGCTACGGGGCGTTCATGTCCCTGGCGCATCTTGTCTGGTTCATTCTCGTGGCCTGCGCCTTTTCCTCGGCCCCGGCCCTGCGGGTTGTCGCCTCGGCCCGGCACCATGTGGAGCGGGGTATCGGCGGGGTGCTGGTCTGCCTGGGACTGACCCTGGCCCTGGCCTCGCTGCGTCAGGCATAGATATCACCGATCACGTTTTGCCAAGGAGAATTCATGGCTGCGGACATAAAACCCGGGGTGACCTTCGAAGAATCCTTCGCCCTGCTCGACATTCGCCTCGGCAGGATCATCGAGGCCGAGCCCTGTGCGGCGACGCCCAAACCCACCTACAGGATGCTCATCGATTTCGGGAAATACGGACGGCGCACAAGCTACGGCCGTTTTACCTCCCATCCGCTTGAGGAGGTCGTGGGCCGGCTCGTACTGGGAGTTCTCAACTTCCCGCCGCGCACGATGGGTGAGGTGGTGTCGGAGGCGCTGGTGCTCGGCGTGCAGTATCCGGGCAAGGACAGCGGGGAGGCGACCTTCGTCTCGCCGGCCGTGAACGCCAAGATCGGCAGCAAGCTCTTCTAGGCCGGCCATGAAACCC
>CALMTS010000313.1 GCA_937872685.1 uncultured Desulfomicrobium sp.
GAAGAGCTGCTTCAAGGCCGGGCCCTGCACATTGTTGAGCACCTGCACTTCGACGATTGGATCGGTCCAGACCTTGAGTCCGGACAGGACGAAACCCGAAAGACCGGTGATGGCGGAAAGCACAACCACCATGCGGATAATTTCCATCATACCGTGCTACCTCCCGCCGAAGGGTTTGGGTTGAATGAGATCGAAAAGCGGCGTTCCCAGATTCGCCAGAAGTACGGCGAAACACGCACCATCAGGGTATATGCCATAGGTTCGGATGATAACCACCATCACCCCGCCGAAAAACCCGAAAAGCAGCATGGGCAGGCGCCATGCCGGAGATGATGAGGGGTAGGGCATGAGGAAGAAGGCCGCCAGCAGCGTGCTGCCGGACAACAGATGGAAGATCGGGGAGGCATATGCCTGCGGGTCGATGAGATTGTAGATGAGGCCCGCGACCAGCACTCCGGCCAGAAACGACACGGGGATGAACCACCGCAGGATTCCGCGGGACATCAGATAGACGCCCGCCAGGATGATCAGGCCTGCCTGGGAGGCTCCCAGCGCGCCGAGATTGTCGCCGAGCAGCTGACTCACCGGAGACACGTTCGCGATGGCGTCGAGGCCGAAGTATTTGAGTTCGCTCAGGGGCTCGATGAGGTCCCATTTCAGGAGCATGCCGTTCAGGTCCATGAAATCCGGCCAGGAGATGGCCAGGATGCCCCAGCCCACAGCCGGTGCGCTGAGCGGGCTTCCGCCGAAACCGCCGAAAACCATGCGGCCCAGGATGATCATGGCCGCACTGCCGACGACCACCATCCAGGCCGGAACCGTGGCGGGAAGCAGAAAGGCGAGGAGGAGACCGTCAACGAGGGCGCTGAAGTCATCGGCCGTGGGCTCCTGTCCCATGAGTTTCTGGACGAGGACCTCCGTGACGACGGCGGTCAAACACGCCCAGGCCATGACGGACAAGGCGTCAAACCCATACCGGTACACGGCCATGGCCGCCACGGGCAGCAGTGCCAGCAGCGTCTGGATCATGTTCGATTGGAGAGTTTTCCCGCAATGCCAAAACGGAGCCGCGGCTACTGAATAGACGTTCTTGGAAATATCCTGGCTTGCCATGTGCTTTTATCCTTCCTTGTTCATGACTGGTCGAATCGATGCGGGAGGCATCAGTCCTGCAATCTGCATGTGGACACCATATCGTCCTTGGCGGCCAGCTGTGCCTTGGCCAGCAGCAGGTACTGCATGACCGGGCGGTTGGCCGGGCAGACAAAGGTGCACATGCCGCATTCCAGACAGGCGCCCACATGCCGGGACCCGGCTTCATCGAACATGTTGAATTCGGCGTAGCGCGAGAGCATTCCGGGCTGGATGCGCGCCGGGCAGACAAGGACACACTCGCCGCAGTTGATGCACGGGTTGGGCTGAACCGGAGGAAAGAGCCCTTCGGGCACCATCGTGACGGCGGTGCAGGCTTTCGGGACTCCCGTGGAGAGGTCGTAGAGGGCCACGCCGCGCATGGGACCGCCCAGGGTGATCTTCTGGTCAGTTCCGTGCGGCACGCCCGCCGCGTCCAGCAAATCCTGGACCGGCATGCCCGCGGGCACAAGGAAGACCTTCTCGCCGACGCTGACGACGGTCTCGGTGAGGGGCAGCTTCGTCTCGGCCACACGCCCCACAAGGTACAGTTCCGCAATGGAGATGATATCGACGTTGTCGGGCCGCTCGGCGCCCGTGGCCGCATGGACGACCACCGGATCGATGGTGGCCGGGTAGACGTCGCTGGAGTTGACCGTAGTGCAGCCGTGCAGCGATATCTGCTTGCCGGAGGCCACCACGAGCTTGACCGTGCCGGGCTTGAGCGCCCTCTCCAGAACCTGCAGGCCGGCCTTCAGGGTTTCCTGGGCGTCCTTGACCAGCTGCTCGCTGACCACCACGCCGGGTTCGGGATTGAGGCCGTTGATGATGAGGGTGCGCGTGGCGTGAAACCGGCTCGTGTCGACGCCGAGTTCCAGCAGTTTGCGGCTCAGTTCCTCGTTGGCCAGCGTGTCCATTTCGGCACAGGGTTCCGGGCGCGCGGGAACGGGAGCCGCCTCGCCTTCCTTGGGCGCGGGGATGGGTCCGATCACGATGGCGTCGGGCAGGACTTCCTCCACCATGCCGTCGATGCTCGAATGGACAAAACCGATATTGTAGGCGCTCTTGGAAGGATTCTCCGCGATGACCTGTCCGCGCCCGACGATCTGTTTCTTCTTGACGACGGACTTGTGCTTTTTCTGAAGGGGAATCCGGACCACGGAGGGCACGGGGACGTCCTGGAGACTGCCCTTGATTTCAACCGATGTGTTCAGGCGTAATTTCATCATAATGGTCTTACCTGGTGTGACAGCGGGTACAGGATTTTTCGCCGAAAGGTCCTTTGCCAGCCTCTTGGTGACACGTCATGCACTGATCGTGGAACGACTCCATGCGATGCGGCAACGGCGTGGCGTCCGTCTCGTAGTGACACGAATTGCATGAAGGCTGCTCGGGGCCGCTCTTGCCCGGAAGCAGTTCATGGCATTCGCTGCAGCCTTTCAATTTCTGTTCGTACATCTCGGCGTGGCAGCTTTCGCACTTGGCGTGAACTGCGTCGCGCAGGGAGGGACTGGGGCCGTCGGCCTTTTCGCCATGGCACTGGTTGCAGGCGCCGGGCTCGGCTTCAATGTCGGTGTCGTGGTGACAGTCCGTACAGGCGGAGGCGTACTGCTCCGCATGATCGTCGTGGCTCCAGGAGAGTTTGCCCATCTCGGCGTGATGGCAGCGGGTGCATGTCTCCTCGGGCAGATTGGTCTGGTGGTCCGAGGTGAATTTCGCATTGAATTCCGTCGCATGGCAGGAACCGCACGGCAACGGGCTCAGGCTCGGCGCATCACTCTCGTGATGGCATTTGGCGCAGTCTCCGCCACTGTCCTCCACGTACTTCACGTGGCGTTTGTGGGTGAAGACGACATCGCCGCCCTTGTTGGCCAACCGAAGGCGAACAGGCAGCTCTTCCGATGGGGCTGGCGCGAACTGGCCACCCAGGGCCAGGATTGCCAACATACCGCAGACAATGGTGATGGGTACGTAACGTTTTTTCAAGGCAGTGTCCTTGTGCTCCGGTTTGACGCAACTAAAGACCGGATGCTTTTTTCAAGCATCCATCTCAGACAAGACAAAAAAGCTGGACGAGTTGCACCTATCGAAAAATAGGCTTGGTGATGCCCTATTCAATTATCGATTTTTTGTAAACACTATTATGGAAAGTATTTTTAACTCAACTGTTTTGCTCAGAAAATAGCAGCGGAGCGATTCTGCACGCGCAGGCCCTTCCCCGCCCTGATTGCGTCCGGTCCCCGCCTTGCCGTGCGCCCCGCCGCGCACCTGGATTCCCAGTGCGCACAAACGAAAAAACCCGGAAGCATGTGCTCCCGGGTTCCGGTATTCGATATGTTCGCCGCTATTTCGTCTCGTGCAGGTCCTCGCCGATCTCCTGCAGGAGGGTGCGGATGACCGCGAGTCGCTCCCGGTGCTTGCCGTCCAGGCGGCGG
>CALMTS010000314.1 GCA_937872685.1 uncultured Desulfomicrobium sp.
GATGCAACCATTCCCACATGAGAGGTACATCCATGGAAGAGAACACGCGCCCCGGCGGCATGAGCCGCCGCAAATTCCTGGCCGCGACCTCCGGCGCGGCCCTCCTCTTTGCCCTCGGCGGCCTGCGCGGCACGGCCTGGTCGGCCCCCTTCGAACTCCCGCCGCTGCCTTGGGCTGACAACGCCCTGGAACCTGTCATCTCCGCCAGGACCATCGGCTTCCACTACGGCAAGCACCATCAGGGCTACCTGAACAACCTGAACAAGCTCGCGGCGGGCACGGAATACGCGGACATGCCCCTGGAGCAGGTCGTGGCGGCCACGGCGGGCAAGGCCGACAAGGTGGGCGTCTTCAACAACGCCGCCCAGACCTGGAACCACACCTTCTACTGGAACAGCCTCTCCCCCAAGGGCGGCGGGACACCCCCGGCGGGCCTCAAGCAGAAGATGGCCGACTCCTTCGGCGACGTGGAGACATGCCTCAAGGAACTGAGCGCCGCGGCGACGGGCCGCTTCGCCAGCGGCTGGGCCTGGCTGGTGTCCGACGGCGGGACCCTCAAGGTCATGAACACCATGAACGCGGACACGCCCCTGACCCTGGGCCTGAGGCCCCTGCTGACCATCGACGTCTGGGAGCACGCCTACTATCTGGACTACCAGAACCGCCGGGCCGACTACGTCAAGGCCGTGCTGGAGAAACTCGCCAACTGGGAGTTCGCGGCCGCCAACCTGGGCTGAGGGCATCACCGCCGGAACGCAGAACGCCTCTTCCCGGCGATCGGCAAGAGGCGTTCCCCGTACCCGGCAGGCGGCGCGGCCTCACTCCCCGATGATCTTGACCAGCACCCGCTTTTTCCGGCGCCCGTCGAACTCCCCGTAGAAGATCCGCTCCCAGGTCCCGAAGTCCAGGCGCCCTTCGGTCACGGCCACGACCACCTCGCGTCCCATGATCTGCCGTTTCATGTGGGCGTCGGCGTTGTCCTCGCCCACGTTGTGCCGGTACTGGCCCACGGGTTCGTGGGGCGCGAGCCTCTCCAGCCATTTCTCGTAGTCGTGGTGCAGGCCGGACTCGTCGTCGTTGATGAAGACCGAGGCCGTGATGTGCATGGCGTTGACCAGCACCAGGCCTTCGCGGATTCCGCTCTCGCGCAGGCACTCCTCGACCTCGCCCGTGATGTTGATGAATGCCCGGCGGGTGGGCACCTGGAACCACAGTTCCTTGCGATAGCTCTTCATGCGTCCTCCTTTGCGTATGATCCGGGTGTAAACGCCGGGCGGACGGGTTTCAAGCCGTGCGGGGGCGGAATGTTCCCGCGCCGGCGGAACCGGTGCGGCGCAGGCCTGACGATTCACCACCCGGGACCGGATGTACCGCGCACCTGGCGTTGACCCGACGCCCGATCCCGGATATTGGTAGGACCAATTTTCCCATTTCAACCAAGGAGCAGCCCATGACTTACATTCCCTCCGGCGGATTGAACGTCGCCAAGCCCCTGTATGACTTGATCAACGAGAACGTCGCGCCCGGAACCGGCGTGGCGTCGACGGATTTCTGGGCCGCCCTGGAAACAGTGCTGCGCGACCTGGCCCCGCGCAACCGGGCCCTGCTGGCCAAACGCGAAGAGCTCCAGAAAAAGATCGACGAGTGGCACCGCGAGCGGGCCGGACAGACTCATGACCCGGCCGCATACAGGGAATTCCTCCTGGGCATCGGCTACATCGTGCCGGAAGGCGAACCCTTCTCCATCACCACGTCCGGCGTGGACCCCGAAATCTCGACCATCCCCGGACCGCAGCTGGTGGTCCCCGCCACCAACGCGCGCTATGCCCTGAACGCGGCCAACGCCCGCTGGGGCAGCCTCTACGACGCC
>CALMTS010000315.1 GCA_937872685.1 uncultured Desulfomicrobium sp.
AGAGATGATGGCGATGCCGTTCGCTTCGGCAAATTCGAGGGCGCGGTTCTGTTCAAAAAAGATGCACCCTCCGGCCTCCAAAGCCAGGCAGGTGGCGCCTACCTCGGCCATGCAGCGCAGGGTGTCCGGGCCAATGGCAGGCATGTCCAGACGCCTGTCCTGGGTCGGCTTTGGACGTTTGACGACGACTGCACCAGGGCCGCCCAACGTTCCTCCCCGCCGAATCGCAGCGTCGGTGCCTTCGATGGCTTCCACGGCGAGTACGATTTTCTCCCGCACCACGAGGCACTGGCCGATGTCGAACGGTCCCAGGCTTTGTGCCAGATTCCAGCCGAAATCAACGTCTTCCCTTTCGCGTTCGGTGGGCGCTCTGCGGGTGAGTACGCCTGACGGGGCAAGAAGATCCGGAGAATAGAGGTGCGGGGCCACGACCTGCATGCCCTCGCGCTCCAGTTCCGCCGTGACGGCGCGTAAAAGGGCGTCGTCGCCCCGGGTTTTGGCTGAGAAGATGAGCTTCGCCGCGCGCCAGTCCGGTCGCAGGTCCAGGGCTCGGGGCTTGTTGACGGGGCCGGCCATGACGACATGCGTGACGCCGTTGGCTGTGAAAAAATCGATAAGCCTGCCGAGCTGGCCGAGCTTGAGCCAAGTGAAGGCGTCACAGTGTCCGGCAAAGGAGGGGTCCGTGTCGGAAGCGAAACCGACCCCGACGACGCGTTCTCCGCGATCGCGAGCCGTTTTGGCAACGGTGACGGGGAATGAGCCTCCACCTGCAATGATGCCCAGGGTTCTGCTCATGACGGATTAGATGCGCTCAGGAGTGATGGTGCCCCGTTTGCTGGCCCTGATGAAGTCCAGAAGCTTCATAACCTGCGGGAAACTGCCGAGTTCCGTTTCCACCTGCTGCATGACCTCATTGCGCTCCTGGTTTGACCGCCAGATGAGTTTGTATGCGGACTTGAGGGCGCTGACTTCCTCCGAGGAAAATCCGTGTCGCCGCAGGCCGATGAGGTTCAACCCGCGCAGGGTAGCGCGTTCGCCCACGGCAAGCATGAACGGCGGGACGTCCTGGGCCACGCCGGTCTTCCCTCCGATAAAGGCAAAGTCGCCGATATTGACGAACTGGTGCACGGCCGACAGGCCTCCGACCACTACTTCGTTTCCGACGATGACATGGCCGGCCAGTGTCGCGGCGTTGGCGAGGACGTTGTTGTCGCCGACCACGCAGTCATGGGCGATGTGGGAGTAGGCCATCATGAGGTTGTCAGAGCCGACCCGGGTCAATCCACCGCCGCCTTCGGTGCCGCGGTGGATGGTGGAGAATTCGCGGATCTTGTTGCGATCACCGATTTCAAGCCGGGATTCCTCACCATGGAATTTGAGGTCTTGAGGTTCCCCGCCGACGCAGGCCATGGAGTGGACGTGGTTGTCAGTTCCAAGGGTTGTGAAACGCTTGATTTGGGCGCCTGCGTCAATGACGGTCCCGTCGCCAATGCGTACGCCCTCCTCGATGATGGCGAAGGGGCCCACGGTGACGCCGGTACCGAGTGACGCGTCCGGATGAACGATTGCAGTGGGGTGAATGGATGTCTGCATCAGTCCTCCCTGGGAACAACGGATGCCGTCAGGATGCCTTCAGCAACGACCTTGCCGTCGACCATGGCCTTGCCATTGGTCTTCCACATCATGAGTTTGTGCCGTTCGTACGTGACGTGCAGGTGAAGCTGGTCGCCTGGGAACACGGGGCGGCGGAAGCGGACCTTTTCCATTCCCGTGAAGAGAAATATCTTTCCGACAGTGTCGGCTACAGGCAGACTTTTGATGACCATGATCCCGCCGGCCTGGGCCAGGGCTTCCAGAATGAGCACTCCAGGCATCACAGGGTAGGAAGGAAAATGCCCCTGGAAAAAGGGTTCGTTGATCGACACGCTCTTGATGGCGTGCACGGACTTCATGGGCTCGAAGCTCAGCACGCGGTCCACGAGCAGGAAGGGGTAGCGGTGGGGGAGCAGGTCCAGGATATCCCGGCTGACGATTTCACCGCTTTCTGGTTTGGTGATCATGTAGTTACCCTTTGTTGGCTATTTCTTCGCGTAAGGCTGCCAGTTCCTTTTCAAGTTTTGCGAGCCGCCGTTTCATTTCCGGCAGTTTGGGCATGATGGCCGAGGTCCGCAGGAACGAGCCGTGGGGCATGGCCGGGATGCCGCTCAAATCCTGTCGCGGCGGGACATCCTGGCCCACTCCGGACTTTGCGCCGATGCGGCAGCCGTCACCGAGTTTGATGTGCCCGGCCACTCCGACCTGTCCGGCCAGGACGACCCCGTCTCCAAGGCTCGTCGACCCGGCGATTCCGACCTGGGCCACGATGATGCAATTGCGGCCGACCCGGACGTTATGTCCAAGCTGGACCAGATTGTCGATTTTGCTGCCCTGGCCGACTCTGGTTTCGCCCAGCGCGGCTCTGTCGATGGTCGTATTGGCCCCGATCTCGACATCGTCTTCAATGACGACGCGTCCGATCTGCGGGAATTTCGTCATGGCCCCGCCTGCCTGCGCAAAGCCGAACCCGTCGCTGCCGAGTACGGTCCCGGCGTGGAGGATTACCCTCTTACCCACATGCGACCCGGACATGAGCGAACAATTGGGATAGATGACGCTGTCTTCGCCGACAACGCAGTCTTCTCCAATGCAGCATCCGCTGAAGATGCGGACCCTGGGGCCGATGACGGCACCTTTGCCGATGAAAACAAAGGGGGCCACGGCGGCAGTCGGATCAACGTCGGCTTCGGGATGTACGAAGGCAAGTTCGCTCAACCCCGTGAAACAGCCCTGAGGTTTGGCGAAGAGCTGCACACAGCGGGCAAAGTCCAGGTAGGGGTTGGCGCTGATGAGGCACGGCTTGGAGCCCGCAGCCTGGTCGGGCGCCAGGATGACGGCCCCTGCGCGTGTGGTGGCCAGCTGTGGTGCGTATTTCGGGTTGGCCAGGAAAGACAGTTCCGAGGGCGAGGCATCGGCCAGGGTGTTCACCCCGGTGATCTCGATGTCCCCGCCCTGCAGGGTCAGGCTCAGGCTGATCGCTATTTCGGAAAGAAGCATAGCTGTTTCCGCTACTTGCGCATGGCCTTGTTCAGTTCGGCGATAATGGTGTTGGTCAGATCGACGTTGTCCTGGCTGAAGACCAGTCCGCTGGCCTGCTTGTCGAAGATGGCCGTGTAACCGTTCTTCTTGCCGTATTCCTGGAGGACCGTCAGAAGCTTGTCGATGATGGGCTTGGAAAGGCTCTGCTCGGCCTGCTGCAGCTTGCGCTGGTAGCTCTGGCCCATGTCCTGGAAGTCACGGACCTTGCGCTTGTACTGGGCTTCCTTGTCGAGCTTGGCCTCCTGGCTGAGCATCATGGACTGCTTCTGGAGTTCGTCCTTCAGTGCGTCCAGGGATTTCTTCTGGGCGTCGAGGTTGTCCTTCATGTCCTTGAACTGGGTCTTGAGCTGTTCCATGGCCTT
>CALMTS010000316.1 GCA_937872685.1 uncultured Desulfomicrobium sp.
GCGGCACCGGCACCCGCTTCCTCGAAGACAACGGCCGCCAGGCCATCGCCGACCTCTTCGCCCGATCCTTCGGCAAATAACCGCCCCAAAGCGGCCCCCTTGCCTCTCAACATAGGTCCTATAGGTCCCATACGACCCATAGGACCTATTTTTTCATTCTCCGCGCCACAGCCGCGGCCACCGCGACGCCATCCATGGCCGCCGAGACGATGCCTCCCGCATAGCCAGCCCCCTCCCCGCACGGAAAGAGACCCGACACTTCGGGATGCATGAGCGTCTCGCGGTCCCGCGGGATGCGTACGGGCGAACTCGTCCTCGACTCGGCCGCCAGCAGCGTCGCCTCGGCGCTGTCGAAGCCCCTGTGCTTTTTGCCCAGGATGGCGAGCCCCTCGCGCAGGGCCCGGGTCACGAATTCCGGCAGCAACTCGTGCACGGGCGCCGCATACACGCCCGGAACGTAGGAGGTTTTGCCCAGCGCACCGGACAGCCTGCCCTGCAGGAAATCCGGGACGCGCTGGGCCGGCGCGCGCTGCGTCACGCCGTCGCCGGCCCGGAACATGGCCTGCTCCACCGCGGCCTGAAAGCGCAACAGGGCCAGGGGATCGGTGCCGGGCACGTCGTCCGGGCGGACTTCGGCCACCAGCCCCGCATTGGCGAAGGGCGCGCTGCGGCTGGCCAGGCTCATGCCGTTCAGGACCAGCTCGCCCGGAGCCGTCGAGGCAGGCACCACGAAGCCGCCGGGGCACATGCAGAACGAGAAGACGCCCCGCTCCGCCGTCTGGCAGGCCAGCCGGTAGCTGGCCGCGGGCAGGGCCGGATTGCGCGGCGAATGGTGGTAGAACATGCGGTCCACCAGCGCCTGGGGGTGCTCGATGCGCACGCCCAGGGCGAAGGGCTTGGCCTCGATGAGCACGCCGCGCCGGTGCAGCAGTTCGTAGATGTCCCGGGCCGAATGGCCGGTGGCCAGAATGACGGCGTCGCCCTCGACCTTCTCGCCGCCGGCCAGGACCACCCCGCTCGCCCGCCCGGATTCGAGGATGAGATCCGCCACATGGGCCCCGAAATGGATTTCGCCGCCCGCGCCGAGGATGGCCTCGCGCATGGCCCGCACCAGCCTGGGCAGGACGTTGGAGCCCAGGTGCGGGTGGGCGTCCACGCGGATGTCCGCCGAGGCGCCGAAGGACACGAAGAGGTCCAGGATGCGGTCCGTGTCGCCGCGCTTGGTGGCGCGGGTGTAGAGCTTGCCGTCGGAATAGGTGCCCGCCCCGCCCTCGCCGAAACAGTAGTTGGAGTGCGGGTTGACGAGGCCCTCGGAATAGATCTTCTTCACATCCTTCAGGCGCGACCGCACGTCCCGGCCACGCTCCAGGAGCACGGGCCGGATGCCGGCCTCGAGCAGCGTCAAGGCCGCGAAATACCCGCCCGGGCCGGCCCCGACCACCACCGCCCGCTTTCCGCCAAGGGCGGCCGGACGGAAGGCGGACGCGCTCCGCTCCCCTCCTCCCACGGCCACCCGCAACAGGAACCTGGGCATCCTGGACCGGGCATCGATGGAGCGTCGCACCACGCGCACCGGAACGGCCCCGTCGTCACGCACGCCGGCCCGGGTCAGGGCGAGGTCACGAATGAAGGCCGCATCGCCCATGCGGTCCGGTTCCACCATCACATCGACATGGGTAAGCTCCATGGCTGCCTCCGCTGCGCTGTTTTTCAGAACCACTCGTCACGCCGCCCCAGGGCCTGCACCAGCGAGGGGTAAACCCGCGCCGCACCGGCCTGCACTTCGGCCTCGGGCGTGACCAGGTCCGGGATCATGATGGCGCGCCCGCCCGAGGCGATGGCCGCGCGCATGCCGGGGTTGGAGTCCTCGAAGATCACGCAGTCCCGGGCCTGGACGCCCAACAGGGCGCAGGCTCGGTGGTAGATGTCCGGATCCGGCTTGGGCCGCAGCACATGCTCGATGGTCATGATGCCCGCAAAACGGAACAGCTGCGGCCAGGCCTCGCGGTGCCTGTCCACGGCCTCCCGCGAGGACGACGTGGCCAGGGCCATGGGCACACCCTCCCCTTCGAGCCAGGCCACCATCTCCAAAGCCCCCGCCTTGAGCGGGATGCCGCCGCTGCGGCGCTCTTCCTCGCGCACGGCCTTCCAGTTCCGCCGGAATTCGTCCAGGGGAAAATCTTTAAACCAATGCATGAGCTTTTCTTCGCACAGCACATTGGGCACGCCCACCAGGTGGGAGTACAGGCCGTCGTGCAGGTCGAATCCCAGGAGGGCCGCCTCGCGCTGCCAGATCCTCTTCAGGGTGGCCTCGGAGTCCAGGAGCAGTCCGTCCATGTCGAAGAGGACGGCCGCGGGTCGCTTCGTTTGTGTCATGGGGTTGGAGCTAAGCGTGAACGGGCCTGGAGGCAAGGGGCAAGATCGCCGTGCGCGCAAAAAAGCGGCAGGGCCGCCCGCTGCGCGGACGGCCCTGCACAATGTCGCGTCATGCCTCGTCAGTTTCCGGCCATCATGGCCGCGATGTCGTCCTGAACCGTGCCGATGGGCTTGATGTCGAACTTTTCGACCAGCACCTTGGCCACATTGGGGGACAGGAAGCCCGGCAGGGTCGGACCCAGGCGGATGCCCTTCACGCCCAGGGCCAGAAGGGCCAGCAGCACGGCCACGGCCTTCTGTTCGTACCAGGCGATGTCATAGGACACGGGCAGCTTGTTGATGTCGTCGAGGCCGAAGACCTCCTTCAGCTTCAGGGCGATGACGGCCAGGGAATAGGAGTCGTTGCACTGCCCGGCGTCGAGCACGCGCGGGATGCCGCCGATGTCGCCCAGCTTCAGCTTGTTGTAGCGGAATTTGGCGCACCCGGCCGTGAGGATGACCGTGTCCTTGGGCAGGCTCTCGGCCACGTCCGTGTAGTACTGGCGCGACTTCTGCCTCCCGTCGCAGCCGGCCATGACCACGAAGCGCTTGATGGCGCCGGATTTGACGGCCTCCACCACCTTGTCGGCCAGGGCCATGACCTGATGGTGGGCGAAGCCGCCGACGATGGTGCCGGTCTCCAGTTCCTTGGGAGGCGGACAGCCCTTGGCCTGGGCCACAAGGGCCGAGAAATCCTTGGCCCCGCCTTCGGGCCGGTCCGGAATGTGCGTGGCGCCTTCGTAGCCGACCACGCCCGTGGTGTAGAGGCGGCTCAGGTAGGTATTGTCCTTCTTGAGGGGCACCAGGCAGTTGGTCGTCAGCAGGATGGGGCCGCCAAAGGCTTCGAACTCGGGGTTCTGCTGCCACCAGGAGCCGCCGTAGTTGCCGACGAAGTGCTTATATTTCTTGAACGCCGGGTAGTAATTGGCCGGCAGCATCTCGCCGTGGGTGTACACATCGACGCCCGTGCCTTCGGTCTGTTTCAGCAGCTCCTCCATATCCTTGAGGTCATGGCCGCTGATGAGGATGCCGGGGTTGCCGCCAACGCCGATGTTGACCTCGGTGATCTCCGGGTTCCCGTACGTGGCGGTGTTGGCCTCATCCAGGAGGGCCATGGTGGTCACGGCCGTGCGCCCGGCCTTCATGACCAGGGAAACCATGGCGTCCACGGACAGGTCCTTGGTGGTGGAGGCCAGTGCCTCGAGCATGAAATCGTCGATCTCGGCCCTGCGGTAGCCCAGCACCGCGGCGTGCTCGGCATAGGCGGCAATGCCCTTGAGGCCGATGATGAGCATCTCCCGCAGGGACCGGACGTCCTCGTTCTCGGTGGCCAGGATGCCGACGGTTTTGGCCTTTTCGGCAAACGTGTCGGCTGCACCGGACCAGGTCGCCGCCTCGGGCAGGGGATCGGCAAAAGCCTGTCCGGTCTTCGCCGTGTACGCGGCCAGGAAAGACTCCCGCAGCCGGTCGCGCCTGGCCAGAGCCTCCTGGATCAGGGTCACGAAGCGGGCATCGTCCCAGTTCGCGTTGGTAATTGTCGCAAAAAGTGACTGGAGCACGAAATCGTCATTGGAGCGGTCCGGCTGCCCGAGTTCGCCCAGCCTCTCGCCGTACACAGCGATGCCGCGCAGAACGAAGATCAGCAGGTCCTGCAGGTTGGCGGTCTCTTCGGGTTTGCCGCACATGCCCTTGACCGTGCAGCCCGAATTCTTTGCAGTCTCCTGACACTGGAAACAGAACATGGATACCTCCTTTGCGGCCATGGCTGCCCATGGCCCGTTCACGACCGGACGGCCGCATTTCAAAACCGCTCATGGCAGCGTCTCCGATCAGAAGCTGCCCGATGGTTGATTCTTGGAGTGTTCTATCCATTGCCTCTCAAAATCCGAAGCCCATGACAAATGGTTTTTAAAAAAATCGGTTGATTCTTACCGTAATTTTGCTGTAATATATACATTAAAAATAATGATTATCAATAATATATTTTTACTACTTGCATCACAGTGATGAATTGAATTTCAATATTTAGCATTTTGTATTTTTATATATTCATAGTATTTAATTATTACACATCATATTCATTCATTTTATTATAATTTATATTCGTAATAAATTGTACATGATTCGAATTTCATGACTCCGAAGCATAAAATCTGTCACCATGGCAGCCAAAGGCCGAAAATTCCGGATGTGGGAGACTCCAGAGTGGGCAGTCCCCGTTGAGGCCGGACAGCCCATGTGCAACGGGATTTACGAATTTAAAGCCTTTCGCAACATAGCGAAAAATACATTTCCATATCGCAAACAAACTTTTTCTACGGGGATACGCCGCTATGTCGCTGATGTGACATGATGTAACAAAAAAAGAGGTAGCCTATGAAGAAATCCCTAAAATCCGGTCTTTTGATTCTTTTTGGAATCGTCATTGCTTTTCCTCTCTTCAGCATGACATACTATACGATGGTCCGGACAAGTACACCACAGTTCTGTGCATCATGCCATGAAATTCAATGGGCATACAATACGTGGAAAACTTCAACACATGTCAACAATCTCCAGGGTTTTGTCGCTGACTGCATGGACTGCCATCTTCCTGCGCCTCATGACACGGTCAACTTCTTCTACATGAAAACGTTTCACGGCATAAAGGACGTTGTCGCCCATTTCATGATGGACTCACCGGACGACTACGACCACGCGGAGAATCGCAGAAAGGCCTATGCATCCTTCAAAAACGCCCAGTGCCTCAAATGCCACCGCAACATCCAGAACATCCCGAACAAGCGCGGGGCCATGCTTGCCCACAAGCAGGTCCTTCATCCCATGCCGGGCATGGAGAAACGCTGCGTGGAGTGCCACTACGACCTCGTGCACAACAACAGGACATTCTACGATTACAACAACCTGGATTTGCTCGCACGAAAATGAATATTAACGGCAAGCCTGTTTCAAGGAGGAAAGAATGAGACATCGCTACGGATTTTGCAGCCTCGCCGCACTGCTGACGCTGGGCCTGGCCGCCTGGGCCGGTGCGGACATGACCAAAGTGAAGGAGTTCCGTATCGAGCGGGGCATGTCCGAGCAGGCCAAAGCTTGCATCGAGTGCCACAAGACCGAGACCCCGGGCCTCTTCACGGACTGGGCGAGCAGCCGGCACGCCAGCGCCAACATCAGTTGCCTGGACTGCCATCAGGCCGAAGAGCATGACCCGGACGTGTCCGAACCGCATTACAAGCAGTACCAGCGGTCGGACAACGCATGGGGCAAGCAGGAATACCGCATGCCCATCGCCGCGGCCGTGACGCCCAAGGACTGCTCCCGCTGCCACCCCGACGAGGTCAAGCAGTACGCCAAGAGCAAGCACGCCAACACCATCGAGATCATGTGGAAGATCGACCCGTGGCTCAACAACGGCATGAACAGCGACTGGGAACGTACGGCCGGCTGCTTCTACTGTCACGGCACGGTCCTCAAAAAGGACAAGGACGGGAATCTGGACGCCTCGACCTGGCCCAATGTGGGCGTGGGCCGCGCGAACATGGACGGCTCCCTGGGCAGCTGCACCTCCTGCCACACCAGGCACCGCTTCTCCGTGGCCGAGGCCCGCAAGCCCGAAGCATGCGGCCAGTGCCACCTGGGCCCGGACCACCCGCAGATCGAGATTTACACCGAGTCCAAGCACGGCGCCATCACCGAGGCCAACAAGCACGAGTACCGCTGGGAATCCGCCCCCGGCACATGGACCGCCGGCGTGGACTACCGCACGCCGAGCTGCGCGGCCTGCCACATGTCCGGCTCCGGGTCGGTCATCGGCACGCATGACGTGACCGAGCGCCTGGGCTGGGAGCTCCAGGCGCCGTTGACCGTCCGTCCCCAGGACTTCGCGGCCTTCCCGGCCCAGACCAACTGGCAGGACGAACAGGACAAGATGAAGAAGATCTGCGTGCAGTGCCACGCCAAAAGCTGGGTGGACGCCCACTACGTCAAGACCGACCAGTCCGTGACCGAATACAACGAAGTCTACTACAAGCCCGCCAAGGCCATGCTCGACGACCTCTACGCCAAGGGCCTCCTGGACAAGACCAGGTTCTTCGACGAGAAGCTTGAAGTGGAGTTCTACGAACTCTGGCATCACGAAGGGCGCAGGGCCCGCATGGGCACGGCCATGATGGCGCCGGACTACACGTGGTGGCACGGCTTCTACGAGTGCAAGCACCGCTTCAACAACTTCATGGCCGAAGCGCGGCACCTCATCGCCACGGGCACCAAGGCCGAGAGGTTCGAGGACTTCCCGAACGCCAACGGCGACACCACCAAGCCGGCGGTCATCTTCGCACCCAAGCAGTAGCCCCTGCGGGCGCACGCATTGCAAAAGGGGATTCGGGCAGCAGCCCGGATCCCCTTCCTCTTTCCTTCGCCCATGCCTCCGCTGACCGGGTTCAGCCGCCCATGGCCCGTCGCAGAATGGACACGAGGCGATCGTGGTCGAGGGCCACCGGGTTGCCCCGCATGCTCGACGCGCCGGCGGCCTTGCGGGCCGCGTCGGGCACGCCGTCCTCGTCCAGGCCGAGATCCCTGAGGCCCCTGATGCCCAGGTCCGCGCACAGCGAGCGCACGAAGCGCACCCCGGCCATGGCGTCGCGCACGCCCATGAGCAGGAGGCCCACCTCGGCGTAGCGGTCCAGGGCCGGATGCGCGGGATCGGCGGCGCGCAGGGCCGCGATGTTGGCCTCCATGACGTGGGGCAGCAGGGCCGCGCAGATCTCCCCGTGGGCCGCGCCCAGGGCTGCGCCCAGGGGGGCGGCGAAGCCGTGCACGGCGCCGAGCCTGGCGTTGGCCAGGGCCATGCCGGAGAAGAGGCTGGCCAGGGCCATGTCCGTACGGGCCTGCAGGTCGGTCCCGTCGGCCACGGCCCGCCGCAGGGAGCGCGCAGCGCGCGTCATGCCGTCGCGGCACAGGGGGTCGGTCAGGGGGTTGGCGGCATGGGAGACAAAGGCTTCCATGAGCTGGGTCAGGGCGTCCATGCCCGTGGCCGCCGTCTGCGCAGGCGGCAGGGAGACGGCCAGTTCCGGGTCCACCACCGCCAGGTCCGGGATCATGGCCGGCGAGCGCAGGCTGACCTTGACCCCCTGCCCGCGGGCCAGCAGCACGGCGTTGGCCGTGACCTCGGATCCCGTTCCGGCCGTGGTGGGCGCGGCGATCATGGGCAGGGGCGGATACTCCAGAGGCATGCCCCGCCCCACCACTTCCAGGTAGTCGAACACGTCCCGGGTGTTGGTCGCAAGCGCAGCCAGGGCCTTGCCCGCGTCCAGGACACTTCCTCCGCCCACGGCCACCACAACGTCGCAACCCCGCTCCCGGGCGGCATGTGCCAATTCCTCAATCTGGGCGGCTTCTGGTTCCGAGCCGACGGGGACGGCGAATACGTCGTCCATGACGCCGACCAGGTCGTCGAGCAGCCAGGCGCAGCGTTCCACCCGGCTGCCGGTGACCAGCAGGCAACGCCGTCCCATGCGGGCGGCGCGGACGGGAATTTCGGCACGGGCGCCGGGACCGAAAACGACGTTGGCGGTAAAGAACGTGAACGGCATGCGACCTCCGGTGTGCGGGCGGCAAAGACCTGTTTGCCCTGTGATATCGGGATGTTTTGAAATGTCGGGAGACATGCGCACGGACGAGGCGGTCCCTCCATGGACATGCCTATGCCCGCCCAACGCTTTTTTCAAGCCGGCAGGAGCCCACAAAGAAAAAGCCGCATCGGTCAGGATGCGGCTCTTCTGTGCAGCACACGCCGGGCGGCTACAGGTTGCGGTACATCCTGGCCCCGGGGGCCACGTCGTCCACGACCCAGACGTTGCCGCCGATGACCGCGCCTTCGCCGATGGTGATGCGGCCCAGGATCGTCGCTCCGGAGTAGATGGTCACGTTGTCCTCGACGATGGGGTGGCGCGCGATGCCCTTGACCAGATGGCCGTCCTCGCCCTTGGGGAAGCTCTTGGCCCCCAGGGTCACGCCCTGGTAGAGGCGCACGTTCCTGCCGATGATGCACGTCTCGCCGATGACCGTGCCCGTGCCGTGGTCGATGAAGAAGGACTCGCCGATGGTCGCCCCGGGATGGATGTCGATACCCGTGGCCGAGTGGGCCATTTCGCTGATGATGCGCGGAATGAGCGGCACGCCCAGCAGATGCAGCTCGTGGGCGATGCGGTGGTTGGTCACGGCGCGGATGGACGGGTAGCAGAAGATGGTCTCGCCCGGGTTCTTGGCCGCGGGGTCTCCGGCAAAGGCGGCCTGCACGTCCGTGGCCAGCAGACGGCGCACCCGCGGCAGGGTCTGCAGGAACTGGTTGCAGAGGTTCTCGGCGCGCACCTCGCAGTCGGCCGAGCAGGAATGCTCGTCCTTGTCGCAGGCGAAGCAGAAGCCGCGCTCCACCTGCCGGGTCAGCTCCCGACGGACCTTCTCCAGCTTGGAGCCGACGAAGTAGGCCATGTTCTCGGGCGTGATGAAGGACTCCTTGAAGAAACCGGGGAAAAGCACGGAGCGCAGGCGCTCCACGATGTCCGTAAGGAGCTCCACCGAAGGCATGGGCGAGCCGAAGGACGGCTGGTGGTACACGCCCCTGTAGGACTCGGGGGCGCAGAGGCTCTCCACCACGCCGGAAAGGACACTGTCGATCTTGAGATATTTGGCCATGTTCAGCTCATGGAGGCAAAAAGTTCGGTGGAAAGGTAGCGCTCGCCCGTGTCGCAGACGATGGCCACGATGAGCTTGCCTTCCATCTGCGGTTCGCGGGCCAGCTGCAGGGCGGCCCAGACGTTGGCCCCGGAGGAGATGCCCCCCAGGATACCCTCGTCGCGGGCCAGGGCGCGGGCCGTAGCCATGGCGTCTTCGTTGGTCACGGTGACGATGCGGTCGATGACTTTGAGGTCCAGGATCTCGGGCACGAAGTTGGCGCCGATGCCCTGGATCTTGTGCGGCCCAGCCGTGCCCTGGCTCAGCAGCGGCGAGGCGGCGGGCTCCACGGCCACGGTCATGAAGCCTTCCTTGCGGCGGCGCAACGTCCGCCCCACGCCGGTGACGGTGCCGCCCGTGCCCACGCCGGCGACCAACGCGTCGATGCGGCCGTCGGTGTCGCGCCACAGCTCCTCGGCCGTGGTGCGCTCGTGCATGGCCGGGTTGGCCGGGTTGACGAACTGGCCGGGCATGAAGGCGTCCTCGATGGAGGCCAGGATCCTTTCGGCCTCGGCCACGGCCCCGGCCATGCCCTTGGCGGCCGGCGTCAGTACCAGCTCGGCGCCCATGGCCGCCAGCAGCATGCGCCGCTCGACGCTCATGGACTCGGGCATGGTCAGCACGAGATGGTAGCCGCGCACGGCGCAGACAAAGGCCAGCCCCACGCCGGTGTTGCCGCTGGTGGGTTCGACGATGACCGTGCCGGGACGGATGAGTCCGCCGCGTTCGGCCTCCTCGATCATGTTCAGGGCGATGCGGTCCTTGATGGACGACAGGGGATTGAAGAATTCGAGTTTGACCACGACCTCGGCCAGACAGCCTTGGGTCATCCTGTTCAAACGAACCAGGGGGGTGTTGCCGACCAGTTCGGTCATCGAGTTGGCGATTTTCATGGTTCCTCCGCTTGGGAAAGACTGGAAATGACCCATGACTCCGGGGAAGTCCAGGCAAAAAAAACCGGCCTGAGGCCGGAAAAAAGCAGTTTGCCGAGAAGTTATTCCAAGCCCTTCGTGATGAAATCCAGGGACGTGAGCGCGTCCTTGAGGCGCTTGCCCGGGGAAAACTTGATGCCGCGTCGCACGGGGAGGTCCATCTCCTCGCCGGTCTCGGGATCGACGGTCTTGCGCGGGGCGCGGTCCACCACGGCCATGGTGCCGATGCCGGGCAGCGTGATCTTGTCGCCCCGGCTCAGGGACTCGGTCATGCTCTCCATCATGGCGTCCACCACCCGGGCGGCCTCCTCCTCGGAGTAGCCCATCTCGACTTTGAGCCGTTCAATCAATTCCGTCCTGTTCATGAGAACCTCGGGGTTTGAGCGCAGCGACTGGTAACTTCCTTATGTTCAATATATAGGCAAAAGAGGCCGATCGGTAAAGACCCGGCGGAAGCTTTGTGAAATATTTATTAAAATGGCCCTGCGGCCCCTGCACGTATAGGATAGATTATCATTTACAACTCGTCCTGCCGGAGATTTCCCATGAGACACCCTCTCGTCGAAGAACGCGACGCCTGCGCCATCATCGCCTTCGCTGACAAGCGCGGCCGGGCCTCGCATGCCAATATCGTCAAGACCATAGACGCCCTGAAAAAAATGGCCCACCGCTCGGGCGACATCAACAGCGAGGGAGACGGCTGCGGCATCCTGACCGACATCCCCCGCGCCATCTGGGGCCAGCGCCTGCAGGACGCGGGGCTGAGCCGCCACCTGAGCGAGAGCCGCGGCTTTTTCGTCGGCCACTTCTTCCTGCCGGACGGTCCAGGGACCGACGGGCTCAAGGACCGAGTGCGGGCCATCCTGACCGGGGCCGGGACCGAAATCCTGGCCGAGGCCGACGACCAGATGCGCCCCGAGGAGCTGGGGCCCATGGCCCGCGCCGAGGCGCCCGTCTTCTGGCAGATCTGCGGCCTCGTCCGTGACGAGACCCGGCAGGAAGGGGCCAGGCGCCTTTTCGGCATCCAGACGGACGTCGAGGGCAAGGCACCCGAGGCCCACGTCTGTTCCCTGAGCCTCGACAGCGCCATCTACAAGCTGCGCGGCACGCCGGACCTGCTGCCCCGCGTCTACCCGGACCTGCGCAACCCCGCCAGCAAGTCCATCATCACCCTGGGCCACAGCCGCTACTCAACCAACACCCTGCCCACGGCCGAGCGCGCCCAGCCCTTTTCCCTGCTGGGCCACAACGGCGAGATCAACACCATCGAGAAGCTGCGCAGCACGGCCATGGACCTGGGCATCACCCCCACGCCCGGCGGCAGCGACTCCCAGGACCTGAACCGCATCCTCGAAGGCCTCATCCACATCCACGGGTTCGACTTCATGGAGGCCCTGGAGATGGTCTTCCCGGCCATCCACACGGAAGTCGAACGCATGAGCCCGGAACTGCGGTGCATGTACGGCTTCTACCGCTGGTTCTTCATGCCCTCGGCCCAGGGGCCTGCCGCCGTGGTCTCGCGTTTCGGCGACACGTGCATGGGCAGCGTCGATGCCCTGGGACTGCGCCCCCTGTGGTTCGGCGAGAGCGACTACGACTATTTCCTGTCCTCGGAAAAGGGCGTGGTGGACCTGCAGAACACCATCCACGACCCGCGCCCCCTGGCCCCGGGCGAGAAGATCGCCATCATCTCCGGACCCGGCCGGCGCGGCGAGGTGGTGGACCACTGCGGCCTGCAGGAACGGCTGCTGCGCCTGTTCCAGCAGGGACGCATGAGCGCCCTGGCCGACAACCTGCACGGCGAGATTCCCGAATCCATACTGGCCTGCCCGGAAGGCTCCTGCCGCGACCTGCGCCGCTTCTTCCAGGGACGCCCCGTCTTCGACGACCAGCAGGGGCCGGACACCACGACCATCCTGGCCGCCTTCGGCTGGCGCAAATACGACCAGGACATGCGCAAACACGTGGCGGCCACGGGCAAGGGGCCCATCGGCTCCATGGGCCACCAGGGCCCCCTGGCCTGCCTGGAGACGGACGGCCTGGCCAACGTCAGCGAATACTTCAAGGAGAACGTGGCCGTGGTCACCAACCCGGCCATCGACCGCGAACGCGAAGCCGAGCACTTCTCCACCGCCGTCATTCTCGGCGACCGCCCGGACAACCCCGACCGGCCGCCCGTGGGCCTGCGCCTCAAAACCCCCATCCTCCTGGGCGGGGAGTTCACGCCGGCCCTGTCCTCCCTGGACATCCTGGCCGTGTGCCGCGAGCACGGCACCCACACCCTGGAGCAGGTCCTGGATTTCTTCACGGCCCGGCAGCGCGACCCCTCGCGCCTGGCCATCCTCGACGCGACCTTCGTGCCCGGCGAAGGGCTGAAAAACCGGCTGGAGGCCCTGGAGGCCGAAGCCCTGCAGGCCGTCCGGGGCGGGGCTGCCATCCTGGTCCTGGACGACAGCGCCGGCTTCGTGGACGGACGGGTCTTCATCGCCCCGGGCCTGGCCGTGGCCTGGCTGCGCAGGGCCGCCGAGGCGGGGCGCATCCCCCGCCTGCCGTCGCTCATCGTACGCAGCGGGGCCATCCGCAACATGCACGACATCATGTTCGTGCTGGGCCTGGGCGCCGCCGCAGTGAACCCATACATGCTCTGGAAGCAGGCCTACGCCCAGGCCGAGAGCGCCGAGGGGCTGCAGCGCACCCTGTCCAACACCCTCACGGCGCTGCAGGCCAGCGTGGAGAAGATCATGTCCACCATGGGCATCCACGAGCTGTGCGGCTACGGCCGCATCTTCTCCTCCATCGGCCTCAAGGACGAACTGGCCGAGGTCTTCGGCTGCGCCAACTTCTGCCCCTCCGCCGTCACGGGCCTGGGCTTCGCGGAACTCGAGGCGCAGGCCCGGCGGCGCCTGGCCCTGATCGGCGAAGGCGGGGAGCGCAAGCTCCCGTCGGACCCCAAGCGCAACGCCCGGGTCGGCCGGATCCTGCGCTCCGTGGCCGTGGGCAAGACCGGGTACGTGCAGATGGACGAAGCCATGGCCGAGGTGGACCGGGACAACCCCGTCGGCCTGCGCCACCTTCTGGACATCGCCACCCGCGACACCGCCCCCCTGCCCCTGGAGGCCGTGGACATCTCCGTGGGCCAGCACGCCATGCCCCTGCTCATCTGCGCCATGTCCTTCGGCTCCCAGGGCGAGAGTTCCTTCCGGGCCTACGCCGAGGCCGCGCGCAAGCTGAACATCATCTGCATGAACGGCGAGGGCGGCGAGATTCCCGACATGCTCGGCAAGTACCGCGAGAACCGCGGCCAGCAGGTGGCCTCGGGCCGCTTCGGCGTGTCCATGGAACTCCTCAACTCCGCCCGCTACCTGGAGATCAAGGTCGGCCAGGGCGCCAAGCCCGGCGAGGGCGGGCACCTGCCCGGGTCCAAGGTCACGGACATGGTGGCCCAGGCCCGGCACTGCAAGCCCGGCATCGCCCTCATCTCGCCCTCGAACCACCACGACATCTACTCCATCGAGGACCTCTGCCAGATCATCACGGAGCTCAAGACCGCCAACCCCGCGGCGCGCATCTCCGTGAAGATCCCGGTGACCAGCGGCGTGGCCACCATCGCCGTGGGCGTGGCCAAGGCCGGGGCGCACATCGTCAACATCAGCGGCTTCGAGGGCGGCACGGGCGCGGCCCGCGAACACGCCAAGAAGTACGTAGGGCTGCCCGTGGAGATCGGCGTGACCCAGGCCCACCGCGGCCTGGTGGAGGCCGGCCTGCGCCGCCAGGTCGAGATCTGGTGCGACGGCGGCGTGCGCTCGGGGGCCGACGTGGTCAAACTCGTCTGCCTCGGCGCCGACCGCGTGGGCGTTGGTACCGTGGCGCTCATGGGCGTGGGCTGCATCAGCTGCGAGCAGTGCCACCTGGACGTCTGCCCGCGCGGCATCTCCACCCAGCTGCGCTCCATCGAAGAGGCCAGGGAACGCGGCGTGAAGCTCTTCAAGCCCCTGCAGGGCGAGGTCGAGGCCGAGAACCTGGCCCGGCTGCTGCGCGCCTTCGGCGACCAGATCCGCCATATCCTGGCCGGTCTGGGCGAGCGGCGCCTGTCCGACCTGACAGGCCGCACCGACCTCCTGGTCCAGGCCCGGGGCCATGACCTCGTGGACCTGACCGGCCTCCTCGTGCCCGCGCCCATGGACGACATGCAGGCCTACTGCCCGGTGCCGCGCATCGTGCGCAAACCCCTGGACAACCTGACCCGCCTCATCTCCGACATGGCCCTCTCGGCCTCCCGCGACGGCTGCGGCTACGTGCAGTACAAAGAGGAAAACGTGCGCTCCGTGGACCGGGCCGTGGGCACCTATCTGGCCGGGGCCATGGTCCGCGAGGGCGAGGCGGGCAAGATCGACCTCATGTTCGGCTCCTCGGTGCCGGGCAACGGCCTGTGCGCCTTCAACGTGGACGGGATCAGCACGTACGTCGAAGGCGGCGGGCAGGACGGCATCGCCAAGGGCGCGCGCGGCGGGAGGGTCTGCATCCTCAAGGGGGCCAACATCCTGGGCCAGCGCGTGGACGGGTCCGTGGGCAAGTCTCTGGCTTACGGCGCCCTGGCCGGCACGGTCATGGTCCAGAACTTCGCCGACTCCCGGGCCTGCATCCGCATGTCCGGGGCCGACGCCGTCTTCGGCGGGCGCATCACGGGCCCCGTGCGCGACGAACTGGGCAACATCGCCTCGCGCGCGCACCTCAAGGGCTTCGCCTTCGAATACATGACCGGCGGCCGCGCCGTGGTCCTGGGCGACCCGGGCCCGTGGATGTGCGCCGGCATGACCGGCGGCGTCATCTACCAGTGCCTCTACCCGGAGCACGGCTTCGGCCGCGACAACCTGAAACGCCGCTTCGCCCACGGCGCCCACGTGGTCATACGGAACGTGGACGAGGACGACGCGGCCCAGATCCGCGAACTCCTCGGCACATACATCCAGGCCCTGCGCCAGGGCTTCCAGAACACCGAGGCCGACCTGGTCCAGGCCTTGGCCGACGAGTCCGGGAACCGTTTCGTGAAGGTCGTGCCGGGATCGAGCACGGGCATCAAACCGGAATAGAAAACGAGCCGGGCGCCTGGAGCACCTCCAGGCGCCCAGCCGTAACGCCAAGCAGCCGCGCACCCTATCCGGCAGCGCCCCCGCGCGGGGCCAGAAATACTGCAGTCCGCAACGGACGCCCCAACGATCTGAAACCACCGTTTTCCGCCCTTCTCCCCTCCTGGCCGCAGAATTTGTCCCCGTCTGTTTGAAGAAGTGTTCCAATGGCTTGACGTCATCCTTTGCACGCGCCTAAAACTGCCCCTTCAGAACCTATTATCGGTGAAGCGCCATCACAGTGGCGCAGCACCTTCTCCCTGTGCCAGGTGGCACTGTGCGCGCCCTCCAACAGGACGGCAGACGCAGACCGGAGCCGCGCGGCCCTGTCTTTAAAAGAGCTGGAACCGTGCGGAACGTTGAGTCATTTTCCTATCAACTTCCGTTTTCCACAGGGGTATCGTGCATGAAGAAGTGCGTCGTTCTGCTCGCGTTGTGTCTGGTCCTGTCCTCGCTCACGGTATGCGCGGCGGAGTATAAATCGGAATACCGTCTGTCCACGGTGCTCGGTCCCGCCTTCCCCTGGGGCCGCGCGGCCGAACGCTGGGCGAGCCTGGTCGGCGAAAAGACCGCCGGCCGCATCAACATCAAGGTCTATCCCGGAACCAGCCTCGTCGGCGGCGACCAGACCAAGGAATTCACGGCCATCCGCCAGGGCGTCATCGACCTGGCCGTCGGCTCGTCCATCAACTGGTCTCCCCAGATCAAGCAGCTCAACCTGTTCTCCCTGCCCTTCCTGATGCCCGACGAGAAGGCCTTTGACGCCCTGACCACAGGGCCCGTGGCCGACGACCTGTTCGCCATTCTCGAAAAGCAGGGCGTGGTGCCGCTGGCCATCGGCGAAAACGGGTTCCGCGAACTGTCCAACTCCAAGCTGGACATCACCACCCCAGCCGACCTGAAGGGTCTCAAGATCCGCGTCGTCGGCTCGCCCATTTTCATCGACGGCTTCACCGCCCTCGGCGCCAACCCGACCCAGATGAGCTGGGCCGACGCGCAGCCGGCCCTGGCCACCAAGGCCGTGGACGGCCAGGAAAACCCCCTGTCCGTGTTCAACGCCGCCAAGCTTCACACCGTCGAGCAGAAGCACCTGACCCTGTGGGGCTACATGGCCGACCCCCTGTTCTTTGTCGTCAGCAAGAGCGTGTGGAACGAATGGAGCGAGGCTGACCGCGCCATCGTGGCCGAAGCCGCCAGACAGGCCGCCGCCGAAAACCTGATCGACGCGCGCAAGGGTATCACGCCCGAGGACGACGCCCTGCTCAAGGAGATCGAAAAGAACGGCGTGACCATCACCCGCCTGACGGACGAACAGCGCAAGCCGTTCCAGGATGCCACCCGCCCCGTGTTCGACAAGTGGGCCGAAATCGTCGGCAAGGATCTGGTGAAGAAGGCCGAGGAGGCCATCGCCGCATCCAGGTAGAAACTGCACGGCCCGCCTCGCGGCGGGCCGTTTCCGTGCTGCGGGGGGTCCCCGCGTTTTCACCGTCGCTCTCAAGGATTTTCAAGCCCATGGAACCTTCCGGAAAACAGCCGGCCCGCATCGAACGGGCCCTGGCCGCGCTGGTCATGGCCGCGCTGACGCTCATCACCGGCGCCAACGTCGTCATGCGCTACTGCACCAACATTTCCTTCGCCATGACCGAAGAAGTCTCGGTCTTCCTGCTCATGGTCCTGACCCTGGTCGGCGCCGTGTCCGCCTTCGCCGAAGGGCGCCACGTCCGCATCACCCTGTTCGTGAACGCCCTGCCGGCCGGCGGGCGCAAAGCCTGTGACGTGCTGGCCTGGCTCTGCAACACGGCCATGTTCGGCCTGCTGGCGTGGCTGGGCGTCATGGCCGCGTGGGACGATTTCTCGTACGAGGTGACCTCGCCCGCCCTCGGCGTGCCCCAGTGGTGGTACAGCTGTTGGCTGCCGTTCTTCGCCGCGGTCATCGTGCTGCGCCTCGTGCTGACACTTTTCAAACGCGGGGAGCGGTCATGAGCGCCTTACTCTTCGGCCTCTTCGCGGTCATGATGTTCATCGGCGTGCCGCTGGCCACGGCCATGGGCCTGTCCGGGGCCATCGCCATCGCCGCGGCCAAGCTCGGGCTTCTGTCCGTGCCCATCAGCGTGTACACGGGCGTGGCCAAGTACCCCCTGCTGGCCATCCCCATGTTCGTCTTCGCCGGCATGGTCTTCGAGCGCTCCGGCGTGGCCCTGCGCCTGGTCAACTTCACCGTCGCCCTGGTGGGCCCCCTGCGCGGCGGCCTGGCCATCGCCGCCATCATGGTCTGCATGGTCCTGGGCGGCATCTCCGGCTCCGGCCCGGCCGACGCCGCGGCCGTGGCCATGGTCATGATCCCGGGCATGGCCGCCGCCGGCTACCCCAAGGCCTTCTCATCGAGCCTCATCGCCGCCGCCGGTTCCACGGCCATCCTCATCCCGCCGTCCATCGCCTTCATCCTCTACAGCGTGCTCGTGCCCCAGGCGTCGGTGCCGGCCCTGTTCGCGGCCGGCCTCATTCCCGGCTTCCTGGCGGGCCTGGCGCTGGTCATCCCGGCCTGGGCGCTGTCCGTGCGCCACGGCTTCGGCCTGACCGGCGACGGCGCGTCCTGCGGGAGCATCCTCATCGCCTTCAAGGAGGCCGTCTGGGGCCTGCTCGCGCCGGTCATCATCCTGGGCGGCATCCGCTCCGGCTATTTCACCCCGACCGAGGCCGCCGTGGCCGCGGTCTTCTACGGCCTGTTCGTGGGCTTTTTCATCTACCGCACCCTGACCGTGCGCGCCATGTACGAACTGCTGGTGGAATCGGCCGAGGTGTCGGCCGTGGTCATGCTGATCATCGCCCTGTCCTCGGTCTTCGCCTGGGCCGGCAGCACCCTGGGCGCCTTCGAAGCCATGGGCAACGCGCTCATCGGCATCTCGTCCAACGAGACCGTCACGCTGCTGGCCGTGGTCCTGGTGCTGATCATCGCCGGCATGTTCCTGGACGGCGTGTCCATCCTGTTCATCTTCATCCCCATCCTGCTGCCCGTCATGAACCATTTCGGCTGGAACGCCGTGTGGTTCGGCGTGCTCATGACCATGAGCCTGGCCATCGGGCAGTTCACGCCGCCCCTGGCCCTCAATCTCATGGTCACGACGCGCATCGCGGGCATCGGCATCGAAGAGACCGTGCCATGGGTGCTCTGGTTCGTCCTGGCCATGACCATCGCCATGATGCTGATCATGTTTGCGCCCCAGCTGGCCCTCGTGATACCGGGGTACCTGGGCTATCTCTGACCCGCAGCGGCCTGTCCGCGGCCTTCGCCTGACGCGGCCGGGCCCTCCCGGCCAACCGGAGGAACCATGAGCCTTTCGCGCATCATCCAAAACGCCCGGGCGGCCCTCGGCATCCTCCACGGAAGACGGCAGTTCGGCGGGCCGGTCATGGGCAGCATCTCCCTGACCACCCGCTGCAACATCCGCTGCATCCACTGCTACTACCACTCCCCCCTGGCCCGGACACCGAACTTCCCGCTGGTGCGCACCGCCCGCCTCTACGGCCGCGACCTGCCTTCGGGCGAGGACATGAGGCAATATGAGGGAATCGACGCCGACCCCGCCTCCGTCCGCAAGCTCATCGACCGGCTCCTGTCCATGGGGACCCGCCGGTTTCAGCTGAGCAGCTTCGGCGAGCCCCTGCTCTACCCCGAATTCTTGGACTGCGCGGAACGGATCAGGCATTCGGGCAGCTCGTGCCTGACCAACACCAACGGGACGCTGCTGACCCGGCACGTCATCGACCGCCTCGTGGACTGCGGCTTCAACGAACTCCGGGTCACGACCATGGCCGGCACCGCGGACGGGTATGTCAGGACCCATCCCGGTTCGTCCCCCGGGACCTTCGCGAAACTTCGGGAGAGCCTCCTCTATCTGGCCGAACGAAAGGCCGCCCGCCGGCGGAAGAACCCGCGCCTCAACCTGGTCTGCATCGTCGTCGGCCCCAACGCGGGCGAACTGCGGGCCTTCTCCGACCTGGCCCGGGAACTGCGCGCCGACCGGGTCACGTTCCGCCCCTTCAATGACGTACGCGACCCCGGCCTGGCGGCATTGCTGCCGAACCGTGAGGAAACGGACCTGCTGACTGCGGATTTGAAGGAAATCAGACGCGATCTGGATGCCAGGGGAATCCCCAACAACGTGGGCAACTTCCTGATGACGTTCTCCAGGCGCCTCGACACCCGCGCGCTGTATCGCGCCATACCGTGCTATCAGGGCTGGGTTTCGGCCTACATCAACCCCCTGGGCGAGGTCACGGCGTGCTGCGGCTGTTCGTCCCCCCTGGGCAACATCCACGATGAGGACTTCGCCGCCATCTGGAAGAGCCCCGCGTATGCGGACTTCCGCCGCCAGGCCCTGAACCTGCCCCGGGGCGGCCGGTACCCCGACGGTTGCGACTGCGGGCACTGCGTTCACCACACCCTCAACCTCAATGTCTTCCGCGCCCTGCACCCCCTGCAGGGGCGAAGCGGACGAATCAGATCCATAGCCCCCATTCCCGGTGCGGACGGAGAATAGCATGACGAAACGCCAGCTGCTGCTGAACTGCCTGAACCTGCTCTCCGGAAACGGCTTCGCGTTCTCCTTCGACCGCATTCCCCTCAGCTATGCGCGCCTGGACGCTCGGCGCCGGAACAACCTGCTGCTGGCCGGCCTGGACCAGTTTCTCGGACGCACGCGGATGCTGGCCGCCCCTCCGGTGCTGCAGATCGAACCGACCAATGTCTGCAACCTCGCCTGCCCCCTCTGCCCGTCCAAAACCATGGGCAGAAAACGGGGCATGATGGCTCCGGAAACTTTCGAGGCAATCCTGCGGCAGGCCGGCGACACGCTCATGCTGGCCATTCTCTACGGCTGGGGTGAGCCGTTTCTGAACGATAACCTCCCGAAAATGATCGCCAGGTGCCGCGACAGGGGCATCCTGTCCCTGACCTCCACCAACGGACATTTCCTGCAGACCCCGGAAAAAGCTCTGGAGGTGGTCGATGCGGGGCTGTCGGCCCTGGTCATCGCCATCGACGGCGCAACCCAGGAAAGCTATGCCGCGTACCGGAAAAACGGCAGCCTCGACCATGCCCTGCGCTGCGTCGAAAACGTGCAGGAGGCCAAGGCCCGGCGAAACTCCGCCACGCCGTTCACGAACCTTCGCCTGGTCGCAAACCGGCACAACGAGGATGAAACGGGAAAGATGGAGGAAATGGCCCGGGAGCTGGGCGTGAACATGTTCTCCGTCAAGTCCCTCGGCTGCCTCCCGGACCGCGAGGAATTCGCCGAGTTCCTGCCGGCGTCGAAGGGCATGCGCCGCTTCGGCCCCAACCGGGAACGACGGCCGCGGAAATCGACCTTCCGCTGCCGCTACCCGTTCAGGCAGCCGACCGTGTTCTGGGACGGCACGGTTGTGGGCTGCGAATTCGACTACGAGGCGAACATGGCCTGGGGCAACGTGAACGCCGGGCGCTTCAGGGAGATGTGGAACGGCGAGGCGGCGCAAAACCTGAGGACGGCGGTCCTCGAATGGGCGCACCGGCCGGAATTCTGCATGAAATGCCCGTATGTCGGCCGCGGGCGGAACAGCAGCATCGTCAGGTCAATCGTCTTCGAGCCGCCCACACCGGGCGCGGCCGATGCGCCTTGTTCATGACGGAAGCCTGGGCGCCCTCAACCGAGCTGCCGCAGGCGCATCTTCATGCGTCAGCCGAGAGCGAAGCGTTCCACGGTGCAATCCTCTGCGACGCTGTTCTTGTACGTGCAGTTCCGGCACAGATAAAACGAGTTGTGCCCGAGGTTGAACCGCCTTCTGAATTCCTGCGACGTGACGCTCTTCCATGTCTCCCGTGCGGAACTGCCGGCGATGTTTCCGAAGGAATGCCT
>CALMTS010000317.1 GCA_937872685.1 uncultured Desulfomicrobium sp.
TTCCTCTCGTTTGTTGCAAAATGTTTTGACACTGAGGGCGGGTCTATACATGACGTTTGTGGTCATCCGTCATTGCGAGGAGTCTTCGACGCGGCAATCCATGCCTTTCCCCGCCCCTGGCGGAATCAGGCGGGATGATAGGCTACCGCCCTCTTTCGCGATGAATGTATACAAGCCAATCCATTAATCCCTTCATGGTTTCGTACTCAGCGCGTTCCCCCGATTGAGGGGTTTCCCCCATAACAAATGGGTGAAATCCCCCAATCAACCCAGCCCGGACACTCACCCGCCACTCAACCAACTGAAATCACGAACTTCCCACGCCAAACCATCCTGGCACGCATCCTGCCTATGATACGGCAAACGAATTCACCCAGGAGGACGTATGGGATCAACCCCAGAGGTTTTGGAAAAATTCAGGAAGAAAGCGGAACTCGTCTCGGCCATAGTCTCTGAAGTGGACTCCATGGCCCAGGCCATAGCCTATACCGTCGACCTTTGCTCCCAGAAAGAGGCCTGCCAGCTGCTCATGAGCGGGTGTGAAGAATCCCTGTCGGACAAGGGCAAGGACCTCTGCGAGCTCAAGCAGTGGGGCAAGATCATCGCCGCCCCGGCCCTGGCCGACGCAGACATGGCCGAACTGGTCAAGCAGGCCGCCAGCCGCGAGATCTCCGTCATCAAGGACGGCATGCGGAAGCACCTGGCCGGCGTCGATATCGGGTTCACCGTGGCCGACTACGGCATCGGCGAGACCGGCAGCCTGGTCATCGATTCCTCCAGCGAGGAGCTGCGCCTGGCGACCATGGTCAGCGAGATCCATGTCGCGGTCATCCCCAAATCCCGCATCCGGGCCACGGCCGAAGACCTTTACGCCGAAATCAAGGGTTTCCAGAGCACCAAGCCCAACTATCTGGCCTTCATCACCGGCGCGAGCCGCACGGCCGACATCGAACGCGTTCTGGCCCTGGGCGTGCACGGGCCCCTGGAACTGCACATCCTGATTCTGGAGGACAAATAATGCAGACGGCCAAAACTCTTTCCGATTACAACAAGGAGCTGCGCGAGGCCCTGGACAACACCTTCCTGCGCGGCGCCATGGACAAGTTCGCCACGGCCTATCCCGTCGGCCGGGCCAACGCCTTCCGTGAATACGACGTGGAGGCCCTCATCCAGGAAGTGGTCAAGGTCAAGGACGCCGGGCTGAACCGCCTCGACGAGCTCTATGCCGAGTTCAAGGCCAAGGCCGAGGCCAACGGCGTGAAAGTGCACTGGGCCAAGGACGGCGACGAGGCCAACGAGATCGTGGCCCGCATCGCGGCCGAGAACAAGTGCAAGATGATCGTCAAGTCCAAGTCCATGACGGCCGAGGAGACCCTCCTCAACCACCGTTTGGAGAAGGACGGCCTCGAAGTCGTCGAGACGGACCTGGGCGAGTGGATCATCCAGCTCCGCAGCGAAGGCCCGAGCCACATGGTCATGCCGGCCATCCATCTGTCCCGCTACCAGGTCGCCGAACTCTTCTCCCAGGTGACGAAGCAGGACCAGTCCTCGGACATCCAGCGCCTGGTCAAGGTCGCCCGCCGCGAGCTGCGCCAGAAGTATGCCGACGCCGACATGGGCGTCAGCGGCGCCAACTTCGCCATCGCCGAGACGGGCACCATCGGACTGATGACCAATGAGGGCAACGCCCGCCTGGTCACCACCCTGCCCCGCGTACACGTCGCCATCGCCGGCATCGACAAGCTCTGCGGCACCCTGGACGACGCCCTGAAGATCCTGCGCGTGGTGCCCAAGAACGCCACGGGCCAGGCCATCACCTCCTACGTGACCTGGATCAGCGGCGCCAACGAGTGCCAGACCGCGCCAAACGGCAAGAAGGAGATGCACATCATCTTCCTGGACAACGGCAGAAGCGAGATGGCCAAGGACCCGCTCTTCGCCCAGGTCCTGCGCTGCGTGCGCTGCGGCGCCTGCGCCAACGTCTGCCCGGTCTACCGCATGGTCGGCGGCCACCAGATGGGCCACATCTACATCGGCGCCATCGGCCTCATCCTGACCTACTTCTTCCACGGCAAGGACAAGGCCAGAAACCTCGTCCAGAACTGCATCAACTGCGAGGCCTGCAAGCACATCTGCGCCGCCGGCATCGACCTGCCCAGGCTCATCAAGGAGATCCACTCCCGCATCCTGGACGAGGAAGGCCACCCGCTGCCGTCGCTCCTGCTGGGCAAGCTGATGAAGAACCGCAAGCTCTTCCACACCTTCCTGCGCACGGCCAAGATGGCCCAGCGGCCCCTGACGGGCGGCACCGAGTACATCCGGCATCTGCCGCACATCTTCTCCAAGGACCACGGGTTCAAGGCCCTGCCGGCCATCGCCGCCAAGCCCTTCCGCGACCGCTTCGCGGCCCTGAAGCCCCGCGTGGCCGCTCCGAAGTACCGTGTGGCGCTGTTCTCGGGCTGCGTGCAGGACTTCGTCTACCCTGAACAGCTGGAAGCGGCCGTGAAGGTCCTGGGCGCCCACGGCGTCGAGGTGGAGTTCCCCATGGAGCAGTCCTGCTGCGGCCTGCCGCTGCAGATGATGGGCGAGAAGAAGGCCTGCATCGACGTGGCGAAGCAGAACATCGAAGCCATGGCCGGCAACTACGACTACGTCATCACCCTGTGCGCCTCCTGCGCCTCGCACCTCAAGCACAACTACCCGTTCCTGCTGGGCGAGAACGACGCCTCGGCCAAGGCCTTCGCCGCAAAGGTCATCCCCTTCTCGGCCTTCATGACCGACGTGCTGGGCGTGACCGCCGACAACTTCAAGCAGACCCAGCAGCGCGCGACCATGCACGCCCCCTGCCACCTCTGCCGCGGCATGGGCGTGGTCGAACAGCCCCGCAAGCTCCTGGCCCTGGGCGGCTACGAGTACGCGCAGGCCGAACAGGAGCAGGTCTGCTGCGGCTTCGGCGGCACCTATTCCGCCAAGTTCCCGGGCGTGTCCGAGCAGATCCTGAAGAACAAGCTGGCCGACGCGGCCCGCACCGCGGCCGAGGTCCTGGTGACCGAGTGCCCGGGCTGCATCATGCAGCTGCGCGGCGGCGCCGAAAAGAACAAGTCCGGCTTCGCCGTGCGGCACATCGCCGAAGTGCTGGCCGACCACCTCAAATAACGACACGGGCCGGTCTCGCGACCGGCCCGGATTTTTCTCTCCTTGCGCGCCGGGAGCCCCCAACTTGCGGGGGGCTCCCGGCATTTTTATTCGACCACTTCAACAAACCATGGGTCCCATACGTCCCATGGGACCCATTTTCTCCTTCACCCTTGCCTCCCACCCCCGAACCACCTAAAAGGAAAAGTCCCCGTAACTTCAAGACACAGCGCGAGACCATGACATTGCCTTCCAGATTTTTCCTGATCTGCCTTGTCCTGCTGACCCTGGCTGCGCCCGCCCTTGCGGCCGGCCCCTACGAAGTATCCCTGCAGGCCTACCGCACCGATGACTCTCGCGTCCCGGTCCTGGGCGTCCTGACCCTCACCCCCGCCGCCGGGTGGCATGCCTACGGCAATGTCCAGGGCCCGTCGGGCTTTCCGACGGTCGTCACCGCCGACGCCGACGGCAGCGCCCTGACGGCCCTCTACCCGCCGCCGACGCCGGGTCCGGACCCCGTCGAGCCGAGTCTGACCGTCGAACTCTACGACGGCCCCACGCCATTTTTCCTGCCCGTGCAGGCCGCGCCGGCCAGAATCAAGGCCAGGATCAACGCCCTGCTCTGTTCCGCCACCACCTGCCAACCCCTGCGCGAGGACCTGGAACTGACGATCCCCGCCGCCGGACTCCCGCGCGCCGAAGACCAGGCGTGGTGGGGGCGCTATCTCCTGTCCGTCCCCGGGGCCGGGGAGCCGGCTCCCGAAGCGACGCTTGAGACGACGCCCGAAACGCCGCCAACCGCCGCGGACGGGACCGCGGCAAAATCCTTCACGCCGCGCTATTTCTCTCCGGGGCTCGAGGTCCACACCTTGTCCAAAGCCGCGGCCCTGGCCTTTCTGGCCGGACTCATCCTCAATTTCATGCCCTGTGTGCTCCCGGTCATCACCCTGAAGCTGCGCTCCTTCATCCCTGCCGCTTCGAGCGTCCCCCGGCAGCAGCGCCAGGCCTTCCGGGCCCACAACCTGTTCTTCGCCCTGGGCATGATGCTCTATTTCCTGGTCCTGGCCGGGATCATCGCCTCCACGGGCATGGCCTGGGGACAGATCTTCCAGCAGCCCGGGGCCATCGTCACCCTCACGGCCGTCGTCTTCGCCCTCTCCTTAAGCCTCTTCGGGGTTTACGACCTCCCGCTCATCGACCTCAAGGGCAAGGCCGCCGGGGTCAAGCACCACCCGCGGCTCGAATCGTTCACCACGGGCATCCTGGCCACCATCCTGGCCACGCCCTGCAGCGGCCCCTTCCTGGGCGGCGTCCTGGCCTGGGCCCTGATCCAGCCCCCGAAAATCATCGCCCTGGTCCTGAGCTGCATCGGACTCGGCATGGCCTCTCCCTACCTGGCCATGGCCCTCTTCCCGGGGCTGTACCGCTTCCTGCCCAAACCCGGGGCCTGGACCCTGCACCTGGAACGCATCCTCGGCTTTCTGCTGGCCGGCACCTGCGTGTACCTCTTCGGCCTGCTGCCGACCTCGGAATACCTGAACGTGCTCATCCTGCTGTGGGCCATCGCCCTGGCCGCCTGGATGTGGGGCAAATGGACGGACCTGAACCAGCCCGCGCTGCGCAGATGGGGCATCCGCAGCGCGGCGGCGGCCCTGGTCGCGGTGACCGCCGTGTTCCTCTTCCGCCCCGTCGAACACCGGGACCCATGGGAGAATTTCGACATGGCCAGGTTCGAACGACTCCTGGGCCAGGAAAACCTGATCCTCGACTTCACGGCGGACTGGTGCCCCAACTGCAAGTTCCTGGAAAAGACCGTGCTCAAGCCGGAAAACAGCGCCGCCTTCGCCGAACGCCATGGCGCGACCCTGCTGCGGGTGGACCTGACGCGCCATGACCCCGCCCTCATGGCGCTTCTGGAGAGCCTGGGCTCCAAGTCCATCCCCATCCTGGCCATCTTTTCCAAGGACAGGCCGGACAGCCCCCTGGTGCTGCGCGACCTCTTCACCTCGGGGCAGCTTGAAGAGGCGCTGGACGCCGAACTGCAGCCCTGAGCGCCTGCTGACGCCAAGGGGGTACAACACCGTATAAAACCGTAGCCCCATCTGCGGTATCGTGCTAATGTCCGCCCAAAGGCTGCCCAATGCAGCCGGCCGGGGGACCATGAACTTCAGACGCCCTCTCGTCCTTCTCCTTCTCATATGCGCCTTTGCCTCACCCGCCCCAGCCCAGGGGCGGGATGGGCTCGACATCCATTTCTTCTACGGCCACGGCTGCCCCCATTGCAAAAAGGAGGAGGTGTTCCTCAAGGAGTGTGCGGAGAAATACGGGGCCCTGCGGATCCACAGGTACGAGGTCTATTTCGATACGGGGAACATGGATTTTTTCGAGACCGTCGCCACGCACCTGGGGGCGACCGCCACGGCCGTGCCGTTTCTGGTCATCGGCCGGGAATACATCGTCGGCTTCGACCCGACCATCACGCCGGACATGGTCAGATTCGAAATAGAGAAATGCCTGCCCGGACGCTGCCCGGACATCGTCCAGGCGCTGCGGAACGCTGAGGCCGACACAACGCCCCGAGCCGGGCCTCCGCCGGTTGAAGGCGGGAAAACGCCCGCCGCTTCCGCGCAGCGCAGAAAAATCCTGACAATCCCCCTGCTGGGGGACATAGACGTCTTCACCTTCTCCCTGCCGGTCCTGACCGTGGTCATGGGGTTTCTGGACGGTTTCAACCCCTGCGCCATGTGGGCCCTGGTCTTCCTCATCGGCCTTCTGCTCGGCATGCGCAACCGGGCGCGCATGTGGCTGCTCGGCACGGCCTTCATCGCCGCCTCGGCCTTCGTCTATTTCCTCTTCATGGCGGCCTGGCTCAATATCATCCTGTTCTTCGGGCTTCTGGTGTGGGTCCGGGTCGGCATCGGGCTCATCGCCCTGGCGGGAGGGGTATTCAGTATCTGGGACGTCCTTTCGAGCAAGGAGATCAGCTGCAAGATGAACGGGGATGACCGGCGGCGGGAATTCCGCATCCGTCTGCGGAAGGTCATCGGGCAGCACAGCCTCCTGCTCTCCCTGGCCGGGATCGCGCTCCTGGCCTTCATGGTCAATCTCGTCGAACTCGTCTGCTCGGCGGGGTTTCCGGCCATCTACACGCAGGTGCTGTCGCTGAACGCGCTGCCGGCCTGGAAGTACTACGCGTACATCCTGCTCTACATCCTGTTCTTCATGATCGACGACATGTTCGTCTTCGCCGCGGCCATGCTGACCCTCGAAGTCACCGGGGCGACCACGACGTATGTCCGCTGGGCGCGCCTGCTGGGCGGGGTCCTCATGCTGCTCGTCGGCACCCTGCTGATCTTCCGCCCCCAATGGCTCATGTTCGGCTAGTCGGTGTCGGGAAAGGGAATGCGGCCGGAGACGACGTCTTCCTTGCGGTTCCGGGGGCAGGCCTTCAACCGGCGTTCCATGGACAGGGCCCGGGACCTGCTGCCCGCCTCCGTCGAAAAGGCCAGTTCCAGGGGGCCGCGGCCGCGCAGGTACTTGGCCGCTCTGGGCCCGCCCGAAGCGTGTTCCGCCAGGCGGCGGGCCACGTCGGTGGTGATGCCGGTGTAGAGGGTCCCGTCGCCGCAGCGCAACACGTACACGAACCAGTCCGGCACGGTGCTCAGGCCGGCAGAGTGTGCAGCACGGAGAAGAAATGCAGGGTGCTGCCCGCGATGACGAAGAGGTGCCAGATGGCGTGGTTGTAGGGCAGGCGTTTCCAGACGTAGAAGACCACGCCCAGGGTGTAGGCCAGGCCGCCCAGGGCCAGGAAGGTCAGGCTCAGGCCCGAGAGGGATGCGTACATGTCCCGCATGACCAGGACGCACAGCCACCCCATGCCGAGGTAGATGGTCAGGGACAGGCGCTTGAAGCGGTACACGCAGCAGCACTTGAGGACCACCCCGGCCACGGCGAGAATCCAGACCACCGCAAAGATGATCCAGCCGGTGGTGCCGCGCAGGCTGACCAGCATGAACGGGGTGTACGTGCCGGCGATGAGCAGGAATATGGCGCTGTGGTCGAGGGTCTTCAGGAAGCGCTTGGCGCGCTCCAGGGGGATGGAGTGGTAGAGGGTGGAGGCCAGGTAGAGCAGGATCAGGGAACTCCCGAAGATGGAGAAGCTGACCACATGCCAGGCGTCGCCCTGGGACACGGCGGCGACGATGAGCACCACCAGGGCGGCGATGGACAGCCCCGTGGCCACGGCGTGGGTGATGCTGTTGGCGATCTCCTCGCCCAGGGTATACTGCGAAGGCAACGTCTCTGAACGGTTCATGGGATCCTCCTTTCCGCGGACACGCCCTGGGCCGCGTCGCCCTCGGGAGCCTGGTCGCGGTTGGCGTTGTCCACTTCGGACGCGAAGTCGTTGATCCAGTGTATGCGGTCGGCCCGGCACTGCAGTTCCGAGGAGACCCCGTCGCGGAAGACCACCAGTTCGATGGTCTTGCCCTGCTCCGAGAGGTGCTCCACGGCGTCGAGCAGGTCCGAATCGCCCGAGGACAGCATCAGCGTGTCGTAGTTGCGCTGATGGATGAGGGACAGGGTGGCGATGGCCACGTCGACCCCCTTCTGAATCTCGTTGAACACCCGGTGCGTGCTGTCGCCGACCTGGTTCTGGCACTTGAGGGAAACCTTCTGGCCGCACTCTTCGCAATAGGCCTTGTCGGCGCGCTGCTGCTTGAGCGCGTAGAATTTGGTGATGATCTTGGGTCCGAAGGGCGGTCCGCTGCGCAGCCAGCGGTGGAAATTGTCCTGGGCGTCCGAGGGCGGGTTCGGCGTGGAGTTGAGGTAGTAGGCGCGCCAGATGGGCCCGTCCTGCTCCAGGTACTGGCGCAGGCGCAGGTAGCTGAACTCGTAGCCGCTCTTCACGCTGTGGCGGGCATTGAACATGTAACCGGCGTCAATGAGCCAGAGCTTGCGTGTCGGTGTCATTATTCCTCGTGGGAAGGGGGTGCGTCGAACCATGTTTTCGGTTCATGCCACAATTCGGCCCGCGCCGCCAGCACTGCCTAGCCGGGGAACGTCGGCCCGAAGCGCTCGCCGGTCAGGCATCTGCCGCCCGCTGGCGTGACCACGAAGGTGTTCTCCACACCGACCATGCCCAGGCCCGCGATGCCGATCTTGGGCTCCAAGGCCAGGACCATGTTCTCCTCCAGGGGCCGGTCGAAGGTCGGGGCGATGACGGGCCACTCGTCTATGGCCAGCCCTATGCCGTGCCCCAGGAACCCGACCTTGTTGCGGCCCAGGCCCATGAAGCCCTCGCCCATGCCGTTCTGCAGCGCGATGCGCACGCAGTCGCGGTACAGCTCCGCCGGCACGGCCCCGGGCACCAGGCGCCCGGCCAGATGCTCCTGGATCTGCAGGCAGAAGTCCTGGGCTCGGTCCGCCTCTTCGGGGATGACGGACTCCTCGGCCCAGAAGACCTGGGTCTTGTCCGTGTGGTAGCCTTCCAGGCAGAAGCCGCAGTCCAGGGCCAGGGGCTCGCTGCGGTGCCAGACCTTGCCCGCGTAGCCCAGGAACGGCAGGACGGGATGCGCCCCGCGCAGGCCCAGGGGGCCGTTGAAGACCGTCGGGTAGTTGGCCGAGTCGCCGGCGGCCACGTGGCCCAGAAAAATCTCCTCGCCCGCGTTCTGCATGCGCATCATGCCCTGGTGGCCGTGCCGGTAGAAGGCGTCCCACACGGCCAGGGCGATCTCGCGCTCGGTCATGCCGGGGCGGATCATGTTCGGCAGCGTGTCGTTCAAGGCCTGGTCGTGGCGTTCGCCGGCCAGGCTCATCTTGGCCAGCTCCCAGGGCGTCTTCACGGCCCGGGTCCAGGCCAGGGCCGTATCGGCGGAGGTGAGCACAACGCCGGGCAGCTTGGAACGCAGGAGCTCGCCCATGGACCAGGGCAGGCCGGACATCTCCACAGCCACCTCGTCGCCAAGGGGGACACCCGCGTCCTGCAGCAGCGCCGGCAGCTGGGAGTAGGACTTGAACTCCACGATACGGCTCATGGGCGAATCGAGCTGCGCCCGCTCGATGCCCTTGCGGCACAACAGAAGGGCCTCGCCCTCCATGGGCACCCAGAGGATGCCGCTGACCCAGGACCCGCTCAGATGGTAGATTCCCAAGCGGGAGAAGACCAGGGCGCCCGATGCGGACGGGCAGAGTTCGTTCAGGTGCAGGCGCAGGCGCGTGGTGCGCTCCAGCACTTCGGACAAGGGCATCTGTTCCAGGGAAAGAAAGCTCACGCGACCTCCTCGCACAGGGTATAGTCCATGGTCCGACGCCGCGGCGTGAAGCCCGCCTTCCGGACCAGGTCGCGCAGCGTTGGCTCGGGCAGGAGGAAATGCACCCCCGTGGCCGCTACGACGTTTTCCTCCAGCATGGTCGATCCGAAGTCGTTGGCGCCCCACATCAGGGCCAGCTGCCCGACCATGGGGCCCTGGGTGACCCAGGAGGCCTGGATGTTGTCGATGTTGTCCAGGTAGAGACGGCACAGGGCCAGAAATTTCAGGTACTCGTGGGACGAGGTCTCGGGCATCTCCATGCGCGTATGGCGGGGCTGGAAGGTCCAGGGGATGAAGGCCGTGAAGCCGCCCGTGCGGTCCTGCAGCTCGCGCAGGCGGTCGAGGTGCTCGATGCGCTGGTCAAAGGTCTCGCCCTGGCCGAACATCATGGTCGCCGTGGTGCGCATGCCCAGGCCGTGGGCCGTCTCCATGACCGAGAGCCACTGGTCGGCCGTGCACTTGCGCGGCGAAACGCGGCTGCGGACCTCGTCCACCAGCACTTCGGCCCCGCCGCCGGGCATGGAATCCAGGCCCGCCCGGCGCAGCTCCGTCAGGATGTCGGCCACGGGGCGCCCCTCCTTCTCGCTCAGGTACCAGACTTCCGAAGGCGAGAAGCCGTGCACGGCCACGCCCGGGAAATGCTCCTTCATGGTGCGCAACAGGTCCGTGTAGTATCCCAGGGGCAGGTCGGGGTTCATGCCGCCCTGCAGCAGGATCTGGTACCCGCCGACGTCCACGGTCTCCTGCACCTTGGCCAGGATTTCCTGCGTGGGCAGGACGTATCCGCCCTCCTCGCCCGGCCCCTTGAAGAACGCGCAGAACTTGCAGGCCGAGACGCAGACGTTGGTGTAATTGATGTTCCGGTCCACGATGTAGGTCACGATGCCTTCGGGGTGCATCTCCAGGCGGCGCTTGTGGGCCAGGGCCCCGAGCGTGAAGACATCGTGCATGTCCCAGACGTATCTGGCTTCGTTCCTGTGCAGGCGGGTATTCATGGGCGATCCTCGGATGACGTTGTGCTGGCCGCAGTGCTAGCCCCGGGCGGGCCGTGAGGTCAAGGCCCGGGGCCTTGCCAAACCCGGCCCCTTGTGGTTGAAGTCGGGGCCACGCGAGGGAAGAACATGACCATACCCGTTTTTGACTGCCGCATGTGCGGCCACTGCTGCCAGGGCCAGGGAGGCATCGTCGCCTCGGCCTCCGAACTCGAACGCCTGGCCGCGTTCATGGACATCTCCGTAGAGGAGTTTCGGGACCGCTACACCCAGGCCCAGGGCAAAAAAACCGTCCTGCGCTGCGGCGAAGACGGGTTCTGTGTCTTCTTCGACGCCGAAAAAGCCTGCACCGTGCACCCGGCCAAGCCCGACGTCTGCCGCGCCTGGCCCTTCTTCCGCGGCAACCTGGCCGACGCCGTGAGCTGGGAACTGGCCCAGGACTACTGCCCCGGCATCGTGGCGGCAAGCGGCCACGCCGAGTTCGCCCGCCAGGGCATCGCCTACGTGCTGGACAACGGCCTGGCCAAGAGCGGCCGGGAGGACGAGGCCAACGCCCTGCGCATCGCCGACCTGACGGAAGAGAGCTGATGCGCCTGACCGAGTGCTATTCCCTGCTGGAGGTCTCGCCCGGGGCGACCCTCGACGAGATCAAGGCCAGCTACCGCCGCCTGGCCTTCAGGTACCATCCGGACCTGAACCCCGGAGACGCCCGCGCGGCCCAGCGATTCACCCGCCTGAACGAAGCCTATGTACTGCTGAAGAAAAACCTTGAAGGCAGGTCGACCGGCGGCGCCGACGAACCGGGGCAGAGGCGCTACAGCGCCGAAACCATCCGGCAGGAGGAAGAAGCCAAGGTCAGGCGTGGCGGACGGCCCTACGGCGGGTTTTCGGCCAGGCAGGAAGAAGTGCTGCGGGACATTCTGAACGACCCCTTCGCCAAGCAGGTCTTCGAGGACATTTTCAGCAAGCTCAAGCGCGGCATGGAGCCGGGAGTGGGCACGGAACCCGTCCAGACCAAGAGCCTCAAGCTCCGATGGGGCGACCGCGCCCTGAACCTGGACCTGGGCAAGGGGCTCGTCGGGACCGTCAAGGACTGGGCGGCGCGGCAGCTCGACGACCGCCAGACCGTGCACATGCCCGCCCGCAACCTCATCCCCGGCAGCACCCTGCGCGTCGAGATCAGACACCGCTTCAGCTCCGAGCCCCGCACCATCGACGTGACCCTGCCCAAGGACTTCGTCGTCGGCCGCCCCATCCGCCTCAAGGGCCTCGGCCGCAAACTGGGCCCCTGGCGCGGGGACCTGTACCTGCGTCTGCTGGCTGTTTGAAGAAATAGGTCCCATAGGTCCTATAGGACCCATAGGACCTATTTTTTTATTACTCTCCCTTCAGGCCTTCGATTACTTCCGTGCCCTTCGGGGGCACCAGTTCGAACTCCTTTTTGTCCACGGGCACGTCGAGTTCCAGGCCCGTCAATTCAAGTTCGTTCACGTTGCCGAAGAAATCCACCAGCCTGATCTTCTCCAGCATGTCCTGTCCCGGACGGACCCAGACATCGCCCTCCACCAGGTTGGGCTCGGGCTCCTTGGGGATGAGCTTCAGATGGCGGAAGTCCCCGTCCATGCCCAGGTCCGTCACCGTGAAATCGTCCTTGAGGTTGGCCTCGCCGGACAGGAAACGGATCATGGTCTTGGAACTCAGGACCTGCTCCACGGAATAGCGGTACACGGTCTCCTCTTCGGGGAAATACTCCCAGACCGTGTCCTTGCCGATGATGAGCAGTTCGTTTTCGGGGCTGGTCGTCTCCCAGCGGATGAAGCGCGGGCGGACAAAGGCAATGCTGCCCAGCCGCTCCTGCACCTCGCGGCTGGAGGCGTTGGTCAGCTTCTGCAGGAAAAACCCCCGGAAGGACTGCAGCGTGTCGTAGCGCTTCTGGATGCGGTCCGTCAGATCGTCGGCCTGCGCGCACAACGCGCCGCCAAGGACAAATGACAAAGTGATGAGGATATTCAAGACAAAACGAGGCACACGTACCTCCTGGTTTATGTTGATTTCGGATTTCATTGCACGTATCGGATGATCCCTTTACGCCAGTCGGGCGAATACAAACTTTCCGAGCGGTTGTTAAGCCATGAAACCTGCCCCCGAAAACATTCCCGCGCCCTTCGCGCCCGCCCTGCCGGCGCTGGCGCTCCTGACCACGGTCTTCTTCGCCAACTTCCTGGCCCGGACCCTGTTCGGCCCCCTGCTGCTGCCCATCTCCGACCACCTCGGCCGCAGCCTGGCCGCCAGCGCAAACCTCTTCGTCTGCCTCTCGGGCGGGTACAGCCTCTCGGTGCTCGGAGCGGGCTTCGTCTCGGAGCGTCTGGGGCACAAAAAAACCATCGTCGCCTCCGTGGCCTGCATCGGACTGGGACTGCTGGGTCTCGCGGGGTGCGACACCTTCGCGGGCTTCGCGGTCTGGATTTTCCTCATGGGCGCCGGAGCCGGCCTGTACATGCCCTCGGGCGTGGTGACCATCACCGAGATCACGCCGGTGGCCCACTGGGGCCAGGCCTTCTCCGTGCACGAGCTGGCGCCCAACATGGCTTTCATTTCCGCACCCCTCGTGGCCGAAGCCTTCATGGGCTCGGCCGGATACCCGACCCTCTTCCGCCTGCTCGGGGCGGCCTGCCTGCTGCTGGCCGCGATCTACGCCTGGCGGGGCCCCCGCACGATGCGCCCGGGCATGCCGCCGGTCCTGGGCAACATCAGGGTCATCGTCACCCGCCCGGCCTTCTGGATCACGGTCCTGCTCTTCGTCCTGGCCGTGGCCGTGGAGATCGGCGTCTACAACCTGGTCCCGGCCTTCCTGGTCAAGGAGAAGGGGGTGGACCGCGAGACGGCCAACGTCCTGCTGGGCTGCTCGCGCATCGCCGCCCTGGCCTTTCTGCCCGCCACGGGCTGGGTCATCCGCCGCATCGGCTACCGCCGCACCCTGGCCCTGTGCCTCGTGGGCACCGGCCTGTCCACGGCCCTGGCCGGGTACGGGCCCCTGTGGTGGTCCGTGACCATGCTGACCCTGCAGCCCATCTTCGTGGTCTGCTTCTTCCCCGTGGGCTTCGCCGTGCTGTCCCTGGTCTGCCCCAAGGCGACCAACGACCTCTCGGTGTCCCTGACCGTCATGTGCACCTCCGTCATCGGAGCAGGTTTCATGCCGGCCATCCTGGCCTGGGGCGGGGAGACCTTCAGCTTCGCCCTGTGCTTCCTCCTGTTCGGGATCGCCATGTGCGCCGCCAGTGTCCTGGCCATCGTCAGGCTGCGCATCCCGGAACAGGCCTAGGCTTTTTGCAGCGAAAGCTGCACACCCACCCGTTTCACAGCGAATGGACTGCACACGCA
>CALMTS010000318.1 GCA_937872685.1 uncultured Desulfomicrobium sp.
TCGGATTTCTCGGGGCGTACGATTGCTCTGACCATGATCATATGTTTTCTCTCCTCGTTTTATTCTGTAACTCGCGTTATTATTGAATTTTTTCCAAATCCGTTCAGAGATTCGTTCTGGCAAGGCGCGAGCCGATTTTGAAGGGTGAAGTGGAGCCGACTCCATGAGCCCTTCGAAATCGGTGAGCAACGCAGTCCAGACCGGATTTCTGGACGACCGCCTAGACGGCTTCGAGCAGGCCGTAGTCCATGAGCAGCTGCTCCAGCTCTTCGATTTCCAGGGGCTTGGGCACGACGAACATCGTGTTCTGGTCGATGGCCCGGGCCAGGTTGCGGTAGTGGTCGGCCTGGGGGGCTTCGGGCTTCCACTCGATGACGGTCATGCGGTTGATCTCGGCGCGCTGGACGTCGTTGTCGCGGGGGACGAAGTAGATCATCTGGGTACCGATCTTCTTGGCCAGCTCCTCGATCATCTCGCGCTCGTTATCGACGTTGCGGGAGTTGCAGATCAGGCCGCCCAGGCGCACGCCGCCGGATTCGGCGTATTTCATGATGCCCTTGCAGATGTTGTTGGCCGCATACATGGCCATCATCTCGCCCGAACAGACGATGTAGATTTCCTCTGCCTTGCCGTCGCGGATGGGCATGGCGAAACCGCCGCACACGACGTCGCCGAGAACGTCGTAAAATGCGTAGTCCAGGCCTTCGGACTCTTCATAGGCGCCGAGGGATTCGAGCATGTTGATGGAGGTGATGATGCCGCGGCCGGCGCAACCGACGCCCGGCTCGGGTCCGCCGGATTCGACGCACCAGGTTCCGCTGAAACCGGCCTTGCGGATGTCGGCCAGTTCAACGTCCTCGCCTTCGTCCCGCAGGGTGTCCAGAACGGACTTCTGGGCCAGGCCGCCCAGCAACAGACGGGTGGAGTCGGCCTTGGGGTCGCAGCCGACGACCATGACCTTCTTGCCCATCTCGGCCAGGCCGGCGACGGTGTTCTGCGTTGTGGTGGACTTGCCGATGCCGCCCTTTCCGTAAATTGCGATCTTCCTCATGGTGATGCTCCTTTATGTGAGAGTTTTTGGTGTGCTTTGTCGCCCGTACCTGTCCTGGCCTAGGGCAACGGACGTGCCAAAACTCAAAATTTACACCAATATACTGAAATACTTGAATTATATGACTCAGCTCCGCCCAACTCTCACGTTTCAACCTACACACCACACACAAACAAAATTGTAGGACGCAACACTTCCGTCTGTTGCGACGTATGTGCGCCCCTGAAAGCAACATGTAATACATTCAGCATGTTACAGCCTGAAACCCGTTGGCATCGACCATGCACAGTGGAGAACAAACAAGGGAGGCACCATGCTGATCGACACGACACTCAGGGAAGGGGCGCAAATGTTCGGGAACTATGTCCCGCAACCCGTGCGCATAGAGATGGCCAGCCGCATCGCGGCCATGGGCGTGGAAGAGATAGAGGTGGGCTGGGTCGGCCAGGAAGGGCTCGGCGGACTGGTGGGCGCCCTGCGCGCCCAGGGCGTGACCGCGGACCTGAGCGTCTGGTCTCCGTGCCGGACCGTGGATGTCTACCGGGCCGCGGGCCTGGGCATCGACACCATCAACATCGGACTGCCCGTCTCGGACCTGCACATCGCCGAGCGACTGCGGACGGACCGTTTCGGCCTGACCGCCATGCTGCGCGAGACCGTGGGCCTGGCCCACTCCTGCGGCATCCGGCGCATCAGCATCGGGCTGGAGGACGTGACCCGCGCGGACCAGGAGTTCGCCCTGTCCATGGCGCGCATGGCCAAGTCGCTGGGCGCGGCCCGCATCCGCCTGGCCGACACGCTGGGCGTGATGACACCGGACCGCATCGCCGAACTGGTGCGCTTCTTCGCGGGCAATGTGGACCTGGAAATCGCCATCCACTGCCACAACGATTTCGGCATGGCCACGGCCAACGCCATCACGGCCCTGGCTGCCGGCGCGCACTGGGCCGACGTCTCGGTGCTGGGCATCGGCGAACGCTCGGGCATCTCCGCCCTGGAGGAAGTGGCCGGCCACCTGCGCCTGGTGCAGGGCTACGAGATCTACGACATGAACGCGGTGCGCGGCCTGTGCGACCTGGTGGCGGAACACGCGCGCATCCCCGTGGCCCGCAACCGGCCCATGTCCGGCGAGGACATCTTCGCGGCCGAATCGGGCCTGCATGTGGACGGAATCCTCAAGAACCCCGAACTGTTCGAGCCCTACGATCCCGCCCAAACGGGCTCCAGCCGCATCCTGGGCATCGGCGCCAAGGCCGGCAGGGGGGCCGTGCGCACCATGCTGCGCCAGATGGGATTCGAGAAGCCCCTGCACTCCATCGGCAACCTGATGGATGCGATCCGCGAGAAGGCCGCCCGCTCGGGCCGGCCCCTGGGGGCTGACGAATTGCAGACGCTGGTCGCCCGCCAGGAATGCCTGGACAGCGGAACGTGCTGACCGGCGACCTGCGGACCGCCGCATCGGAAAGGACAACAACCGGCAAGGAGCCCGCATGAAACGTCTCGACCACCTGATCCGCTCCATCGAACACATGGGCGACGCCCCGGCCATGGGCCAGGCCGACCTGCTCCTCTACGCGCCCTGCCCGGTCAAGCTGGTGGTCAGGGACCGCATCGAAGCCATCGCCGGGAACTACGCCCGCGAAGGGGCTCCCCTGGTCACGCACATTCCCATGGGCTGCACCTCCGTGGACCCGTACGACCCGCTGTACATGGAGACCGACGCGGACAGGCTGCCCGCGATCATCGCCTCCATCGGATTCGGGGACTTCTGGCGCAGGGAGTTCGTGCAGCGCTTCGTGCATGCGGGCGTATTCGGGAGCGTCCTGCCGGACGTGGTCAACCCGCTCTTCACCGCGGCCGGGATGATCGACCCGGGCGGGGCCTACACCATATACGGGGTGACGCCCTACATCTTTCTTGTCGACCACCTCAAGCTCGCCGGCCGCCCGGCGCCCAGATCATGGGGCGACCTGCTCCATCCGCGCTACAAGGGCGAACTGGTCATGTGCGGCGACGGCGACGACATGGCCGACGCCGTTCTGCTGAACATCTTCAAGGAATTCGGCCAGGACGGCATCACCCGCCTGGCCGCCAACTGCAAAAGCCTCATGCACTCCTCGCGCATGGCCAAGGTCAGCGGGACGGGCGCACCCGACGCCGGGGCCGTCTTCATCATCCCCCTCTTTTTCGCCGAGAGCACGAAGCTGCCGGAGCACGTCGAGGTGGTCTGGCCCGAGGACGGCGCGGCCGCGAGCCCCCTGTATTTCCTCGCCAGGAAGACCGAACAGGCGCGATTGGCGCGGCTCATCGACTTCTTCACGCACGGCTTCGGGGACATCGACAGCGCCGCGTGGTTCATCCCCCTGGACGGTTCCCGGCCCTCGCGCCTGCCGGGGCACGCCCGCCTCAAATGGGTGGGGTGGGACTATGTCGCGGCCCATGACGTCAACGCCCTGCGCGACGAACTGGCCGTGACGTTCAGGATGCTCAACCCGGGGGCCGCGTGCGCCTCGTGACCGTTGCCGGGCCCCCGTCCTGCGGCAAGACCTCCATCGTGGCCAGGGCCTGCGCGGCCCTGCGCGAGAACGGCGTGACCAGCGCCGTTGTCAAGTTCGACTGCCTGCAGAGCCGCGACGACGAACTCTACGCGGCGGCCGGCATCCCGGTCACCGTGGCCCTGTCCGGCGGCCTGTGCCCGGACCACTTCTTCGCCACCAATCTGGAAGAAGCCTTCGCCTGGGCCGGCGGCACCGGAGCCGAGGCCTGCGTCATCGAGACGGCCGGCTTGTGCAACCGCTGCGCCCCGCACCTGCGCGGGGCCCTGGCCCTGTGCGTCATCGACAACCTGATGGGCATCGACGCGCCGGAAAAGATCGGCCCGATGCTCCGCCTGGCCGACGTGGTGGCCGTGACCAAGGGCGACCTCGTGTCCCAGGCCGAACGCGAGGTTTACCGCTACCGGATCCGGCAGATGAACAGGAGGGCCGTAATCCGCCACGTCAACGGGCTGACCGGCCAGGGCTGCCGGGACCTGGCTGCCATCATGGCCCTGGCCCCGGACATCGGAGGGGTCACGGAGATGAAGCTGCGCTTCGCCATGCCCGCGGCCGTGTGTTCGTACTGCCTGAGCGAGATGCGCATCGGAGCGCGGTATCAGAAAGGGAACGTGAAGAAGGCGGAGTTCGGAGACAGGCATGACAACGGAAACTGAAACGGCCAATACGGAGACGGCGCTGCGCCTCTCAAGCCTCACGCTGACGGCGGGCCGGGACAAATGCGGACGGCCCGAAACAGGGGACATCCATTTCCGCCCCGGAGAGATCACCGCCCTGCTGGGACCGACGGGCTCCGGCAAAAGCCGCCTGCTGGGAGACATCGAGTCCCTGGCCGCAGGCGACACCCCCACCGGACGCCGCATGCTCCTGAACGGGCAGTCGCCGGACGACGACACGCGCTTCGAGTTGCAGGGCCGCTTGGTGGCCCAGCTGACCCAGAACATGAATTTCGTCCTCGACATGGGCGTCATGGACTTCCTGCGCACCCACGCCCTGAGCCGCGAGGTCGCGAGCCCGGACGAGACGGCCGGCCGGGTCTTCGCCGCGGCCAACTCCCTGGCCGGCGAACCCTTCCGCCCCGAAACCCAGCTGACCCAGCTCTCGGGCGGCCAGTCGCGGGCGCTCATGATCGCCGACACGGCCCTGCTGAGCTGGTCCCCGGTCCTGCTCATCGACGAGATCGAGAACGCGGGCGTGGACAAGCGCCGCGCCCTGGACCTCCTCCTCTCCACCGACAAGATTATCGTCATGGCCACCCACGACCCCATCCTGGCCCTTGCGGCTGGGCGCCGCCTGATCTTCGAAAACGGCGCCGTGACCAAAACGCTGCGGCGCTCTCCTGCTGAAACAGCGTGCCTCGCGCGTCTCGAAGAGATGGAACGGCGCTGGTCGGAAATCCGGACCGCCCTGCGCAGGGGCGAGCCCCTGCCGTCCCCTGCATAGCTCCCCCTGGACTGCTGTACCTGCATGCTTTCCGGCCGCCTGAAAACGGAGCGGCCGGGCGCACCATCGCGAATCTCCTGAAATTTCGACAATCTGTGCGGAAATATGCACAAATATGGCCTACGCCCCTTGATCATCCGCGTTGAAAAAGTCAAAGGACTTCCACAGGACTTCATCTTGCCAGCCCACTGAAAGGATCATCCCCACGACAGGCATTTTCAATTATGCGGAACCATTCTATTTCTCCCCAAGAAATGTGCGCCAGCCTCTGGCGCAACCGAAGCCTTGTCGCAATTCTTACCGCACGTGAGATAGTAGGACGCTACAAAGGCTCTGTTCTCGGCATCTTCTGGTCTTTTTTCCATCCGCTTTTCATGCTCTCAGTATATACGTTTGTCTTCAGTGTGGTCTTCAAAGCTCGATGGGGAGGCGGAACAGGAACAAACTCTGAATTTGCGCTGATTCTGTTCGCCGGCCTGATCGTCTTCAACCTGTTCGCCGAATGCTTCACCCGGGCGCCGAACCTGATCCTGTCCAACGTCAATTTCGTGAAGAAGGTGGTTTTTCCCCTGGAAATCCTTCCGTGGGCCGTCCTCGGAACCGCCGTGTTTCACGCCGCGGTGAGCGTTGCGGTCTGGCTTGCAGCATACTGCCTGCTTTACGGGACTCCACACGTCACGGTGCTCTGCCTTCCGCTCGTGCTCTTTCCGCTCTGCCTTCTCGCGGTGGGATGCGCCTGGATTCTGTCCTCCCTTGGGGTGTACCTGCGGGACGTGTCCCAGATCGTCGGCGTCCTGAACACGGTCCTCATGTTCGTCTCGGCCGTCTTCTACCCCCTGAGCGCCCTGCCTGAACCGTACCGCAAGCTGTTGCTGCTCAACCCCCTCATTCCGGCCATCGAGCAGGCGAGAAACGTCCTCTTCTGGGGCGTATCACCCGACTGGGGCCTGCTGGGAGTGCAGTATGCCCTCGCTACGGGCATTGCCTGGCTCGGATTCGCATGGTTCCAGAAAACCAGGAAAGGATTCGCGGATGTTCTCTGACATGGCCGTTCAGGTTGAGAACCTGAGCAAATGCTACCAGATCTTCGAGAAACCCCGCCACAGGCTGCTGCAGATGCTCATGGGCGGACGCAGACGGTACTTCCGCGAGTTCTGGGCCCTCAAAAACGTCTCCTTCAGCGTCCGCAGAGGGGAGACCGTCGGCATTCTCGGAAGGAACGGCTCCGGCAAATCCACGTTGCTGCAACTGATCTGCGACACGCTCTCCCCAACCGAGGGCAGCATCGTCGCCAACGGCCGGATCGCCGCGCTCCTGGAACTGGGGAGCGGCTTCCACCCGGATTACACAGGGCGTGAAAACGTTTTCATGAACGGGGCCATTCTGGGGATAGACAAGGCGGAAATCCTGTCCAGGTTCGACGAAATCGCCGGCTTCGCAGACATCGGCGATTTCATGGAGCAACCAGTCAAGACATACTCGAGCGGCATGCTCATGCGCCTGGCCTTTGCCGTGCAGGCGATGCTCAGCCCGGATATTTTCGTGGTCGACGAAGCCCTCTCCGTCGGTGACGAGAAATTCCAGCGCAAATGTTTCGCCCGTCTGGAAAACCTCAAGCAGCAAGGCGCTTCCATCCTGCTGGTCTCCCACTCCGGACAGCAGATCATGGAATTCTGCGACCGGGCAATCCTGCTGGAGAACGGGGAATGCCTCCTGCAGGCGGAACCTTCCGAAGCCTTCCGCGCATACCAACGGATTCTCTATTCCCCGGCCGAAGACCGGCGACGCTTCATCGATCAACTTCAAAACCGGGCAGATGCCGAACCGACTCCCTCAGCGCTGCATGGCTCCGGAACGGACACAGGATGCCGCCACAACGAACCCGACGTTTTTGAGGAGAGTTTTGACGAGTCGCTCGTCTCGGAAACTGTCTTGAACTATCCCGAGCAGGGAGCGAAGATTGAATGCTTTGAAATCAAAGGACTCCGCGACACCAAGGTAAATATTTTAATATCTGGAAATTCATACAAGTTTATAGTAAAGGGTCAATTTACCCAAAAATTAACGAATGTTTTCATTGCCCTTCACATAAAAAAGACATCCGGAGCCTTGATTACAGGCCAGAGATACCCCGCAGGCAATGCATGTATCGAATCTGTTGAACCAGGCACAGCGTTCGAAGTCACCTTTGAATTCAACATCGCTCTGCTGCCGGAACTCTATTTTGTCGGTGGAGGCGTATGGGCGGAATCCTCGACCTGCGCGCACAGGATACTCGATGCGATGGTGTTTAGAGTACTGCCTGGGAAATCCCGTCATTCATTCGGGTATTGCGACCTTTCCAACGGCGCGCCAAAAATATCGCTGCTTTAATATTTTCATCAATAAATCATGAATATAATGTGCAATACAATGTGCCGACATCTCACTTTCAACGTCAAACGATTCTGTCTTTCGGGCATCGAAATACTGGCCCGAAGCCTGACAGGTCTGCCCGGCGTGTCAGGCGACAAGGCGTATTCCTTCTTACGGAAGGCATACCGCTGCGTCCCGTTGCCCGACCGGGTGAAACGGCGACTGGGACGCCGGCTGCTGCAGGCCAACCCGGACATGATGCAAGCGGATTTGGCGTGGAAGGCCCGATCCATCCTGGGATTCCCGTCGCTTCTCTCCTGCATCGGCGACGCAACGCCCCTCGCATGCGAAAACACCGGGAATTCGAAAGATTCGACTGGACGCACAAAGGTGCTGGTGGTGGAGCACCGCATCCCCACCCCGGACAGAACCAGCGGCTCGGTCAGACTGGATGCCATCCTGCGCGCCATGCACGACATGGACTGGGATGTTACGATCGTATCCGATTCCCCCCGGCAGGAATATCACTGGGTGCTCAAGAACGTCGCGACGGAATTGCCGCGCTACGAACGGCGGCTGAACGACCTGGGAATCAGGGTCTGCTACGAGGTGCAAGGCCTGATGCAAATCCTCAAGCAAGAGGGGGGGCACTTCCGGTTCGCCTTCCTGAGCTATCCGGAGATTGCCTATCGCTACACGCCCCTTGTCAGGGCGTTCATGCCGTGGGCTGAATTGATCTACGATACGGTCGATCTGCATTTCCTGCGCTTTCGGCGCGAAGCCGAGATCAAGGGCATGGATCCGGAACTGCAGATGCGGACAGACCATTATGAGCGGATCGAAACGGCAAACCTCCAAAGCGCCGACGTCGTCATCGCCATCACCGGCGAGGAGAAAGGCAAGATTCTCGAACGCGTGCCCGAAGCCGTTGTCGAAATCATCCCCAACATCCACCAGGTTGCGGACCGTCCTGCGGCCTGTTCCGAAAGAAACGGCCTGGTCTTCATCGGCCACTATCTTCACGCTCCCAATGTCGATGCGGTGAAATACTTCGTGTCCGACATCTTTCCGCGCGTGCGGGCGCGTCTGGGGGAGGTCGATTTTTTCATGCTCGGCAGTTCCATGACCGAAGAGGTCAAAAGGCTCGCCTCCCCGGGCGTACACGCGGTCGGGTACGTCGAGGATCCCGATGCGTGGTTCGGAAAAGCGCGCGTATTTGTCGCGCCGCTTCGCTTCGGCGCAGGCATGAAAGGCAAGATCGGGCACAGCCTGTCGTGCGGCCTGCCGGTCGTGACCACGAGCATAGGCGCGGAGGGCATGGGCCTGCAACATGGAACACATGCAATGATTGACGACGACGCGCGTTCGTTCGCCGACAATATCGTGCGGGTATACGAGGACGACTCGTTGTGGCGCCGCCTCTCCGCCAATGGAGTGGCGCATGTCAGGAAGCACTTCTCCCAACAGACGCTGGAACACGCGCTTGTCCGGATCGCATCAAACCCTGAAAGGAAGGTCCGGCCATGAACCTGCCGCGCGTGAGCGCATTGTTTTCAACGTTCAACAGGGCCCCCCTGCTGCGAAGGGCGCTGGAAGGCTTGCTGCATCAAACCTTGCACCGGGACGAATTCGAGGTGATCGTCGTCGATGACGGTTCCTCCGACGATACAGGGAGCGTCGTGCGCGAATTCGAACCCTTGCTGCAGGTAAAATACATGTTTCAGGAAAATATGGGCCTTGCAGCAGGAAAAAACACCGCACTCCACTTGGCGCAGGCACCGCTGGTCGTGTTCATGGATGACGACGACATCCCCGCGCCAAACCTGCTCGAAGAACATCTTGCCGCGCATCTGAAATATCCTGAAGAATTTTATGCAGTACTCGGCCACACTAATTTAGACGAAGGCATCTCAAACGATTTTTTAATGCATTATATCACACAAATTGGATGCTTCCTTTTCTGTTACCCGCGTATTCAACACGAAGAGATCCTCGATTACACCTATTTCTGGGGAGGAAGATCTTCATGCAAAAAAGATTTCCTCATAAATAACGGCATATTTGACCCAATTTTCAAATTTGGATGCGAAGATATTGAACTAGGATACAGGTTATCGAGATGCGGATTGAAAGTTGTATATAATCGCAATGCGTTAAGTACTATGATCAGAAAAATATCTCTTCTTGAATTTTGCAAGAGAGCTGAAAAGCAAGGTTTCTCAAATTTGATTTTCAGCCAAATGCACCCAACAAAAGAAGTTGAAGCTTGGTGCATGACCCAAAACATCGTTACCGACTGGGAAACTCTTGGAAAGCACCATGCGATACTGATGAAATCAGCGTTAGATCTTGACGAGATTGCTCGCATTAGAAAAAACAATGGACTTGAACTTGATGAGACGACAACACATTTGTTGCATCAATCATATTTGAATTCCATCAATGCGCACAGAATAAAAGGCTCATATGAAGCGAAAATGTCTTCTGTTTGCAATGAAATTCAATAACTAGTCAAAAAAAATTATATAAAATAGATACAATATGCTTAACTTTATAGGAATTGGTGCCCAGAAATCCGGCACAACATGGCTTTACAAGGCGCTTTCACTTTCACCTCTTGTAAAGTTTCCTGGGGGGAAAGAAGTACACTTCTGGAATGCGAATTATGAAAAGGGATTAAATTGGTATAAAAACCTCTTTACAGAGCCTGGTCGCATCCATGGTGACATCACTCCGGCATATGGAATCCTTCAGCGCGATATCATTGCTGAAGTATATCAAAACTTCCCCAATGCGCGTTTATTTTTTATCATACGAAACCCTCTTGAACGCGCATGGTCTTCGGCCTTGATGGCGCTCAAACGCGCCGAGATGACGTTCGACGAAGCTTCAGACCAGTGGTTTATCGACCATTTCAAGTCGAAGGGCTCGCTTGCTCGAGGGGACTACGAATCATGCCTCAAAAATTGGCTCTCCTTTTATCCAAGAAATAGTTTACTCACGATACGTTATGAACATCTTGCATCTGATCCTGTGCTCCTTGCTGAAAAATGCTTTGCTCATATAGGATTGAAATTCAATCCTACACGCGAAGAAAAATCAATTCTGACGCAGCGTGTTTTCCCGGGAAGCGGACATGAAATCCGGCCGAATCTCCACGAATATCTGAAAGATCTGTATCATGGCAAAATCATGTCGCTATCTTCCTATCTTGGCAGCAATCTTGACGAGTGGACCAGATAACGCATGAAGCCGCACATCATCATCATTTTGGGTATGCATAGGAGCGGCACCAGCCTTGTCTCCAGAAGCCTCAGGGTTTTCGGGGCAGACCTCGGTGACAACCTGTTCCCGGCGGATTCCGACAATGCGAAAGGGTATTGGGAAGATATCGACCTGATCAACCTGAACAAGGAGATGCTTGCCTGCCTGAACGCGGAGTGGGACCATCTGCGGCCAATAGATGCGGCGGATGCGACCCGTCTCTGCGAGGAAGGCTATTTGCGCCGCGCCCTGGAACTCCTGAGCCGGAAGGTGGCGGACAAACACGTCTCGGGGTTCAAAGACCCAAGATTTGCCCAACTCTTCCCCTTCTGGCGGATAGTGTTCCGGGAATGCGGGATGCGCGTGAGCTACATCCTGGCCCTGCGCAACCCCCTGAACGTTGCGCAATCACTTGAGAAGCGAAACCAGATTGAGAAAACCGAGGGATACATGATGTGGCTCGCGCACATCATGAACAGCCTGACCGGGACCGAAGGCTCAGAAAGGGTCGCTGTCGACTATGACCGTCTGATACACGATCCGGACATCGAAATGCGCAAAATCGCTACTGCGTTTTCCCTGACAATCGATGCGGATGAAATGGAATTGTTCAAATCAACGTTTGTCGATCAAAATATGCGGCACAATGCATTCGGCCCGGAAGATCTGGAAAATGATCCCACCTGTCCGTCACTCATCAAAAAAACATACAAATTGCTTTGCGATATCGCCACGGACGGCTCAAACATCAACCAACACGACGTGATAAAATCAATAAACGACATTGATTCTGAATATAAAAAAATATCTTATCTATTAAAATTGTGTGATAACAAGTCAATAAAAATCAGAGAATGCCTTGAGAATGTCTACGAATATGAGTCAGATATACGCTCAATGAGCAAATCAATCTCAGAATACAAATATTACATATCAAGTCTTGAAGAAAAAATAAGCAATATCGAAACAAGCATACTCTGGAAAATCGAAAATAAAGTTTACAGATTGATCAGGAAAATACTGCCTTAGACCCCGCTGAAACAGACACGAGCCGAGCGTCCCCGGCACCAGTCAAACAAGCCGCCAAGCCCTCATCATTTCATCAAAAGGACCTTGAACTCAAAACCAGACCCGGACCGATCCGTGCACCGGGCCGAGGGCAAAAAAAAAGCCCGTCCAAGGACGGGCATTTGCGCAGAATAGGTCCGCTTAGTAGCGGGGGCGGCTCTCGCGGGGCTGAGCCTCGTTGACCTTCAGGCTGCGGCCCTGACAATCGGTGCCGTTCAGAGCCTGGATGGCCTTGCGTGCGCCTTCGTCATCCATCTCCACGAAGCCGAAGCCGCGTGAACGACCGGTTTCGCGGTCCTCGATGACATGGGCAGAAGTGACCTGACCATACTGGGAAAACATGGTGTTCAGATCAGAATCAGAGGTCGACCAGGACAGATTACCAACATAGATGTTCTTAGACAAAAGAATAACTCCAAAGAAAAAAAAGGAATAAAAAAGCTCAACTCCTGATGAAAAACAGCTATCAACAGAAGAACAAAATCATATTCGAACTTGAATAAAGTTTAAACAACTGATTTTGCGAAGCCAGAAACAACTATGCATATACCCCATAGCTGTCAACAACTATTTATAAATTTATTTTCACGATTATTCATATTTATCATTCAATCACATATAATCAAAGACAAAAATAATATAATTTATTTATAAATACACATTATTTTGATTTTTCGGACAATTTGCTTCGAAGCATATACTCAAAATATCATAATGACAGAAAGAACCTCTTGCTTCTTCAAACAATTCAACTCCTGAATTTCCTCCTGTACATCGCCCGCACGGCCCTCAAGCCGGGAGTGCCAGCCCGTAGCCGAGTCGCCATCACCTTGGCGCCAAGCGCATTCTCGCAGGTGCGGCAGGAAAGAGCCGAACCCTCAAATATGGCTTCAATGCAAAAAAATTTGGCATTGATCCTGTGCATAATTTGGGATAATCCAACATGATAGGACGATTAGAATTCATCGTCCTAATCCTTTATTCCCGCCTTGAAATTCAACTTCTCATGCACTCGCATAAGCAGTTGCGCCGATACTCACTTTCATATGGCGGGCAATGCTTCATCTTTATATTTGGAGGTTTTATGCGGTTGTTCTCTAAAGCTGCCATTGTAATTGTCTTGTGCCTTATCCCGGCAGCACTGCTGGCCAAGCCCATTCGTTTCGGCGTGCCGCCCTGGCCCGGAGTCACGGTCAAGACCGAGGTCGTATGCCAGATACTGGAGGCCATGGGATACGAGACCCTGCAACTCGAGATCGGCCCGCCCGTCATCTACAAAGGCATGACCAGCGGAGACGTGGACGCCTACGTTGCGGCCTGGATTCCGCAGCAGAACGAAATGTTCCTGCCGCTGAGGGACGCCAAGGCCATCGACGTCATCGGGGTCAACGTGGACCAGGCCGACACCGGGCTGTGCGTACCGACATATGTCTGGGAGGCTGGAGTGCACTCTGTCGCCGACCTGGACAGCCATGCCGACAAGTTCGACCGCACCATCTACGGCATCGAGGTGGGCAGCGGGATGCACTCCAGCACCGAAGAGATGATCCAGAACGATGTTGCGGGACTTGGCGACTGGGAACAGGTGGGCAGCACCACGCCGGTCATGCTCAGCGCCGTTGACGACCGCGTCCGCCAGAACAAATGGGTGGTCTTCCACGGCTGGCGCCCGCACTGGATGACCATCAAGATAGACATGAAGTTCCTGGAAGGCGTGCCCGGCTCCGAAAAACTCGTCAGTTCGAGCAAGGTCTACACTGTGGCGAGCAACGAATTCGGCAAGCAGTACCCCGAAGCGCACGCATTCCTGAAGAACCTCTACGTCTCCGCCGACATCCAGAGCGCCTGGATCTACGCCTTCGGCTTCGAAAACAAGGACCCCGCCGACGTGGCGAAGGCCTGGATCGCCGAAAACCCCGAAACCGTCGCCAAATGGCTCGAAGGCGTCCGGACGGTAAACGGCAAACCCGCTTTCGAGGCGGTCCGCGCGAAGATCAAATAGCCCTCCCCGCCCGGTGCGGCCTCCGCACACGACCAACGCTGCGCGCGGAACATGCCGCGCGCAGCGTGCCTCCCACCAGCCGGCCGTCACGTACAACCCGTCAAGTTGTATAGACATCTCGCTCAAGAATTGTCATCCGCCGGACACGATCCCGTC
>CALMTS010000319.1 GCA_937872685.1 uncultured Desulfomicrobium sp.
CCGATGCCGCGGACCGTCTCCAGCCAGTCGGCATAGGGGCCGAGCTTCTTGCGCAGCCGCCGCACGTGGGTGTCCACGGTGCGGGAATAGCCTTCGAACTCGTATCCCCAGGCGTTGCTCAGGAGCTGTTCGCGGGAGAGAACCTTGCCCTCGTTGCGCACGAATTCCCCGAAAAGATTGAACTCCGTCGGCGTGAGATGCGCGTCGACCCCGTCCACCAAAAGCGTATATGCCTCGAAATCGGCCGCAAGCCCCTCGCGCTGCCAGTGCTGCACCTTGGGCAGGACGTTCACGTTGCGGCGCAGCACCGTCTTGATGCGCAGCATGAGTTCCCGTGGGCTGAAAGGCTTGATGACATAGTCGTCGGCCCCCAGCTCGAAGCCGAGAATCCTGTCGACCTCATCCCCCCGGGCCGTAAGCATGATGATCGGTATGTGGGCGCAATCGGCGCTGCCCTTGACGGCCTTGCACACGTCGATGCCGCTCATGCCTGGCAGCATCAGGTCCAGCAGGACGAGATCAGGCCTTTCGCTCTGGACCAGTTGCAACCCTTTCTTGCCGTCCCTGGCCACGAAGCAGTCATACCCGTTCGACTTCAGATGAAAGGCCAGCAGATTCGCGATATCCGGTTCGTCTTCAATGACGACGATCTTGTGAGCCATTATTCCCCCTTGGTGACGATCGGCCAGACAACCTGAAGCCGTCCCCACCCTGAACGGGCTACAGTGCATACGTGACAGAATTGTGACAATGCGATGAAATTCCTGTAACATTCACATGCCCGGGACTCAACACAACCGCCACGGCATTGTCACAACCCTGTCGCAATGCCGAAACACGACTTCGCTCAAAAGGCATGTCACGGCCCGCGATGCATACGGCGACGGTCCGCAACAACGCTTCCGAGGAAAACACCATGCTTCATTCCCCGGCCGCGGTCCAGACGGAGGCCGCGCAGCCATTTTTCAGCGTAAAGAAATTTCTGCACACCCACCACATGCTGAGCATTTTCGTCTGCCGGCTCAAGGACTTCACCTTGTGCCTGGAACTTTACGGCAGGCACGTCACAGAGGAAATCGAGAACCTCCTTCTCGCAGGCCTGGACTCGCACAATCAGGCCCATCCCGCCATGCAGGCCGGACGGGCCCTGAGTATCGGGCCCGGGGAGGCCATGCTTCTGTGCAGCGTCCCGGCTCCAGACGAAAGCCGCCTCATGGACCTGGCCTTCAGCCTGAAAATCTCTCTGCAGGGAGAGCTGCGCAAGCACACCATCCCCACCCTGGGCAGGGAATTCGAGATCGAGGTCGGCTTCGCACTTCTCCACGAATCGACGTTCCTGGACAAGGAAGCCCTGCTCCACGAAGCCATCGACGACGCCCGGCGCATGGCCGCGGGCACCATCGCCCCGGGAACCATCAAACTGTCGGCAGTGTTCCGGTCCATTGTGCGCAACGGACAGATCCGGATGCTCTTCCAGCCCATCTACGACTTCAAGAAGGGCGCGGTTCTGGCGTGGGAAGCCCTGGCACGCGGCCCCCGGGGTTCGGAGTTCGAATCGCCGGCAGTGCTTTTCGACTTCGCGGAACAGACCGGCCAGCTCTTCGCCCTGGAACAGGCCTGCCGGGCCAAGGCCTTCGAGAGCGTGGGGCGCCTCGCCCCCGGGCAGAGGATCTTCCTGAACATCCACCCCAGAACCGTGGTCGACCCGGACTTCGCTCCCGGCAAAACCCTGGAACTCATCAGGAACCACGGCCTCGAACCCGGCAACATCGTCTTCGAGATCACCGAGCGCCACTCCATCAAAGACTTCACCTCCTTCCACAAGACCCTCGATCACTACCGCAGCCAGGGCTTCAAGATCGCCGTGGACGACGCCGGGACGGGCTACTCCGGCCTGTCCACCATCGCCGCGCTCAAACCGGACTTCATCAAGGTCGACATGTCCCTCGTCCGGGACATCGACAGGGACCCGGTGCGCCGGGCGCTTATGGAGGCCATGGTCACCCTGGCCAACCGCATCGGCTCGGAAATCATCGCCGAGGGCATAGAAACCAAGGGCGAAGCCGGGGCGCTGGTCGAAATCGGGGTCCATTACGGCCAGGGCTTCTTCCTGAGCAGGCCCCATTTCCCCAAACCCGAAACCCCTCTGGACATGAAAGACCTCGTCCCGCTGCGCCAGGAGGCCCTGAACCGGCTGTCGTGCTCCATCCCCATCGGCCAACTGGCCCAGAAGACCATGACAGTCAGTCCGCGTACCCCCGTGCAGTCCGTGCAACGCATCTTCTCCACCAACCCGTCCCTTTCGAGCGTGGTCGTGGTGGATGACGAAACGCCTCTGGGGCTCGTCATGGGCTACAATCTGGACCGTCATCTGGCCACGCTCTACGGCCGGGCCCTGTACGGTGAAAAACCCGTGTCCCTGCTCATGGACCCGGAGCCCATGATCGCCGACGAGCGCGAGCCCGTGGAGTCCGTGGCCAAGGACGCCAACACGCGCGAAATGCTCAAGGCTTACGACGAAGTCATCGTCACCAGCTGCGGTAAATTCATGGGCGTGGTCACAGTGCAGAAAATGTTGACCACCCTGGCCCAGGTCCAGGTCGAGATGGCCAAGGGCACGAACCCGCTGACCGGCATCCCCGGCAACGTGGCCCTGGAGAAGGAGGTCGAAGCCACCCTGAGGCGCGGGCGTCCCTTCGCCATGCTCTATGCCGACTTGGACCATTTCAAGGCCTACAACGACGTCTACGGGTTCAAGGACGGAGACCTCGTCATCCTGCTGCTGGGACGCATCATGACGTGGGCCATCGCCCGGCACGGCGACAGCGGGGATTTTCTGGCCCATATCGGAGGGGACGATTTCGTGGCCATGGTCTCGCCGGACAAGGCGGAACGCATCTGCAAGGCCGTCGTACGGTGTTTCAAACGCCTGATCCCCCGCCACTACCACCGTCAGGATCGGGAGCGCGGCTGGATACCGGGCAAGGGGCGGGACGGCAGGGAACAGCACTTCCCCCTTGTCTCCGTGTCCATCGGCATCGTGGAATGCCTCAAGGACGTAAGCTCGTGCAGTCTGCACTCCCTGGGTGAAAAGGCGGCCCAGGTCAAAGGTTACGCCAAGTCCATACCGGGCAACGTCTACGTAAAAGACCGCCGTGCGCAATCAGGATGCACGCAGAGCATGTGACCGGACTGGCTCCATGCGGGCGCCATGACGGAACCGCCCGGCCGGACAGGCACTTCGATCCCGGTCATGCGTCACCGCCGCCCCCATGACAGAAGAACTTCTCGCATGAATCGTGCAAATCCTTGCTTTTCCGCGTTTTTCAAATCATGAACATATCCATGTTCAAATACCGAAACCAACTTTCGCATCCTGAGAAAACAAGGAGGTCCGTATGAAATTTCGCTCTCTCGGAATGGCCGCGGGTATCATGACCGCACTCCTGCTCGCCGCCTGCGTCACGCCCGGCACCCAGACCACGGTCACCCAGGGCCAGAACAGTCCCACCATCGACCAGGCCCAGGCCGAGGCCTACAACGGTCCCAAGGCGCGCATCGCCGTGGCAAAATTCACGGACAAGACCGGAGGCGGATGGTGGACCGGCCAGATCGGTGACGGCATGGCCGACCAGATGGTCACGGCCCTGTTCAACACCAACAGGTTCATCGTCCTGGACCGCCAGATCCTTGGCGACGTGCTGACGGAGCAGGACTTGGGCGCATCGGGACGCATCAAACAGGAAACAGCGGCGCCCATCGGCGAGGTGGAAGGAGCCGAACTTCTGATCGTCGGGGCTGTCACGGAATTTGAAGGCGGGTCATCCGGCATGCAGGGCGGCGGAGGCGGATTCGGCGGAGGCGTGCTCGGAGCGCTGACCGGCGGATTCCGCAGGTCGCACATGGCCATCGACGTGCGCATCGTGGACACGCGCACCTCTCGCATCGTGGCCGCGACCAGCGTCGAAGGCGAGGCCACGGACGTGAACATGGGCGGGCTGATCGGCGGCTATGCCGGCGCCGGCGGCCTTGCTGCAGGGCTCGGAGGGTGGAAGAACACGCCTACGGAGAAGGCGCTGCGCATCTGCATCAACGACGCCGTGAACTTCATCGTCTCCAAGACCCCGCAGACCTACTACAGGTACGGCGCCGCAGGCGCGGCCGTCGCGCCCGCCTCCGTCCCGGCCGCCGCTGCAGCCGGCTCGACGGCCGTGACCAGGGACGTCGTGCTCGAAGTGCAGACCAAGCTCTCGAACATGGGCTACGATGTGGGCACGCCCGACGGCATCGCCGGCAAGAAGACCGAGAACGCCGTGCGCATGTTCCAGCAGTCCCACGGCCTGCAGGTCAACGGGCAAATGAACCCCGCCACCATCCAGGCCATCCGCTCCGCACAATAGCTTCCCTTGCCGCCCGGTTCAGCCGGGCGGCATTTTTTCCACCACCAGCATCTCCCGCCACGCGCCGCGCCGGTAGCGCCACCATCCCAACAGGGACAGGCTGACCAGAAAGGTGCAGCTCACCCCCCAGAAGTACAGCAGCCCAAAGCCCAACCGCATGCCCGCCAGCAGGGGCAGGATCATGACGCCTGCGACCAGCGCCAGGCGCGAGGTCATGACGAAGAACGTGTCGCCGGCCCCTTTCAGCGCCCCGTAGACGATGAAGCTGACACCGTCGAAAAAGAGATAGGCGACCACGATCATGAGCAGCACGCGCCCCGTTTCCATCACGGTGTCGAAGGCTGCGGCGTCCATGTCGCGAGGCTGGAACAGGGAGATGATCGCCTCTGGCGCGGCCAGGAAAAATACCGACAGGAGGCCGAGGTAGGCGAACGTCAGGAGCAGGCTCGCCCGGACAACGGCCGTAACCTCGTCGGGCTTCCCGGCGCCCATGGCCTGTCCGACCAGGGTGCTCGTCCCCATGGCGAAGCCCACCATCGGCATGAAGGCCAGGGCGTTGATGTTGAGCGCAATGTTGGTTGCGGCCAGTTCCATGGTGCCGAGCCTGCCGACCACCCAGATGAAGACCGTAAAGGCCAGGATGTCGAGGAAGAACTCCATGCCGCTGGGCAAGCCGTAGCGCATGAGCCGCAGCAACAGGTCCGGCCGCAGCCTCCAGTCCCGCCGTAGCCGGAACCCGGCGTTCTCAGGACGCCGGATGGCAACCCAGAGCAGCGCCGTGACCACCCCCCAGGACACGACCGTGGCCAGGCCGGCACCGAAGATGCCCATTTCCGGAAAGGGACCGATGCCGTTGATCATGCAGTAGTCGAGGGGAATGTTGACCAGCATGCCGGCGGCGTTGGCCAGCATGACCACCCGCGTTCGCCCCAACCCGGTGAAGAAGCCGGCCAGGGCGGCGCCGGCCAGGTGCACGCCGGAACCCAGGCACAGGGTGCGGAAATAGACCGCTTCCAGGGCCACCACGCCTGCAGGATGGCCGCTGCGAGCGAATATCTCATCCGCGAACCCGGCCAGAAACGCCAGAACCGCGGCCCCCAGGGCGGCGACGTACACGCCCTGCCAGACGGCCCGGCCGACCATTTCCGGCCTCGCCTGTCCCGTGTACTGGGCCACGAAGACCGACACGTACCCGGTGGTGCCCAGAAAAATGGTCATGGCCAGCAGGGCCATGATCCCGGCGGGAGTGGCCGCGGCAATGGCATCAAGGGAGTAGTGGGCCAGGAAAAGGCGGTCCGTGAACTCCATGACCGTGGTCGCGCCGAGACTGGCGACCAGGGGCATGGAAACATGCAGGATGCGACGGTAGATGGAGGCGGATTGTGCGGTCATGGACGGGCCTTGCCGCAAGTACGCCCGGGTGGCAAGGCCCGGTTTCCATCCGGTCCGGCCGTGTTCTCCGGTCAAATGCTTTGGCGCAGCTCCCGGGCCCCGCAGAGCAGAAATCCCAGGATGGGCCGGCACTTCTCCTCGCAGGGGGCGTAAAAGTGCCCATGGGCGCGCGTGGCGGCCTTGTTCTCCCTGCCCAGGTAGAACTCGGCCAGCCCCAGGGGCGCAAGGCCGAGCCTGGCCGCATGATGCAGCAGCTTGGGCGCGCAGCACTCCCCGGTGCCCGTGGGCATCCGTCCCGGGAAGACCTCGGCCAGACTCCGGCTCAGGCCCCGGAAATTGGTCAGCCGGTAGAGGTCGAAGATGCGCGCCATCAGATCGCGGGAAAGCTCCCGGCGCCCGGCGAGCAGGGTCCGTCGCAGGGGGGCGTCCGCCGGCAGGGCGGCGATGCGCCGGGTCAGTTCCTTGATGCGCGGTTCGTCCCGCCCGGTCACCCGCATGAATTCCTGCGGGTCGAGGATGGGCGGGACCCAGCCGGGCACAAGCCAGATGCCGTTGTACTGGCCGGAAAAGGCCTTGAGCACATGCTCCCGCCCGGCTCTGTCCCGGCAGGCCAGCACCCCGAACATCTGCCCGCGGGCCGGCCCGTGGAGGTACTCGAGTCCAAGCCGCGGGTCGCCGTCACGGCCCAGGCCGATGCTTCCGCACCGCTCGAGTTCGGCCATGAGCTCCCGCGCGTGCGGCTCGGCCGGACCGGCGGGCAGGACATGTTCCCGCCCGCAGTCCCGGCAAAACCCTGCGCAATCCGGGGACGCCGGCGTCACTGCCCGTCCTGCAGCCCGTGGCGCTTCATCTTGCGCCACAGGGACGCGCGATCGATGCCCAGGAGCTTTGCGGCCAGGGTGCGGTTTCCCCCGGTGTGCTCCAGGGTCCAGGCGATCTGCTCCTGTTCGCACTCCTCCAGGGTCATGGGCTGGCGCTCTCCGGCCCGCACGACGTGCATCGGCGCGTCGAGCAGCTCGGGGGAAAGATGGGACCGGAGAATCTCGTCACCGGTGCAGAAGACCACGGCGCGCTCGACGATGTTCTGCAGTTCGCGCACGTTGCCCGGAAAGGCGTAGCGCGAAAGGGTGTCCAGCACCTCTGCCGAGATGCGCGGCGCAGGGCGGCCGGACTCCCGCGCCGCCTTCTCCGCGAAGTAGTGGGCCAAGAGCGGCAGGTCCGCGAGCCGCTGGGCCAGCGGCGGCATGTTCAGGACCAGGACGTTGAGACGGAAATAGAGATCCTGCCGGAAGCGCCCCGCTTCGACCTCGGTGCGCAGATCCTTGTTGGTCGCCGCCACCAGCCGGACGTCCACGGGGATGTCCGCGGTGCCGCCGACGCGGCGGATGGTCCGTTCCTGGACGGAACGCAGCAGCTTGACCTGCATTGCCAGGGACATTTCCCCCACCTCGTCGAGAAAGAGCGTGCCCCCTTCGGCGGCTTCGAAGAGCCCCTTCTTCTGCCGGGTCGCTCCGGAGAAGGCGCCCTGCTCGTGTCCGAAAAGCTCGCTCTCCAGCAGTTCCTCGTTGAAGGCGCCGCAGTTGATGGCCAAAAACCGCCCATCGGAACGGCGGCTGAAGAGGTGCACCATGCGGGCGGCCACTTCCTTGCCCGTGCCCGTCTCGCCCAGGATGAGCACGTTCACGTCCGACGGGGCGATGCGGGCGATGGTCCGCTTGAGTTCCTGCATGCACGGCGCCTCCCCCAGGAGCGGCACGGGCAGGGTGCGGTCCTTGAGCTGCTCGCGCAGGCGGGCGACTTCCTGCCTGAGCCGGCGTTTCTCCAGGGCCTTGTGCACCAACAGCCTCGCCTCGTCGATGCGGTAGGGCTTGGCCAGATAGTCGTAGGCTCCGGCGCGCATGGCTTCCACGGCCGTATCCACCGTGGGGTAGCCGGTGATGACCACGACCTCGACGTCGGGGAGACGTTCCTTGACCGCGCGCAGCAGGGCCAGGCCGTCCATACCCTCCATCATCAGATCCGTGAGGACCATGTCGAAATCCCCGTCCTGCAGGAGCGCGAGGGCATCGGCCCCGCTGGCGGCCGTGGCGGTCTCGTGCCCGTGCCGCCTGAGCGCCAGGGCCAGGTTGTCGCGGGAGATGGGCTCGTCGTCGACCACCAGGATGCGCCCTGCGGCGGGAGGCGCACCCCCCTCCCCTGCGCCGGAGTGACGGCCGGTCATGAGACGCCCTCCTCAAATCCGCCCTGGGGCAGATGAATGGTGAAGCACGTGCCCTGCCCGGGAGAGCTGTCCACATCCACCTTGCCCCCGTGCTTCTTGATGATGCCGAAGACCACGGAAAGCCCGAGCCCCGTCCCCGTCTCCTTCAGTGTGAAGAACGGGTCGAAGATGCGCCCGAGGTATTCCTTGGGAATTCCCGAACCCGTGTCCGAGACCTGCAGCAGGACCTCGCCGGCGCCAGGGACGGACCGGGCCGAAAGGGTGATCGTCCCGGGAGGCGTTATGGCGTGGATGGCGTTGATCATGAGGTTGAGGAGAACCTCCTGAAAGCGCTGGCTGTCCAGGGGGAGCCGGATGTCCCCCGGGATATCGGTCACGATCCGCACGCCGGTCGGCACCTCGCTCGACACCAGCGTCACGGCGCGCTGCACGACCTGCTGCAGGGCGACGTCCTTGAGGCAGAACTCCGTCTCCCGCGCGAACTCGAGCAGCCCCTTGACGATGTCCCGGGAGCGGCTGACCTCCTGGTAGATGTTGTCGAGCATCTGGCCCGTCAGTTCCGTGTCGGGGGGGAGGCCTTCCCGCAGGTCTTCCTGCAGGATCTGGCAGGAGGTCGAAATGTTGTTCAGGGGATTGTTGAGCTGGTGGGCTATGCCCGAGGTCAGCACGCCCAGGGAGGCAAGCTTCTTTTCCTGAAGGAGCTGGTACTGCCTTCGCTCGAGTTCCTCGATCATGTGGTTGAAGGCCTTCACCACGCCGCGGGTCTCGTCGCTCGTGTCGGGCAGGGGCAGGGGCTCGAAGTTACCCTGCACGATCTGGCGCGCGGAACTCTCGATGATTCGCAACGCCCCGAAAATCCTGCGCCCCACCAGCCAGGAGAAAAATGTGGCCACTCCCAGGAATGCGGCGATGGCCACCGAAAGCTGGTGCTTGAGCGTGCCGACGATCCCGAGGATGCGCTCACGCTGGTTCACCACAAACGAGCGCACCATCTCCACCAGTTCCTTGCCCTGATCACGCAGGGTCGGCCCGAGGGCGTCCACCTGGGTGACCTCGTCGGCGCCCCGGAACGTGCCCAACCGCGAAAAACTCTCCTTGTAGGTGCGCAGATCGGCCTTCAGCCGGGACAATGTTTCCAGCCCCTGGCGGTCCGCACCGATGAGCCCCCCTTCCGGAGGCTCGATGCGGTCGATGATGTCCAGCGCACGGTCGCAGAAACGCAGGGTCTCCACATAATCCTCCTCCAGGGCGTAGAGGAGGTAGTTCTTTTCGTAGCGGCGGATTTCCAGGATGTCGCTGCTCAGGTCGTCGACAACCTCGGCCAGGGCCAGCGCCTCCTCGATCTGCAGCAGATACTGGTACGAAATGCCCCCCAGCACGGAAAACCCCATAATGCTCAGGATCATGCCGAAAAGCACGATCTGGCGGATCTTGCCGCTGGCGAAACGCGAGATCAATCCGTACATGACGCCCCCCCTTCGGCGGCCAGGGCCACCGCAAGCGCCTGCTCCACCCGGTTGACCAGGGTCACCGGCGGCATTTCGCCGACGCTCTCGCGCAGGGCCTCCACATCGGCCGCGTTGGCCGCAGGCAGGACAACCATGGCGGCCCGGCCGCGCAGGGCCGCCAGAACCTTCTCGCGCACCCCGCTGACAGGAAGCACCCGCCCGACCAGGGAGAGTTCGCCGGACAGGGCCACGTCCGAACGCGCCGGACGCCCCGTGAGGAGCGAAACCAGAGCCACGGCGATGGTCAGCCCGGCCGAGGGCCCGTCCTTGGCGATTCCGCCGGCGGGGATATGGATGTGGATGTCATGCCCCTCGAAGAAGTTCGCGGCCACGCCGAGTGCGCCGGAGTTGCTGCGGATGAAGCTCAGGGCGATCTGGGCCGACTCCTTGAGCACCCCGCCGAGGGACCCGGTCAGGATGAGCTGCCCGGGGCCGGTCATGCGCGTGGCCTCGACGAAAATGATCTCCCCGCCCGTCTCCGACCACACCAGCCCCGTGGCCGTGCCCACGAGGCTTCCGGCATCGGCCGCGTCGTGGCGGAAGCGCGGCGGGCCGAGCAGCGCGGAGGCGCCTGCCGCGCCCACGGGAGCGGCGATGGCCTCGGGACCGCCGTCCAGCCGAAGCCTTGCCAGCTTGCGGCACAGGCGCGCGATCTCGCGCTCCAGGCCGCGCACCCCGGATTCGTTGGTGTATTCGCGGATGATGCGCACCAGGGCGTCGGGCAGGACCGCAGGGAACGGATTGACCAGCCCGTGCCCCCGCAGCTGGCGCGGCAGGAGAAACCGCGTGGCGATATCGAGCTTCTCGCCTTCGGAATACCCCGAGAACTGCACGACCTCCAGCCGGTCCAGCAAGGGGCCGGCCAGACGTTCCACCCCGTTGGCCGTGGCGATGAAAAGCACCTCGGAGAGATCGAAGGGCATCTCGAGGTAGCGGTCCACGTAGCGGGAGTTCTGTTCGGGATCGAGGATTTCGAGCATGGCCATGGCCGGGTCGCCCTTCACGTCCTGGCCGATCTTGTCCATCTCGTCGAGCATGAAGACCGGATTGCGCACGCCCACGCTGCGCAGGGCCTGGATGATGCGCCCGGGCATGGCCCCGACGTACGTTCTGCGGTGGCCGCGCAGTTCGGCCTCGTCGCGCAGGTCGGCCAGGGACATGCGGTAGAAGCGCCGGCCCAGGGCTTCGGCGATGGCGCGGCCGACGGAGGTCTTGCCCACCCCGGGGGGACCCACGAAGCACAGGATCGGCGCACGGCTGGCATAGCGTCTGGTCCGCGAAAGCAGGACGGAACGCACGGCTTCCCGCAGTTCCTTGAGGTCGATGGGCTTGGACAGGTAGTGCACGGCCCCCGTCTTCAGCGCCTGCACGGCCGTATCGACCGTGGCGTACCCCGTGACCACGATGAACTTCGTCTCGGGGGCCACTTTCCCGGCTTCATGCAGGAGCTGCATGCCGTCCATGCGGTCCATCTTCAGATCCGTCACGATGCAGTCGAACTCCTGGCGGGCCAGAAGCGCGAGCGCCTCCTCGCCGTTGGCCGCGACCTCGACGGCATACCCTTCCCTGGCCAGCGCATGGCGCAGATTGGAACGGGCGATGGGCTCGTCATCGACAATGAGCAGCGAGGCCGGCCGGCCGACCTGCAGCACCCGCGAGGCCAGATGCTCGAGCACCCGCTCCCGGACCTGCCCCAGGCCCGCGTGGCTGTTGTCGAAAACCTGCGCCGCCTGGGCGAGGTCGAGGTTGTCCTGCGTCAGGGCGCTCCACGGAAGGGCAAGAATCGTCTCCACGTAATTGAGCGCGATGGAATATTCCGCCACCGCCGCATCGGTCTTCTCCATGCGGCCGATCTCGCTCTCGAGCGCCTCGCGCACGCTCTCCGGCAGGTCCGCCTGGCCGCACCTGGCCCTCAATCCAGTCGGATCTGCCTGGGTTTCAGGCGCTTCGACTTCCTGTTTGCGAAAAAACATCACTTGATCCCCCGGAATGCATTTCCCCGTGACCGGCCCAGAGCCGCTGCAATCTGCAACACCGCTGCAATCTGCACCATTCCCCCGCATGCCTGCCGTACAGGCAGTTTCACGAAAGACCCGCTGCAATCTGCAACATACCCCCTACGCCCCTCTTTTGCCACTGAGAAATTATTCGTTTTAAGTCGGATTGTTATCGTGAAATTCAAAACTGGCACGAGCCTTGTTAATCACGCTGCAACACATCTAACGCGAGGTTAGCAAAATGAGCACCATCCGTGAAACCATCGAAACGACCTATGCCGCAGCCGCCTTTGCGGAACGCAACCTGAGCGAGGAATCCACCCTCCTGCTCAAGGGTGACCGGCCCCGCGCCAACGCCCGGCCCGAGTCAGGCAAGAAGGTCGAGAACCGTCCGCGTCCGGTCCTGCAGGCCAAGTAGGCCGCCCGAACATCGAAGAAAGGAAGAATCGCATGCCCCGCAACTGGCTCACCGGCAATTCCCGAAAAAACTCTCCGACCCTGCGCCGCGCACGAACGGTCCAGGATCGCATGGCTGACTACTCCGAGGCCGTCGCCCTGGCCGAAGCCGGCGAACTGATGCTCGCCGCGGACGTTTTCCGCCACACGGGCACGGGCCGACGGCGCATCCTGGTCATCGGCCACGGGTGCTCCTTCTCCGAACGGCTGGGACAATACGCCATCGGCGTCGCCGAACGGATGGGCAGCGACCTTCTGCTCCTGAGCGTCGGCATGCCCAAGCAGGACCCCGTCTGGAGGAGGTCATTCTCACAACTGGCAGCACGGGCGGCGGAGGCCTGGAAGGAAGCCGCCGCCCGGCACAATCTCAATGTCGACCACGAGGTCAGATTCGGAACCATTGACGAGGCCGTCAGCACGCTGGTGCGCTCCTGCGGCCGGATCGAATTCATCCTGAGCGAACCCGAAGAGGGCGAGCAGGTACTTGGTCAGACCGGATTGGCCCTGTTCACGGTCAAGTGACCGGCAGCGCATCACCCTACGAACTCAACCGCCACAGGCGGACAACACAACCACGGAGAATTCAATGGCCACGAAACAGTCGAACAGCAAACCCATAGGAAAGACCATCCTCTTCGGCGCCCTGACCGCAGCCTTCTACACGGGCTTCTTCGCGTACGGGGACAACATCGCCGCCCATTTCGCCCAGGGATCGTTCTGGGCTGCCGGTCCCATCGTAACGGTGTTCGCCGTCTCCTACCTGCATGGAGAATTCGCGAACAACCTGTGGCAGGTGCTCGGCGTGAACGCCATCACCAAGGAAACGCGCAAGACCGTCGAAGCGACCCAGCGCCCGGCCCAGCGGCCCGTTCTCAACGCCTGATCGAACGTTTGAAGGAGAAACCGAAATGGATATCTTAAGCCTTGATCCCACCAAATTCATCGACCTCAGCGTCATGGCCATCATCTTCCTGTTCCTGGTCGGATTCATCGGCGGGCTGGTCAGCGGATTCATCGGCTCCGGCGGGGCCTTCGTGCTCACGCCCGGCATGATGAGCCTGGGCGTGCCCGGCACCGTGGCCGTCGCCAGCAACATGTGCCACAAGTTTCCCAAGGCCCTGGTCGGCGCCATCAAACGCTACCGCTACGGCCAGGTGGACGTGAAGATGGGCCTGATCATGGCCGCTTCGGCCGGCATCGGAGTTCAGATCGGCATCCAGATCCAGCGCATCATCCTGGCCATGTGGGGCCCCGCCGGATCAGACCTTTACGTCAGCCTGTCCTTCGTGTTCGTGCTTGTCTTCGTGGGCGGTTACGTCATGAAAGACGCCATCAAGTGCGCACGTTGCGGCGGCGAAGACCAGATGACCCCCCTGGCCAAGCGCCTGCAGAAGATCGAGCTGTGGCCCATGATCAACTTCCCGCGCTCCGGCATCCGCATCTCCCTGTGGTTCACGGTCCCCGTAGGCTTCGCCACCGGCATGCTGGCCGCCACCATCGCCGTCGGCGGGTTCGTGGGCGTGCCCGGCATGATCTACGTCCTGGGCGTCCCCGGACTCATGGCGTCCGCCACCGAACTGGTCATCGCCTTCGCCATGGGCATGGGCGGCACCATCAACTGGGCCATGCACGGCATGGTCGACATCCGCCTCGTGCTCATCATCCTGGGCGGGTCCCTGCTGGGCGTGCAGCTCGGCGCCATCGGCACGACCTACGTCAAACCGCACATGATCAAGATGGTCATGGCCACCATCATGCTCATCGTCGCTGTCAGCCGTGGCCTGGCCCTGCCCACGTACCTGGTCAAGCTGAACGTCATGGAACTGCAGGAATCCACGATCAGCCTGCTCAAGACCGTCAGCTTCTCCTCCATGTGCCTGGCCCTGCTTGTGGGCTCCGTCATCAT
>CALMTS010000320.1 GCA_937872685.1 uncultured Desulfomicrobium sp.
ATGACGGCGACGGGCGCATCACCGCTTCGGAAAAGAACTCCACGGCGCTGAATTCCATCCTGGACCTCCGCTTCCCGTGGTCGACATCGACCTTCCTCGATTCACTCACGGACAGCGACGCGGTCAGACAGCGCGTTGATTACTCGAGCCCGGCGCGGCAACGCCACATCTTCACCTTTGTGGATAAAAATCGGGACATGGTGCCCAATGCTGGGGAAATTCAGCCCTTTGAACTCCCCGAAGAACCGGCATCATTGAACAATAGCGATATGTTCTACAACTACCTCACCCTGTACGAATCCCTCCCGGGCGCTCTCGGCCAGGACCTCTCCATTCCGGTGCAAAGGGCCATCGACGAACTGCGCAGGACCGACCCGGCTTCGTTTGACTCTTTTCAATCCACGCTGGCCAAGCGGCAGGTCGATTTCATCAGGGGCGCGGAAGTGGGAAACGCCACCGTCTGCGGAATACCTGACACCGTCAGAAGCCGCACCAGAAACGGCACGACGTGGCGCCTTGGGGACATCATCAACTCCGCTCCCGTTCCCGTGGGCAGTCCATCCGAGAAGTACAACTTGATCTACGGCGACAAAACCTATGAGGCATTCGCCAAGAAATACGCCCAGCGACGGCAGGTCATCTACGCCGGAGCCAACGACGGCATGCTGCACGCTTTCAACGCCGGCCTCCCCGGTGGCCGGGACACCGGGCTTGAATCGGTGACGGACGGCAGGACGGAGTATCCCTTATCCATGGAACTTTGGGCATATGTACCCTTCAATCTCCTGCCGCACCTCAAATGGCTCATGCGCCCCGACTACGGGGAAAATCTGCACGCCGCCTACATGGATCTCAAGCCACGGGTCTTTGACGCCCGCATCTTCTTCGGCCCCGACGGCACGACCCCTCTGGACAACGCAACTCATCCGTACGGGTGGGGAACGGTCCTGGTCGCCGGCATGCGCATGGGTGGAGCCGAAATCGAGGTCGATATCGACAAGACTGACGGAGATGGCTTCAATCCGGCCATTGATCACACCGCGACCTCTGCATATGTGATCATGGATATCACCGATCCGGAACGCCCGCCGAAGCTGCTCGCGGAGCTCACCCTGCCCCGGCAGGGCTTCACGACATGCCGCCCCGCTGTCATTCCCATGTCCTCACCCGGCGCCACCGACGCCGCTTCGAACCGTTGGTTCCTTGTCTTTGGTTCGGGGCCTGCCGATAAAGACGGAAGAGCTGCCAGTTCCAGGCTATCCTCAACCACCAGCGAACAGCCGGGGCGCATCTTTGTCCTTGATCTTCGAGCCCTCGCGTCGGAAGGCGTGGTCGCGACCCTCGACGCGACCGGGCAGGCCACCAAGGATGCTACGCCTTACGCCATCGTCGAAGAGGACACGTTCGTCTCCGAGCCGGTTGCCATCGATCTGGATCTCGGCAAACCCGGGCCGGGCGAATTCAAGACAGATATCGTCTATTTCGGCACCGTGAGCGGAACCCATCAGGATCACGGGGGAAAAATGTGGCGCCTTCTCACCGAAAATCAAGATCCGTCCGGCTGGTCCGTCTCGACACTCTTTGACGCAGGCCAGGCCGTGACGGCGGCACCCGCTGCGGCCCTTGATGAAACGGGGCGCCTCTGGGTCTTCTTTGGCACTGGCCGTCTTTTCGACCGGGAGGATACGCGCCAAAACCGGAATATGAGTTTCAACGCCATCATGGAGCCCGAAACCGGTGGCCAGAAAACCTGGCGCACGGTGGACCCGACCGAACTGTTCCTGACGCCAGACTCAGTCCTGGCCGACGCACCTGCGCAACTTGACAATTCTTCAGAATTTCCCGGAACAGCAATCTCCCCCAGCGCAGTCCCCGCGCCGGTCGAGGACTGTCCCAGCCGTGAACGTCAAGAGGATTCGGACTCAGGATGGCGCATCATATTTCCGGTCGAGGGAGAGCGAGTGCTGAACCAGGCGACGGTTCTCGGAGCAACACTGCTCTTCACCAGTATTGTCCCGACAGGGACGGCGTGCCAGCCGGAAGGGGACAGCCGTCTGTGGGTCACGCACTTCACTACGGGGACGGCCGTCTGCCCCCCGCCTTTCGGAAGGCCGCACGATACAGGCCCCCAGACATTCACCCAACTCGGCAAAGGCCAAAACGCCGCACCCGCCATCTATCTCAACGAGACGGGAGTGGCTGTGGCATTCATCCAGACAGGGTTGGGCGCAATACGCCGCCTGACAATCGCCCCGGAAAGAAAAACCGCGTCCAGATTCCGCTTCTGGAAAAATAACAGACCGTGAAAACCGGCAAGGCGACGCGGTACTCCGCAAAGGACCATGCCCGCTTTCAGGGCCATCCGAACACTGGGACCATGTGACGGCACGGAGGGCAACAAAAAAATTCAACAAGCTTTTTCCGGAAGTTACGAAATATCTTCCCTCTGATCACTCTGCACGCAGAGCACCTCAGATCCTTCTCTCCCCCTTTGCCCTTCGATTGGGCAGCACCTCGAAATTCTCCTGAATTTCACCACCTCCATACGCTCTACTTTTACAGCCGCCGCTTTTGAGATTATTGATGGCGACTCGTTCCAGTGAAGAACCACATGCATTGTATGTAACGATCAGTGAAGTCCTACCAAACAGCCGCAGATCGGCATGCTTCCTGCTTCGCAATTATACGCAGAACACGACACTGAATGTGAAGAGTTTTTGACACCAAAGAAAACCCAGCTTATACTTATAAAAAGGTGAAAAAGGCGTAGCGGTCGAGCATGAAGCAGTAACGGTTTTTGCGCTACAATTACGCATTCTGCGCCCCGCGAACAAATACCAAAAAATTGAAGACGTTAGCCCTAAGGATTTTGTCAAGCCAGACGCCTGCCCCCAACTCAATGACTGAACCGTCTGAAATGCTTGACACCCGGAGCTGACATTTTTTGCGCAAATAAGACGAAATTTGTTCATTTCTTCATACGGACTCGCGTGGCAGACTTTCCGACCGGGAGCGAAACCGGAACCGGATTCAAAGGCAGGAAATGAGAACCTCTTATAACGATAGCGTGCAAGCGAGGCTGACTTGGACTCCAACCTTCAATATCAACATGGCATGACCTTGGTTGAACTGCTCGTGGTGGTAGCCATTTTGGGAATTATGGGCGCTATCACTGGCCTCTTCTTACTCAAATATCTCCCTGAATACAATTTGCGCTCGGCCGCGAACACACTCTCGCAGGATTTGCGGACATCCCAGATGAACGCGCTGAAACGGTTGCGTCCATGGGCAATTGATTTCAATACAGGGGCGCAATCCTATCAGATAATCGACTCGGGTCCTGACGGCAGTCTGGACACCGGAGATGACATTGTCCACAAAACGGTCAACCTTCTCTCCTACGACGGCACGATTCGCTTTGGTACAGGAACCTCTGCGCGGGCCACGTTCAACGAGGAAGGCTATGGCAGCGGGACCGTGACCGTCAGGCTGAGAAACAGCGCTGGCTCAGTGTCCACGACGACAGTCTTACGCACAGGGGCGATACGTGTTAACTGACAAGAATATTACCGTAATTCGGCGATCCGAATCAGGCTTCACGCTTACAGAACTGCTCGTCGTCATTGTCATGGTCGGGATCATGACGACGGCGGGATACAACCTGTACCGGGAGCAAAACAGGATCAATCAGGCGCAGCAAAACAT
>CALMTS010000321.1 GCA_937872685.1 uncultured Desulfomicrobium sp.
ATCATCGCAACAAGGAACAGCGCAACACGGAGCCTCATCGTTCCTCCCCTCCATTCTCCCCGCCAGGGGAAACTGAAGTCGCCTGCAACAGGATGCGCAGGACTTCGCCGGCCACATACAGCCCGAACATGCCCGTCAGGTAGGAGATGGAACCTATGGGCGAACGCGGACGGCCGCTGACGCCCTGCTCGGGGGCCTCGTCGATGACCGGCTCGTTCTTGTTCTGCGCCGCCTCGGTCGAGAAGACGCAGCGTACCCCCGTCGTCACCCCCCGCCGACGCAGGCGCTTGCGGATGATCTGGGCCAGGGGGCACATGAAGGACTTGGAGATGTCCGAAGCCTTGATCTTGGAAGGGTCAAGCTTGGCCGCGGCGCCCATGCTGGCCACCACGGGCAGTCCGGCCTCGCGCGACGCCACGATGAGGTTGACCTTGGAGTTGACCCCGTCGATGGCATCCACCACCACGTCGAACCGCCTCTCCATGAGCCCGGCCACGTTGTCGCCGTCCACGAACTGGATGCGCGGCTCCACGCGGCAGTCGGGGTTGATGTCCAGCACCCGCTCCGCTGCAACGTCGGCCTTGTGCAGCCCGACGGTCGAGTGCAGGGCGAAGAGCTGCCGGTTGATATTGGACAGTCCCACGGTATCGTGATCGAAAAGCACGAGCCCCCCGACCCCGGCCCGCGCCAGGGCCTCGACCACATAGGACCCCACGGCCCCCAGGCCGAACACGGCCACCGTAGCCCCCCGCAGCCGGGCCAGGCCGTCCTCGCCGATGAGCTGCATGGTCCTAGCGAATTGCATCATTGGTCATCCTCCGAAATGAATGAGATTTCCATTCTTCACCCTTAGGGACAAAACGAAGATGGATCGCCACGCTGCGCTCGCGATGACGGGCCATGCTCTGTTCGCAGGCCAGAAAAGCCAGTGCCAATCCCGCCATTGGCCTCGGTCCAAGGCTTGCCGGTCGGGTTCGCCCGCGGCGGATCGACTGTCTGACTGAGCCAGGCATCGTTTGACGGATCATCGCCCCCCGCCCGAAGCGCAGGAGGGTGTTCGAAGCAGCGATGATCCGTCTCTACGAGGCCCGCGAAGGAGTTTCGAGCCGCCGCGGGCGAACCCGACCGGCAAGCCGCCGCGCTGCCACAGTCTCCTTCTTCAGCTTCCCGTTCTCCCGCCCCCGCAACACCGAAAAAACTCCCGCGCATTGGCCGCCGTCAAAGCCGCCACATCCTCCGCCCGCTCACCCCGCAGCTCGGCCAGTACCTCCACCACCATGGGCAGATAGGCCGGCTCGTTGCGTTCGAAATCCACGCCCACAGGCGCTATGGCCGGGCTGTCGGACTCCACCAGCAGGCGCCCGCCCGAAACGCGCGCGCAGGCTTGGCGCGCCTTGCGGTTGGCCGTGCGGGTGATGGAAGCGCAGATGGAGATGTGAAAACCCAGCTTCTCGAAAACCGGGACCATCTCGTGGGACCCGGCGTAGGCATGGAGCATCATGAACGGCGGACGTTTCGCCATGCCCCCGACCAGATCCGCCAGACGGCCGAAGGCCTTGCGGCAGTGGATGGTCACGGGCCGGTCGTGGCGCGCCGCCAGCTCCATCTGGGCCAGAAAAACTTCTTCCTGCTCACTGTCGTTGCGTTCCGCCAGGGCATTGTCCAATCCGATTTCGCCGATGCCCACGGGGTGGTCCGCCACCAGTTCCTCCAGGCGCTCAAGCCACCTGGGGCCGCGCTCGCCAACGTACCAGGGGTGAAGGCCCAGGGATATGCAGATGTCGGGATGCCGGCGGCCAAGGCCCAGCACGTAGTCCCAGTCGCCCTGGTGGGTGCCGTTGCAGCACATCATGCGCACCCCGGCGGCACGGGCCCGGATCAGGGCCGGCTCCAGGCCGTGGCGCAGAAAACCGTCCTGCAGGTGGCAGTGCGCGTCCACGAGGTCAATGTTTCCGGTAAGATTCCAATCGGTCACAAGAACACCCCTTTTTTGCCTTTGCATCGTGCCTGTGCTATCAACGGACATGCCGGGACAAAGGTCCCGGCGCCACCTGGAGCGGACATGGACAGACGGCACATCGTGGTTCTGACCGGCGCGGGCATCAGCGCCGAAAGCGGCATCCCCACCTTTCGCGGGTCGGGCGGCCTGTGGTTCAAGCACCGCATCGAGGACGTGGCCACGCCCGAGGCCTTCGACCGGGATCCCGAAATGGTGCTTACGTTCTACAACCAGCGCAGGGCCCAGCTCCAAAGCGTCGAACCCAACACGGCACATAAGGCCCTTGCCCGTCTGGAGCAAGGGCACCGGGTCAGCGTCGTCACCCAGAATGTGGACAACCTGCACGAGCGCGCCGGCTCCACGAACGTGTTGCACCTGCACGGCCAGCTCTGCCGGGCACGCAGCTCCGCAGACCCGGACTGGGCCGTGGATATCGGGTACGGTTCCATCCGCATGGGCCAGACCTGCCCCCTGGGCAGCCAGCTGCGGCCCGACGTGGTCTGGTTCGGGGAGCCCGTGCCCATGATGGATGCTGCGCGGGAAGTGGTCTCCACCGCCGATGTGCTCATGATCGTCGGCACGTCCCTGGCCGTGTACCCGGCGGCCTACCTGGCCCACGACGCGCCGCCCCGGGCCGAAGTGATCGTGGTCGACCCGGAAGCCCAGGCGGGAAAAATCCCCGGAGCCCGGATCTACCGGGACAAAGCCACCCTGCGCGTGCCGCTGCTGGTGGATGAATTGCTCGGATAACACCGCCAGGAAATGGCGTAAGGAGAGACATATGCAGGACCTGCTTTACCTGCTTCTAATCGTCGGAGTCTGGCTTGTGCTGATCAAGTTCGTGTTCCCCAAAATCGGCATCCATGGCTGAGGCTCCATGCCCACAGGCTGCAGTTGGCAGCCCAAGGACAAGGATAAGGACAAGTCATGACTCGCGGATTTCGGTCATGATCAGGCCCACAAACCCGCCCGCTGCGCCACGATACTCCCAGCCGAGATGCGCGTCGCAGCGGCGGCACATGGCAAACCGCCATGCGTATCCCGGAAACCAGGTGAACTCGAACGTAAACTCACCTTCGTAGCGGCAGCCTGGCGCCGCGGCGAAGCACCCGACCTCGAAAAGGTGGCCGGCGGGATTGAACAGGGCGTGCCCATGCCTGCCGTTCATCGCGATGCGGTCCTGCACCCGGGCCACGGTCTGACCGCAGGTCCGGCAGCGCAGGAACCTCTCGGCGGGCTCGTCGGTCTGGACCTTGTCCCGATCCGCCAGGGCCGGACTGCGGCCGGGGAGGTCACTGCTCCGAAAACATGCGGGCTTCGGCATGGCAAACATGCCTGACGGTTACTCCAGACGCCCGTGAAAGCAAAGAGGCTCCCATGAGCATGATCGCCATGCGCACGGCCCAGGCCGGGCTTGTCGCCCGGATTCGGGCCTCGCTGGAAAAGGAAATCGGGCCAGCAAGGGCCATTGCGGTCCTGACCGAAGCCATCGAAGACGACGCGAGGCGCGCGGGCGAGGCCTTCGCCCGCCTTGCCCCGCAGCAGCCGAGCCTGGGGCACTTCGCCACGGTCCTGGAGCGCTGGCGCGAAGGCGGGGCATTGGACATCGAAGACGTCAGCCTGAAACTCAACACCCTGTCCTTCGCCGTCGCGAATTGCGCGTACGCCAGGGCCTACGCGGAAATGGGCCTCGACGCGGAACTGGGCTACGCCCTTTCCTGCTCCCGCGATGAACCCTTCGCCCAGGGCTACAGCCCGAAACTCTCCATGCTGCGCACGCAGACCATTATGCAGGGCGCACCCAAGTGCCTCTTCACCTTCACCTGGGAAGCCTTTTCCCAGGGTACGCCCTCCCTTTCCCGGTAAATCGCCGCACGCACGCTCCGCTGATTCCGCCTTCCTGAAAGCCCAGCCCCGCCTCCCGGCAGAGCACTCACCGAACATGCGTCCTGTCCCAAACGGGAGGCATCGCGTCCCATCCACACCAGCGCGCTGCACACAAGAACAGACAATTGTTCCTTAAAAATCAAATAAAAACAAATTATTAAATGAATTATACACACTGTGGACAAGTCTGTTCGCAATCCCTTCCGCCATGGGGGGAGCAGCAGGCAACCGTCTCCGCCCCGAAACGATCCGGCGGTCCCGGCGGCATGAAGGGGTACCCCCAGCCTGACGGCATGCTGTTCATAACATGTTCGTAACTCGAATCCGCACTTGTCCCCTGCCATAGCAACCAGAATGTGTTCCCCTATGTTCATTCCGGGAGGACGACCAGTCTTATCAACAGAAAATCAAACATTAAAAATATAAATTCTAAATCGTTAAATGAATTACGCACAAAAGTGACACCCTCTTTTCACGTCCCGGAAGAACTGTGAACGGCCTGTTCCTTTTATGTTCGTAACCTGTTCCAACTCGTGGACTACTGTTCGTAAAACGTGCGACAGGCTTCCGTACACGTGACGAACACAACGAGGAACATCCCCCTCCAGGCCACACAATTCCGCAAAAAAAGGGCCGCCTCCCTGCTGGGGAAGCGGCCCTGACGTTTCCGGGCGGGAAAGGTCAGCCTTGGTTGCCTACCTTCACGACCCCGTCGCCGGGGCGCACGTGCACATCCATCTGCGGGAAGGGAATCTCCACGCCGTGCTCACGGAACTTGGCGTCAATGGCTTCGCGAATCTCCGAGCAGGAAGAGAGCCCGAAATCCACGTGCCGTACCCAGAAGCGCAGGATGAAGTCGAGGGAACTGGCGCCGAAGTCGTTGAAGATGACCCAGGGCTCGGGGCTCGACATGACGGCCGGGTGCTCTGCGGCCGTCTCCAGCAGGATCTTTTTGACCAGCTGCACGTCGGAACCGTAAGCTACGCCCACCAGCACGTCGCGGCGGATTTTCACATCGTTGCGGTGAGTCCAGTTGGTGACCTGGTTGGCGATGAGGGTCGAGTTGGGCAGGAAGATCTTGGCGTTCTCGAAGGTCTGGACCTCGGTGTTGCGGATGTTCACGCTCATGACCTTGGCCCATATCCCGTTGACCTCGATGATGTCGCCGGGCTGGATGGCGCGGTCGAAGAGGAGAATGAGCCCGCTGACGAAGTTGCTGATGATGGTCTGCATGCCGAAGCCGATGCCTACGGACAGGCCGCCGGCGATGACCGCGAAGTTGGTCAGGCTGATGCCCAGCAGGTTCAGGCTGAACAGGCCGAAGAGCAGCCAGAGGCAGTAGATGCCGATACGCTGCAGGGACGCGGCCGCGCCTTGGTCGATGTTCTTCCAGCGCAGATTTTCATTGTCCAGGATCGTCTTCCACGCCGAGGCCAGAGAGCGGACAATCTGGAAAAGCAGAAGCACGAAGCCCAGGCGCAGGAAATTGAAGGAGAAGTCCCCCCAGTTCAGTTCCAGGGTCGAGAGCTTTTCGAAGACGGCGCCAGTGCCGAGGTTGATGGTCACCCAGGTCATGATCCCGATGGCCACGGCGACCCAGACCAGAAGCGTAAGGAGCGTCACGGCCAGGTCTGCGGCCAGAGCCTTGAAGCCGGGTTTTTCGAGCTTTTCGAAGAAGACCCGCACTACGCTCGTCGCGCCGATGGCAAGCTGCACGGCCAACACCAGCACGCCCCAAAGGGTGCTGGCCAGCACGGCCAGATTGCCCCAGCCCGTCACCGCCGCTGTCACCAGTACAGCCATGATGAAGGGGTGCATGCGGCGTACGAAACGTTCATAGCGCAATTTGGGCCGGACCATGCCGAAGAACAGGCTGCTCAGGACCAGCAGGCACACCCAAACCAGATGTTCGAACCATTGCGGAAGACGCAGCAAATCCAGAATCCCGACGCTCAGAGACAAAAACACCAGAGGCAGCAGCGGTTGCATGGCATCGCGCTCGAGGACTCCCCGGACATTGCGGAAAACCCAGGCCAGCGCCTGCACGCCCAGCATCATGAGCACGTGGGTGACGACCAGAAGGAGCGAAGTCTGCTTGACCATGCCGGACAGGAAGGCGGCCAGCAGCGATAGGGCCAGGGACAGGCAGATGATTCCGAAGGCCGAAGTCAAACGCCCGCCTGCATGGCCGTTCTCGAAAATGCGGGACAGAAACCGGTAGGCCATGAACCCGACGATCACGAAAGGCAGCCAGAAAAGGACGAAAATTCCGGCCCAGTCACCGGTGGCGCCAGTTACCGAAGAGTACTGGCTGACAAAGAAAAGCTTGAGGTTCGCAAACCAGTCCGTCAATTCCTTGCCGACATCCACCCCGGGCTGAGGGAGAAGGCGGAACTCCGAGGCGTCGAGAAACTCCGCCTTCCAGATCAGCGGCAACTGGGTCTCGAAGGTGGTGACCCACTCGGCGGTTCGCGCCTGAATTTCTTCCACCTGGGCTTTGACTTTCTCCACCCGGCTCTGCAACGCCTTGAACTTTTGCGCCACCACCGCCACGTTCTTACGAATGGCCATCACATCCTGCCGCACATCCTTGTCCAGGCCCGTGGACCATTTGCGCTCCAAGTCCTCTGCCAGGGACTGAACCGTGACGGCCTTGAGCCCAAGTTCCCTGGCCAGGGCGTCCAGAGGCTGGAAGTCCTTGGCCAGGGACAACTGCAGGTACTTGGCCTCGGCCAGGGCCACACGCATGTCGTAAGGGTTGGTCTTGACCATGCGGGCCATGACCTCGAGCATCTGGAGACGGCCCCGCGCAGTCTCCAGGACAGCGTCAAACCCAGCCTCACGATCGTCCATCTGCTTCTGCACGCTGTCCGCATCACGCTGAAGGGCCTCGACATCCT
>CALMTS010000322.1 GCA_937872685.1 uncultured Desulfomicrobium sp.
GCGACCCAGGCAAAAAGGTATATCATCTTTGTGTGTTCTCCGTTGTTGTCATACGTCAGACGACGTTGAAAAGCCTGGACGCACGAATCCGTTTTCCGGCCTATTTTGTCTTACAATGTGTGATTGTCAAGCTATGATTGCGGCAATATTTTTCCGCTGCCGATTCGTTCGATGATTCGAATCTGGATTAAATAATCAGATATTACGATATGATAATAGGATCCGACTTTCTTGTCGAATGTCATACAGGCAGGCTAATCAAATCCGCATCGGCGGTCAATCTTGTCATACATTTCTCTTCCTGGATGGTGCCGGAGAAAAACGGCATGAAGGTGCCGATCCGGCCGGACAGGTCGCTCCTGAAGGCGAGGGGAGTCCCGAACGGTTGAAGCGGCGTGAGCGCTGACAGGGGAGGGGGAGAAACGTGAAAAGCGGACCGGAGTCCGCTTTTCGTGCAACGATGAAAAAATTCGAATTGGTGGAGCCGGGGAGAATCGAACTCCCGTCCGAGAATGCTCCGCGCAAAGCTTCTACAGGTTTAGTTCATGATCTGTATCTCGCCTTCGGGGGAGCCCATGAACAGGCGTCCCGAAAACCAGCCCGGATGTAGTCTCGCGATTGGCTGTCAAGACAGCGGCCTTTCGCCAGCCTGATGGGGTTTGCCACCCGGATACGGCTTATCAGACATCCACCGCACGGATGTGACGATCTGTGTCGTCATGCAAGGGTTACCTATTTAACTAGGCAGCCATTGCGTAGTCATAATTGTCGTTGGCAATTATGTGTATGCTGGGTTTTAACGAGGACCTCCCAGCGCCTCGACCTGCGACTTTGGCCTCATCATCCCCGTCGAAACCAGGGCGGCCCCTTTCAAAGAACACGGCTTCAAATATAAGACCGTTTTCCCGACTGGCAAGGGTAAGAAAAAAGGAGCAAACCATGTTTGCTCCTTTGTTTCCCAAGTGGTGCGCCCGGCATGATTCGAACATGCGACCTACTGATTCGTAGTCAGGCACTCTATCCAACTGAGCTACGGGCGCGTCGAGAAGACGGTTTCTATGTAGATGAGGCCCGATCGTCAAGCAATTTTTTCTGCGTCCTGGGATTTTTTGTCCCTGACCCCCGCAACCGCCCGATTTCCTGGCAATTCCGGCATGTTGCCTTGACAAGGGCGGCAGAGTGTCCAGAATACTCTTTTCCCCAACCCGCCCCCCGGGCGCTCAACAAGGAAGAGATTCATGCCAGAAATGCGCGGAACGACCATTCTCGCGGTCAAGGACGAAAAGGGCGTTTCCCTCGCCGGAGACGGCCAGGTCACCCTCGGGCAGGCCATCGTCGTCAAGCACGGGGCCCGCAAGGTCCGCCGGCTCTACCGTGACCGCATCGTCTGCGGCTTCGCCGGTTCCACGGCGGACGCCTTCACCCTGTTTGAAAAATTCGAAGCGAAACTTGAAGAATTCGGCGGCAACCTCGTTCGCGCCAGTGTCGAACTGGCCAAGGACTGGAGGAACGACAAGTACCTGCGCAAGCTGGAAGCCATGCTGCTGGTGGCCGACGCCGAGACCATCCTCATGCTCAGCGGCACCGGCGACGTCATCGAGCCCGACGACGGCGTGGCCGCCATCGGTTCCGGCGGGGCCTACGCCCTGTCCGCGGCCCGGGCCCTGCGCCGGCATACGGACCTGCCGGCCGAGGAGATCGTGCGCAAGTCCATGGCCATCGCGGCCGAGATCTGCGTCTACACCAATGACCGCATCGTTTTCGAAACCGTGAACAGGAACTCCTGATGAATACCCTGACCCCCAAAGAGATCGTATCCGAACTGGACAAGTACATCGTCGGCCAGAACCAGGCCAAGCGCATGGTGGCCATCGCCCTCCGGAACCGCTGGCGCCGCCGCCAGCTCGACCCGGAGCTGGCCGAGGAGATCGCGCCCAAGAACATCCTCATGATCGGCCCCACGGGCGTGGGCAAGACCGAGATCGCCCGCCGTCTGGCCAAACTGGCCGGTTCCCCCTTCATCAAGGTCGAGGCCACCAAGTTCACGGAAGTGGGGTATGTGGGCCGCGACGTGGAATCCATCATCCGCGACCTCATGGAGATCGGCGTCAACCTGGTGCGCCAGGAGGAAGAGGCCAAGGTGCGCATCCGCGCCGAGGCCACGGCTGAGGAGCGCCTGCTGGACGTGCTCCTGCCGACCAAGCCCCTGGAGTCTGCCGGCGTGGACTACATCGGCCCCGAATCCCAGGCCGCCGATTCCACCCGCGAGAAGCTGCGCCAGCTCTGGCGCGCCGGAAAGCTCGACGACCGCCAGGTGGAGGTCGAGGTCTCGGCTTCGGGCGGCGGGGTGCAGGTCATGAGCATCCCGGGCATGGAGGGCATGGAGATGCAGATGCAGGACATGTTCTCCAAGGTCTTCCCCAAGAAAAAGAAGACCAAGAAGGTCCGCGTCAAGAACGCCTACGAAATCCTCATCCAGTCCGAGTGCGAACGCCTCATCGACATGGACAAGGTGCACGAGATCGCCCGCGAGCGCGTGCAGGAGTCGGGCATCGTCTTCCTGGACGAGATCGACAAGATCTGCGGCGGCGGGGGCAGCAGCGGCAAGGCCGACGTGTCCCGCGAGGGCGTGCAGCGCGACCTGCTGCCCATCGTCGAAGGCAGCACCGTCAACACCAAGTACGGCATGGTCCGTTCGGATCACATCCTCTTCATCGCGGCCGGCGCCTTCCACATGTCGAAACCCTCGGACCTGGTGCCCGAACTGCAGGGCCGTTTTCCCCTGCGCGTGGAGCTCTCGGCCCTGACCCGCGAGGATTTCTACCGCATCCTGACCGAGCCCAAGAACGCCCTGACCGTGCAGTACAAGGCGCTGCTGGGCACCGAAGGGGTCGAGATCGCCTACACCGACGAGGCCCTGAACGAGATCGCCCGCTTCGCCCAGAAGATCAACGAGGAGACCGAGAACATCGGTGCGCGCCGCCTCTACACCATCATGGAAAAGATCGTCTCGGACCTGTCCTTCGACGCCCCGGAAATGGACAAGGGCACGGTCACCATCGACCGTGACTACGTGGCCGCGGCGTTGCGCGACGTGCAGGAGAACCGGGATCTGACGCGGTACATTCTGTAGTCGTGAGGGTACGGAAGATTCGGCCGGAGCAGGGATGAATTGAAGATGGATTGCCGCGCTTCGCTCGCAATGACGTTGTTTTCATCCGTCATTGCGAGGAGTCTACGACGCGGCAATCCATCCGTTCATTCAGTGCGGGAGATGGCATGTGAAAGTCCGGCACGGGATGTGCGACCATTCAGCATTCCGTCGGCACGTTCTTTGTCGGGCTTCGAATCCCGAGTTGTACAATCGCGCTCATCATTATTCTTGAACTTTTCCCCCCTCCTTGCCAAAGTATCCGTCACGCCGTCATCCCGGCGCTTTCCCACACCATAAAGCCCACGGGGGAACCATGACCAACGAAGCAATGAGAGCCTCCATCCTGCTGGAAGCGCTGCCGTATATCCGTGAATTCTACGGCCAGACCATCGTCATCAAGTACGGCGGTCACGCCATGAAGGACGAGGCCCTGCGCAAGAGCTTCGCCCTGAACATCCAGCTCTTGCGCTACATCGGCGTGAACCCCGTCATCGTGCACGGCGGCGGGCCCCAGATCGGGAACATGCTCAAGCAGCTCAACATCACTTCCGAATTCCGCCAGGGCCTGCGCGTGACCGACGACGCGACCATGGACGTGGTCGAGATGGTGCTGGTGGGCAAGGTCAACAAGGAGATCGTCAACCTGATCAACACCCAGGGCGGCCGGGCCGTGGGGCTGTCCGGCAAGGACGGGCGGATGATCTGGGCCCAGAAGCTGGAGATGGCCGTGGAGCGCGCCGACGCGCCGCCCGAGATCATCGACCTGGGCAAGGTCGGCGAGGTCGTGGCCGTGGACACCTCGGTCATCAGCTCCCTGCAGGCCGCCAACTTCATCCCCGTCATCGCGCCCGTGGGCGTCGACGAGGAAGGCAACACCTATAACATCAACGCCGACTCCGTGGCCAGCGCCGTGGCCGTGGCCGTGGGCGCCAAGAAGCTCATCCTGCTGACCGATGTGCCCGGCGTGCTGGACAAGAAGGGCGAGCTCATCTCCTCCATGACCCTGCACCAGGCGGTGCACGCCCTGGAGCAGGGCGTGGTCACGGGCGGCATGATCCCCAAGATCAAGTGCTGCCTGGAGGCCGTGGACGGAGGGGTGTCCAAGGCGCACATCCTGGACGGCCGGGTGGAGAACGTCATCCTCCTGGAGATGTTCACCCAGGGCGGCATCGGTTCGGAAATCGTCAGCAAGTAGGCGCGCCCTTACGTATCGCGATCAAGGCCCGGTTTCCGCCCCTGCGGAGGCCGGGCCTTCCTGATTTCGGAGATGGGCCTTGCCTTTGCCGGCCAGTGGCGGCAAAGGCTTGGAATGCGGCCCCGGCCGGCAGCCTTTGGCCGGACTCGTCAGCACTGGAGGTTTTGTGCGCATCTTCCTCGGCATCCTGATCCTTGTTTCCCTGGCTGGCGTCCTTGACACCTACTGGCGCAGCCCAGTCATCCTCCTTCTGCCCGTGCTGTGCGCGGTCTGCTGGGCCCTGGCGTCGAAAATCACCGCCCTGGAGCGCAGAATCCGGCAGCTGGAGGGGCGGTCTGCGGCGCCGGAAACGGCCTCTCGCGCCACGGAAGGCGAAGCGGCCCAGGCGGCAAGGCCCGAACCCGCCGGCGGCGATGGTGCCAAAGGCGCCGGGGATTTCGTCTTTTCGGAGGAACCCGTCGCCAGACCGGCGCCGGTCCGGCCCCCGGCGGCGGCCCGGAAAGCGGCGCCGGAGCGCCCCGGCGGCTTCGACGCCAGGATCGGAGAACTCGCCGCGTCCCTCTGGGGCTGGTTCGCCGGGGGCAACCCCGTGGTCAAGGCCGGGATTGTCGTGCTCTTTTTCGGCGTGTCCTTCCTGCTCAAGTACGCGGCGGACCACAGCCTGGTGTCCGTGGAACTGCGCATGGCCGCGGCCGGCCTGCTCGGCGTGGCCATGCTTGCGCTGGGCTGGCGGCTGCGGCGCAGCAAGCCGGTTTACGCCCTGCTGGTCCAGGGCGGCGGGGTGGGCGTCCTGTACCTGGCAATTTTCGCGGCGGCGCGCTACGTCGGCATGCTCCCGCCCCTGGCGGCCCTCGTGCTCATGACGGGCGTCGTGGTCTTCTCGGGCGTGCTGGCCGTGGCCCAGAACGCCATGTCCCTGGCCCTGTTCGGGGCGGCGGGCGGGTTTCTGGCCCCGGTCCTGCTGTCCACGGGCCAGGGCAGCCACGTGCACCTCTTCGCCTACTACGCGCTGCTGAACCTCGGGGTCCTCGGCATTGCCTGGCGCCGCACCTGGCGGCCCCTCAACCTCCTCGGGTTCGCCTGCACCTTCGGCATCGGCGCGGCCTGGGGCGCCCGCTATTACGCCCCGGAATATTTCGCCACCACCGAGCCCTTCCTCATCCTCTTCTTCGCCATGTACGGGCTCATCTCCATCCTCTTCGCCCGCGCCCCGCGCGAGAACCCGCGCCTGGACAGCGCCCTGGTCTTCGGCCTGCCCCTGGCCGCCTTCGCCCTGCAGATGGGCCTGGTACGGGACACGGAACTGGGCGGGGCTTTCAGCTGTCTGGGCCTGGCCGCGTGGTACCTGCTGAGCCTGCCCGCCATCCGCAGGGCGGGCGGCACGCGGGAGCCGGCCGGCGCCGGCAGCGGGATGCGCCTGCTGTCCGACGCCCACCTGGCCCTGGGGATCATATTCGTCTCCCTGGCCGTGCCCATGGCCCTGGACGCCACGTGGACGGCCTCGACCTGGGCCCTGGAGGGGGCGGGCATGATCTGGCTCGGCCTGCGCCAGCGGAGGGTCGTGACACGGGTGCTGGGTTTGCTGCTGCAGCTCGGCGCTGCGGCCGCCTTTGCCGCGTCCCTGACGGCCCGGGGTCCGGCCCTGGACGATGGGCAGCTTCTGGCCGGGCTGTTCCTGGGCGCCGGAGGCCTGGTCTCGGCCTGGAGCTGGTGGTCCTTTCCCGCGGCGCGGCTCAGACAGGAGGAGGCCATGCCCCTCGCCGCCGGGCTGTGGGGGGCGGCGTGGTGGTACGGCGCGCTGTTTTTCCGTTTCGGTCCCGACGACAGCCCGGCCCTGCTGGCTTCCCTCACGGTCAGCCTCGGCATCTGGTTTCTGTTGCAGCGGCGGTCTCTCTGGCCCATGCCGCGGCATCTGTCCCAGGCCACGGCGCTTCTCATGCTTCCGGTGGCCCTGGACTGGGGCGGTCATCCGGCCGCGGACCGGGGCTGGCTGGCCTGGCCCCTGGCCCTGGCCGCGCTTTTCGCCGCCATGAGGGCCCTCGAAGCCGACTGGCCGGAACGATCGCGCGGCTGGACCCACTCGGCCGCGGGTCTGCTGGTCGCGGCGCTGGCGGCGCGGGAGGCCCACTGGCAGGCCTTCGAACTGCTCGGTTCGGGAAGCTGGGCCGACGCTGCCGTGGCCCTGGCGGGCGTCCTGATGCTGCTGGCGGCTGCCTTCGGCCCCCTGGACTGGCCCCTGCGCCGGCACCGCGCCGCCTACCTGCGCGCCGGCGCCGTGCCGGCCGTCCTGCTCTGCCTGTGGTGGGTCGGGGCCAGCCTCTTCAGGGGCGATCCGCATCCGCTGCCGTACATTCCCGTCCTCAACCCCATGGACCTGGCCCAGGCCATGGTGGTGGCCGTGCTGGCCTTGTGGGCCGGGGCCGCCGACCGTGAAGCGGCCTTCGGCCCCCGCGTGTTCGGTCGCGTGGTGCCCGCCTTCCTCGCCATCGGAGGCTTTGCCTGGGGCAACGTGGCCCTGGCCCGCACCGTCCATTTCCTGGGCGGCGTCCCGTACTCCCTTACGGCCATGTTCCGCTCCGGGGTCATGCAGGCCTCCTGCTCCGTGCTCTGGACCACGGCCGCCCTGGCCGCCATGCTCCTGGGCTGGCGGCGCGCCCGACGGCGCCCCTGGCTGGCCGGAGCCGGGCTCCTGGCCGTGGTCGTCGTCAAGCTCTTCCTGGTCGACCTGGACGGGAGCGGCACCGTGGCGCGCATCGTCTCGTTTCTGGGCGTGGGCCTGCTCATGCTCGTGATGGGGTATTTCTGTCCGCTTCCGCCCAAGGAGGGAAAATGATTCTCGTCCTGCTTCTCATCCTGCTCCTGCCCGTTTCCGCCCAGGCGCTGACGCCCATGGATTTTGCCGGGGGGTACGCCCTCGAAGCCTCGCCGGGTTTCGCCCTGCAGCGCCTGGAACTGCCTCTTGAGGCCTACGGCGCCTGCTCGCGCGCCGACCTGGGCGATCTGCGCGTCTTCAACGCCGCCGGGGAGGAGGTTCCCGCACTCGTGCGGCGGGTCGCCCCGAAGACTGCCGCGTCCGTCGGCCTGCCGCTGTTCCGGCTCGGCAACGCAGGCGGGGGGCGGGATTACGATTTCCGCCTGCAGGTCCGCACCTCGGAACGGGGCGCGGTGGTCGAAACCCGCGTCAGCCCTCCGGGCGAGGAAGAACGCCTGCTCCTCCTGGACGCGACAGGACTTGCGTCGCAACCTGGAGCCCTGCGCTTCACCCTGGGCAGCGGCCCGAAGCTGCTGCGCGTCAGCGTGCGCGGCAGCAATGACCTGGGGTCGTGGCACGCGGCGGGCGCCGGGGTGCTGGCGCGCATGGAGCACCAAAACGGCCGCGTGCTGCAGGATCGCGTCATCCTCTCCGGGCGGGCCTGGAAGTACTACCTCGTGTCCGGAATGCAGAATCTTTCGGGGATCGAGGCCGTGTCCGCAGAACCCGGGACAGGGCCGGCCCTGCGCCGCTTCACGTCCCTCTCCGGGACTATGGTGGAGGAGGGTGTCTATGAATACGCGCTTCCTGCCGGATTGCCCGTGGACCTCCTCGATCTCGAACCGGCGGACAACGCCGTCCTCGGTGTGGAAGTCCGCGCGCCCGCAGGTGACGGCTGGAAGCGGGTCGCGGCCGGCACGCTGTTCCGCCTGACCGTGGACGGACAGCCCCTGGTGGGAGCGGGCCTGCCCCTGCGCGGGCCGCTGCCGAAGTTCCGCATCGCCATGCAGGGCGCGCCTGCTCCGCTGCGCGTGGGCTGGGTGCCGCACGAACTCGTGTTCATGGCTCAGGGCGAGGGGCCCTTCACCCTGGCCCTGGGCAATCCCGGGGTGCAGGCCGGACCCGATCTGTTGGGATCGATGCTGTCGTCGGAAGGGATGGGCGGAACGCCCATGGGCACGGCCGAATTGGGGGCCTGGAAGAGCCTTGGCGGCGAGGAGCGGCTGCGGCCGGCCCGCAGCTACACGAAGATGCTGCTCTGGGCGGTGCTCGGGTTGGGCGTGGCCATGCTTGGCGCCATGGCCTGGCACCTGGCGCGGAACATGGAGTAGCTGCACGTCCGCGGAATGAATATTCCGCGGGCCGGCACGAATACCCGGCGGAACGGTCCGGGCGCCCGCCGCTAGCTCAGGGCGGCCTGCACCACCCTGACGTTGGCCAGGATGTCGTCGATGAGTCCCCGGCTGAGCAGGATCTCCCGGGCTTCGTCCTTGGAGACGATCTCGCGGTAGCTGGGGTCCAGGCGGTCCAGGCGGCGGACGTCGTCCGTGAGGGTGCCGTCGTGGGCGATGAGCTTGGCCACCTGATCGGCCAGGAAGAGGACGGTGAGGTATTTGGCGTGCTCGGCGTTGCAGTCCATCTGCTGCACGGGGAGCAGGGCGGGCAGGTGGTGGTCCAGGACCAGGGGGCGCAGCTGCGCAGGGATGCCCCCGGCCTTGGCCATGATCCGCGCGGCCTGCAGGTGCGTGGCTGTGAGGCGTTCGTACTCGCGGTTCAGGCTCTGGGGGTAGCACTCGTTTTCTTCCGGGTCCTTCATGAGCAGGACGAGTACGAGTTTGCCGATGTCGTGCATGAGCCCCGCCGTGTAGAGGGTGCCGCTGTCCAGGTCCTGGCGGGCGCGGGCCATGTGGGCGGCGGTGATGGCCGTGGCGTTCATGTGCTGCCAGATGCCGGTGAACATCCGCCGGTGCTCGGGGTTTTTGTACAGCGCATAGGGCAGGACGCCGAAGGAGACGAGGTTTTTCAGGTTGATGAGCCCGAGTATGTTCACGGCGGTATGGACGGATTTGACGTCCATGGCCGTGCGGAAAAGGGGCGAGTTGACGGTCTTCAGGACGCGGGCGGACAGGAGCGGGTCGCGGGTGACGAAGTCGCCCAGATCCTTCATGCTGATCTTCGGGTCGTCCAGGGCGGCCAGGGAGGAGTGCAGGGTGCCGACCTTCTCGAAGGCCTTGACCAGGTTGGTCATGGCCGTGACGGTCAGGGCCGGCGGTTCCTCGTAGACATGGGTCATCTGCTGGTCGGCTGAGACCTGCACCCCGGAATAGATATGATCCAGGGCTCGGGACAGCACCAATTCCCACTCCGAGAATGCATTTGTGTCGTTTTCAACCGGTTTGATCTGCACCGGAGCGCGATCCTGGCCGACAATGGGCTCCAGAACGGGTTTTCGAAGGAACAGGAAGTACGCGAGGCCGGCCAGAGTCAACATGACGGGTACGACAATGATGTATGACATATGTATTCCTTCGTTCAGAAATGATATTTGCGTGCCCGTTATCTCAAAGCAATTGACAAATCAATGATATTCCTGATCACCCCCTTGAATGCTCAGCACAGTCGATCAATGAGACACAAATTCGGACTGAATAATTCGGATAAATGACCATAATTAAATTTGCATTTTTTTAAAATTATGAATCTTAAAATTTCAAATTTAGTTATAATCTAATCTAAAAATTTGTATTAATTCAAAGTATGAAACAGAACTAAGCAAGTATTAACGTTTATATATATGTATTTTTAAATATCATGACCAGCTTTTAAAATAAAAAAGCCCCCTTTCGGGGGCTTTTTTATAAACTCTGATTTTTTTATATTGAGCTAGAGTCCGGCATCATCCACCAGTTCCATGCTGCGTGCCGCGCGGACCTCGTCGAGCCGTTGCACGGGCGTGGTGACCGGCGCGTCCAGGATGGACTGCGGATCCGTGTCTACGCGCGTCAGGATCTCGATGAGGTCGTCGACGAACCCGTCCAGGGTTTCCCTGCTCTCGGTCTCGGTGGGCTCGAACATCAGGCATTCCTTGACGATGAGCGGGAAGTAGATGGTCGGCGC
>CALMTS010000323.1 GCA_937872685.1 uncultured Desulfomicrobium sp.
CCAGGACAAGGCCCCGGTGCCCGAAGGCATGGTCCTGCAGAGCTACCTGGTGTGAAAGGAACCAGCCGCCTGAAAAGCGATCTGGCAAGGCGCGATCCGATTTTGGAGGGTGAGGTGTAGCCGACTACATGAACCCTTCAAAATCGGTGAGCAACGCAGTCCAGAACGCTTTTAAGGCGGCTGACTGTTGACATCCTGCCCCGTACCCCATATCAGGCTTCCCACGCCTGGGGATGTAGCTCAGCTGGGAGAGCGCCGCGTTCGCAATGCGGAGGCCAGGGGTTCGATCCCCCTCATCTCCACCACAGGAAATCGAAGGGCCTGGATGTAAAAATCCAGGCCCTTTTTCGTTTCTGAAAAACCCTTCCCCGCACCACATTCCCCGCACGAAGGCCGAAACCAGCCCCTTCCCGCCTTGTCGCGACCATCCCGTCAGGATATGATTCCGGCCATGAAAACAGACCCCATTACCAAAGAATTCGAGGAGCGGTTCAAGACCCGATACGAAGCCCTCCACCCCCTGATTGACGGCCGCCGCAGCCCTGGCGGGAGAAACTGGCTTGACCGGGTCGCGTGCTGGGAGCACTTCGCGGGCGCATTCAGAGCCTATGCCGCCGAAAACCTCCGCACTATCCGGGGAGAGTCGAACCTTTACCCGGAGCTCGCCGCCCTGGTCCTTGAGGCCCACCCCGAAAACGCGGACTAGCCTTTCCGTTGAACGTATCTGGAGGGTTCCCAACCATGAGCCTGTTCAGGTCAAATTCGGCCTCGATGAAGTCGTCGGCAGGGGAGGGAATGCCCGCCGAGACACGATCGAGATAGAGCGACAAGGATATGGCGCTCGCATCATCACTGCCGGCGTGGCCTTCAACTGCAAGCTGACTTAATTCAGGCCAATGAGACCTGGTGACTGCGGTGGCATAGTTTCGCATGGGATACCTGCTGGACATCGCGATATGGCCGAAGATGAATTAATATCACGGCAGATGGCACGGAACGGTCTTCAAATTTATCTTGTGTCATACGACAGTTATCCTCTAAAAACACCCGTGGATTTCCGGCCGGGCCGGACTTTTCTTCAACCTGTGTCGGCTGAATTGCCGAGCTTCTTAATTTTGGGACGCCATGTTCGAACAAGCATTCAAGAATATCGACGACGCACTCTGGAAAGAGAGCGGCTGCACGACGGAACTCGACTACACGGAGCAGACATCCTGGCTCCTTTTCCTCAAATACCTCGACGCGCTGGAGCAGGACAAGGCCACGGAAGCGGCACTGGAGGGGCGGGAGTATTCGTTCATCCTTGATGCGTCCTATCGATGGGAGGCGTGGGCCGCGCCTAAGAACGGCGGCGGCAAGCTGGACCACAACAAGGCCATGACTGGAGATGATCTGGTCGATTTTGTGGACCGGAAGCTCTTCCCCTACCTGCACGGCTTCAAGCAAAGGGCCACCGGGCCGGACACCATCGAATACAAGATCGGCGAGATTTTCGGCGAAATCAAAAACAAGATCCGCAGCGGCTACACTCTGCGCGACATCATCGACCACGTGGACGAGTTGCGTTTCGGCTCCCAGAGCGAGAAACACGAACTCTCCGCCCTGTACGAAGAAAAGATCAAACGCATGGGCAACGCGGGCCGCAACGGTGGGGAGTACTACACTCCACGGCCGCTCATCCGGGCCATGATCCAGGTCACGCAGCCCAAGATCGGCGAGCGTATCTACGACGGAGCCTGCGGCTCGGCCGGCTTCCTGTGTGAATCCTTCGCCTATCTCTCGGCCAAGCCGGACCTGACCACGGACGACCTGAAGACCCTTCAGGAACGCACCTTCTACGGCAAAGAAAAGAAATCCCTGGCCTACGTCATCGCCATCATGAACATGATCCTGCATGGCATCGAGGCCCCGAACATCGTCCATACCAACACCTTAAGTGAAAATCTGGCCGACATTCAGGACAAAGACCGCTTCGACGTGATCCTGGCCAACCCGCCCTTCGGCGGCAAGGAGCGCAAGGAGGTCCAGCAGAATTTCCCCATCCGCACGGGCGAGACGGCTTTCCTCTTCCTGCAGCACTTCATCAAGATGCTCAAAGCTGGTGGCCGGGCGGCCGTGGTCATCAAGAACACGTTCCTATCCAACTCGGACAATGCCGCAGTGTCCCTGCGCAAACTGCTGCTGGAGAGCTGCGACCTGCACACGGTTCTCGATTGCCCCGGCGGTACGTTCCAGGGCGCAGGAGTGAAAACCGTGGTCCTCTTCTTCGAAAAAGGCCGGCCCACGCGCAATGTCTGGTTCTACCAACTCGATCCAGGCCGCAGCATGGGCAAGACCACTGCTTTGAACGATGTAGATCTGGCCGAGTTCGTGGAACTGCAAAAAACCAAGGCCGACTCGCCCAAGAGTTGGAGCGTAAATGCTGCTCAGATTGACCGAACCGGCTTTGACCTGTCGGTCAAGAATCCGAACAGCGGTGAAAAGGTAAAGCATCGCAGCCCACAGGAGATCATGGACGAAATCGCAGCGCTGGATGGCCAAAGCGCGGAAGTGCTGAATAAAATTCGGGATCTACTATGAAGAAGGGATGGCAGATTAAATCGCTCGATCAAATCTCAACTAATTTGGACAACAGGCGCATCCCTATTACGAAGAGTGATCGTGTAAATGGCAAATATCCCTACTACGGAGCATCTGGGATTGTCGACTATGTGGCTGATTACATTTTTGACGAAGACACTCTTTTAATTTCTGAAGATGGCGCAAATTTATTGGCTCGTTCAACGCCTATAGCATTTTCTGCATCAGGAAAATACTGGGTCAATAATCATGCTCATATCCTGAAATTCGATTCCTCAATTACTCAGAAATTTGTTGAGTTGTATTTGGAGAGTATACCACTAGATGATTATATCACAGGTGCTGCGCAGCCCAAGCTTAATCAAAAGGCGCTGAATTCTATTCCAATCCCCGTCCCCCCGCTCGCTGAACAGCAACGAATAGTCGCCATCCTCGACGAAGCCTTTGCGGACCTCGCCACCGCCAAAGCCAACGCCGAAAAGAACCTCCAAAACGCCCGCGCCCTCTTCGAAAGCCATCTCCAGTCCGTCTTCACCCAGCGTGGGCAGGGGTGGGTAGAGAAAACGCTAGAAGAAGTTGCCAATGACAACTGTACCCTATCATACGGCATTGTCCAACCGGGTGAAGAGTATGCCGAAGGAATGCCCATTGTTCGTCCGACTGATTTGTCTACCAAAGTCATTCGACTCGCTGGTCTGAAGCGAATCAATCCGAAGCTAGCGGATGGGTATAAGCGCACCACGTTACGCGGCGGAGAACTGCTGCTTTGTGTCCGTGGCAGTACCGGCATCGTTTCGATTGCCGCGCCAGAATTGGCTGGCGCAAACGTCACACGCGGCATTGTTCCCATTCGTTTCAATCCGTTGCTGAAGCCAGAGTTTGGATTTTACCTCCTCAACTCCGAGTCTGTTCAAAGCCAAATCCGTACGAAGACTTACGGAACAGCTTTGATGCAAATAAACATCCGAGATTTGCGAGTTCTTTCGCTTTCAATTCCACCTTTGAAGGATCAAACGATGA
>CALMTS010000324.1 GCA_937872685.1 uncultured Desulfomicrobium sp.
GAGCATTTCGCCGCCCATCTCCCCGGCCTGCCTGCCGAACAATGCGGCGGCTGCGGAATTGACCAGGGTGACCCTTCCCTCCCGATCCGTGGTCAAGAGCCCCAAGGGCAGGCAGGTGACGACCTCCGATGCGAACGCCTGCGTGTCCTTCAGCAGGCGGCGCGAGTGCCGGGAGCGTTCGGCCCAGAAGAGCGCCATGAAGCCTCCGGCGCCGAAGAGCACCGTCAGCAGGGCGATGATGGCGCTGGTGCGAAGTTCGTCGGCCATGGCCTCATCAAGAGGCCCTGCGTCCAGGCCGACGAAGATGACCGCGTGGTCGGGCGCGTTTTCCATGCCCTGATGGCCCGCGCCGCTTCGTCCGCCCCCCGCCATGGGGCCGCACCACATGGAATGGTGCACGCCCGGCAGCGGCGAAAACGTCTTGTAGGCCTCGAAAACCCCAGCCCCTCCCGCGCCCTCCAGGAAATGCCCCCGCCGCAGGTCTCCCGGAGCCATGGCCGACAGGGTCTCGCGCGAATACAGGCTCGAACCGATGCGGGAGGCGTCGCTGTGGGCCAGGACCGTCCCCTGCTCATCGGTCACGGCCAGATAGACGATGCCGTGCTGCCTGGCCGTCTCCTCCACCAGCGACTGGAAATACCCCGGCCCGCCGTGCATGCCCATACCGATGCGCGTCCCGGCTTCCAGGGCCCAGAAAAGGGCGTCGGCATGATCGAGATAGTTTGCGAGCATGTGCGATTTGGTCCGCTGGACATTGCGCACCGCGAAAACCCCGACCGCGAGCCCGAGGATGAGCACAAGTCCCGCCATGAGCCAGGGCGCCGTTCTTGTCCGCTTCGTTGATCCGGAAAACGTGTTCATTGGTCACCTCATGCTCGCATATGTAACTTTTTTACCCGCATTGTCCAGGCAGTTGTCACCACTTTACCCACCCCCAAGCCCGGAGAATGAGCACCCTTGCTTCGCTGCTCACAAAAAGTCTTAAATTTCAAAATATTGAAAGAAAAATCAAATCTGGCACGCCCCTTGCCCTACACGAAGCAGAACACGACGAACAACGCGGAGGAAAACATCATGTGGAACTGCGGCACACTCCCCTGGTCCGGGGGCTGGATGATCGGACACTCCCTCTGGGGATTTCTGCTGCTGGCCGGCCTGGGAGCGCTTCTCTGGGCGGCCTTCAGGCCCAGGCGGACGGCAGGCCCAAAGGCGGACAGGTCAGATTCCCTGGAGATCCTCAAGCTCCGGCTGGCCAAGGGTGAAATCACCATCGAAGAGTACAACACATTGAAATCGATGATCTGACCCGTTCACGACGAGATCGGGAAACGAACACAACCGGCCTTCCCGGCCGGAATCAAACACCAAATAACATCAAGGAGAACTCACATGAAAACGTACCGTAACGCCATCGCCGCGATCATGACCCTGGCATTCGTCACCACCTTTGCCGGCCTTGCCGCGGCGCAGGGGCATGGAATGATGGGCGGCGGCATGCAGCACGGCGCGATGGGCGCCATGACCCCCGAAAAGCAGGCCGCGATGCAGAAACTGCATGCGGATTACGACGCCGCCACCGCCGATTTGAGGAAACAGCTTTTCGCCAAGGAATCCGAACTGAACGCCGAACTCTACGCGGAAAAGACCAACGAGAAGAACGTCGAGGCCCTGACCAATGACATCAATGCGCTCAACGCAAAGATCTTCGCCGAGCGGGTCAAGATGCACAAGGCCATGGCCAGGGAAGGCATCATGCCCATGGGCGGAAAGGGCATGATGGGTGGAATGGGCGACTGCCCCATGATGGGCGGCGGCATGCGCCACGGCATGATGGGCGGCGGCATGCAGCACGGCATGATGCATGACATGCCCGGCAACGGCACCGCCGGCCAGGCCCCCGTGGATCACTCGGCCCACGGCGTCCCGGCCCAGCAATAACCAACACGCGCCAGCGGCGCACTGACCCCTCGACAATTCCCCCGAGTTCGAACAGACTCTGGGGAATTGTCCGTTGTACCCCCCATTCACCCTGTTGCCTGAAGCTCCATGAACATATCCCCTTCCCTGCGCGGCGCCCTGT
>CALMTS010000325.1 GCA_937872685.1 uncultured Desulfomicrobium sp.
GTTGCCGATCAGGTTCGTCAACACCTGCTGCAGGCGGACGGGATCTCCCACGACCAGCTTCGGCAGCGCCGGGTCTATGTGCCGATTGAGGCTGACGCCGGACTGGGCGACCGTCGGCGAAAAGAGGTCGAGTGTCTGCAGGACGGCTTCGCGCAGATCGAAGGTCTCCGAGCGGATGGGCATCTTGCCGGCTTCCACCCGGGCCAGGTCCAGGATGTCCGAGAGCAGTCGCGTCAGGCGGGTGCTGGATTGCAGTGCAAGCTCCCCGTACTCGCGCTGCTCCGGGTCCAGGTCCGTCATCTGCAGCAGCTGCAGCATGCCCACCACGCCGTTCAGGGGGGTCCTGATCTCGTGGCTCATGTTGGCCAGGAATTCGGACTTGGCCCGGTTGGCCGCCTCGGCCTCTTCCTTGGCGCGCAGGATCTGCACCTCGGCGTGCTTGCGCTCCGTCAGGTCGATGCCCAGACAGGTCACGTCCGTGGGCTTGCCCATGGCATCGAGGGTCTGCACATTGGCCCAGGAGATGCTGTGGAGTTCCCCGCGTCGATCCAGAATGTCGTTCTCGTAGGTGGAGTAGGGAATTTGCTGGGTGGCGGCCATGTGACGGCGGAAGACGTCGCGCATGACGTCCCGTTCTGTCTCGGGAATGAAGATTTCGAACCAGTCGCGACCGAGGATCTCCTCGGCCGTCCAGCCCGTCAGCCGCAGGAAATACTCGTTGGCGAAGACGAGCCGCCCCTCGGCGTCGAGGGTGACGCCCACCTGGGGGGTTCGGATGAGGATGTTGCGCCATTTGCTCTCCGAGCGAGCCAGGCTCTCCTCGGCCCATTTGCGCTCCAGGATGTCCCAGAGCAGGTCGGCCAGTTTGGCGGCCGAATCCAGGTCCTGCCTGAGGTACTCAGAGGGCTTGTTCCCCACACCCAGGATGGCGACGATGCGGTCCTCGCGGAAAACGGGCACCACCAGTTCCCGGATCACGGGCGTATGCCCTTCGGGGAAGCCTTTTTTGTGCGACAATGCCTCGTAATCGTTGTGGATAACACCCTTTCGCTCCCGGATGCAGTCGACCCAGACGCCGGCCTGATCGAGGTCGTAATGGAGCCCCTTTCCCGGGATGCGGCAGAGCTCCCGCGTCGTCCTGGTGGACCAGCCCTGCAGGGTCAGGGAACGCCCGTCCCCGTCCAGGGTATGAAAGAAACCGATGCGGCTGTCCGTCAGCAGCTCCACTTCGTCGATGGCCATGGTCATGAGTTCGTCAACGGTGCGGAAGGCCGACTCCTTCAGGATTCGCGTCCGAGCGTGATGCAGCCGGTCGTTGCTCAGCAGCGCCTCGCGCTCGAGGTTGAGCTCGCGGAAGAGGGTGGAGTAGGGGCGAAGCAGGGAGTGCAGAACCAGGGCCCGGTAGATGAGAAAGAAGGAGATGATCTTCAGGAAGTGACCGACGACGTTGGCCAGGTCGTAAACGCCGACGTAGAAGGTAAAGGCGATCTCGCTGAATATGGCGGCGATGATGGACACGGCCACGAGACGATAGACGCCCTCCTCGATGTGGGCGTGTTTTCTGGTCAGCAGGAAGACGCTGAGCAGCATGACCGCGCAAATAACATATTCGGCGTTGACCTTGAATGCGGTCAGCCCCTGGCCATCGATGTAGCAGACGGGGAAGACGCCCCAGAGGAATATGGCGGCCATCAGCAGGCCCGTCACAACCGTGTAGGCGGCCATAACCAGGCGGTACGAAATGACGCGCCCGATCAGCAGAGGGTACCCCAGCAAGGTCGCTGCCTCCATGCCCCGGGCGACGATCCACAACTGCGTGGGCAGATTGCCCCCCCATCCCTCCGCAAAGACCCCCATGCCCTTGTAGGCCAAGGTATGCATGAGGTCCGTGAAACCGATGAACAGATAGGAGATGCCCAGAAAAAGGAGGGCGTCATTTCGCAGGATAGCTCTGGAGTTCCAGACCAGCAGGAAGACGCTCCAGGCGACGGCGATGGAAAAAAGTTCCGACAGAGTATGAAAAAGCAGGAAATTGCGCTGACTCAAATACGACAGAACCGCCAGCAGAATGCCGCCGAGCAGGCAGTACCAGACCGTATCGAGAGCCTGGCGTTCCTGACTCCACTCTGCGCGGCTCATGAGTTCCTGGCGGATCGGATTGCGTGTCGGTGACATTCAATAAATATGCCGGATTCCGTCACAAGTTTCCAGCAAAAGGTTGAGCCTGGACCGGGAAAATGACGGCGATCCGGATTCTGACCATTTCACTCAAAATTCCGTTCATTCTGATACGAATTGGTAACGAAGCTGCAACATTCTTCATGCATGCCCTCGACAAAACATGACCGGCTCCATGTCCGGAGCCGGAAACAGCAACGAGCAATTCTTCCGCGAGGGTATCCATCAAATGTTTCGTTCCCTTGGATTCCAGATAAAATTGACCGTAGCCACCATCGCCATCGTTCTCGTGACGGTTCTGTGCCTCTCCGTTTCGCAGATATACATGGCAAATACCGAGGCCCTGCGACTGGGGCGTGACAGCCTTGGCCGGATCTCGACCACCCTGGCCGAATCCGTGGCCCTGCAGGACGCACTCATGCGGCGCAAGCTGCTCATCGACCGTGACATCATGAGGACCCAGTTCGAGCTGAGCGGCTTCCCCGTGCCCGAGGTGCTCATGGAGGCCGAACTCGAGTTGCGGGACCAGGCCGGCGGGCAGGCCCGGAAGACGGTGCTGCCGGCCCTCAGGCACGGCTTGGTCTATCTGCACGAGGACAACGCCGTGGCCCGCAAGGCGGCCGAACTGACCGGGGGGACGGCGTCCATACTGCAGCTCTTCGAGGGCAGACTGGTGCGGGTTTCGACCTCGTTGGAGGATGCGGCGGCCGATTGGGGCAGGGGATCGTTCATCGGCGAGGGGGACCCGGCCAGGGAGGCCGTTCTGGCCGGCCGGACCTGGGAAGGGCTGGTCCGTCTCGGCGGAGTCTGGCGCATGGCCGCCTACGCGCCGTTCACGGACCTCTCGGGCAGCGAGGTGCTGGGCGCCCTGGAGATTACGCATGCCCTCGTCAGCGACGCCTTCGCCGACTACGTACGCGGCGTGCGCATCGGTCTTCACGGCGGTACCCTGGCATTCGACGCCGCGGGCACGGCCGTCATCGACCTGCCAGACGCCCCGGAGGAATCAGGCCTGATCATGGCCGCCGGCAACGGCGTCAGGCACAAGACGCTGGTCACGGATGACGGCAGGCATCTGGAAGTGGCCCTGCGGCACTTCGAACCCTGGAACGTGACCTTCGCCACCTGGGTGGCCACCGAGGACCTCATGGCCGGCGTCAAGGGCCGGCTGATCCGCAACGCCCTGGTCAGCATGATCTTTCCGCTGATCCTGTCGGTGGCCCTTATCGGCGTCGCGAGCCGCGTGCTCCTGGCCCCCATACGACGCATGGCCCGACTGGCCGACGAGGTGGCCGGGGGCAACTACACCGCGACCATCTCCTACCCGGCCAGGGACAGCATCGGACACCTGGCCGACGCCCTGAACTCCATGGTCGCCAGAAGCCGTGAGGTGCTCTCGGAGATCGTGGCCGCCACGGACGCCCTTTCCGGGGCGTCCGTGGAGCTCGGGACCATCTCGGGCGGGCTGACGGAGAACTCCGCCGGCACGGCCCACCGCGCCCAGGCCGTGCACGCTTCGGCCAGGACCGTGAGCGAAAACATGCACTCGGTCTCGGCGGCCATGGAACAGGCCACGGTCAATGTCGGCACCGTGGCGGCCTCGACCTCGGATCTGGCCGCGACCATCCAGGGGGTGGCCCAGAGCTCGGACCTTGCCAGGCGCACGACCTCCGAGGCGGTGGTCAAGGCCCGCGAGACAACGAAGCACATGGAACAGCTGAGCCAGGCGGCCAGGGAGATCGGCACCGTGACGGCGAGCATCTCGGCCA
>CALMTS010000326.1 GCA_937872685.1 uncultured Desulfomicrobium sp.
CGAGATCCGGGCCATCGTGGCCGTGGCCCAGGACCTCCGCAATTTCGGACTCGAGATCACCTGGGAGAACATCGGCGACCCCATCGAGAAGGGCGAGCAGGTGCCGGGCTGGATCAAGGAGATCATCGCCGATCTGGCCATGAACGACAAAACCTACGGCTACTGCGCCACCCAGGGCGTCCTGGAGACGCGCGAGTTCGTGGCGCAGCTGGTCAACCAGCGCGGCAGCTACCAGGTCACGGCCGACGACATCATCTTTTTCAACGGCCTGGGCGACGCCGTGGCCAAGATCTTCGGCTTCCTCAAGCGCGAGGCCCGCGTCATCGGGCCTTCCCCGGCCTATTCGACCCACTCTTCGGCCGAAGCGGCCCACTCGGGCTACGAGCACCTGACCTACGAGCTCGACCCCAACAACGGCTGGATGCCAGACCTCGTCGACCTGGAGAACAAGGTCCGTTACAACGACTCCATCGCCGGCATCCTGTTCATCAACCCCGACAACCCCACGGGCGCGGTCTATCCCTGCGAGCTCATCGAGAAGATCGTGGACATCGCCCGGCGCTACAACATTTTCCTCCTGGCCGACGAGATCTACGCCAACATCGTGTACAGCGGCCATCCGACATGCAGCCTGTCCGAGGTCATCGGCGAGGTCCCGGGCATGGCCCTGCGCGGCATCTCCAAGGAGTACCCCTGGCCGGGCGGGCGTTGCGGCTGGATCGAAGTCTACAACAAGGACAAGAACCCGGATTTCAGGGCCTACATCAAGAGCCTCCTGAACGCCAAGATGCTCGAAGTCTGCTCCACCAGTCTCCCGCAGCTCTCCATTCCCCTGGTCATGGGCGATCCGCGGTATCCCGCCCACCTCGACGCCCGGCGCCGGATGTTCGAGTTTCGCGCCCAGGAGGCCTGGGAGGCGTTCCAGGGCGTGAAGGGGGTCAAGGTCATCAAGCCCCAGGGCGCGTTCTACATGTCCGTCATGTTCGATGACGGGGTGCTCAACGGCGAGCAGACCCTGGAGATCGAAAACCCCAAGGTGCGCGAATACATCGAGGAGATCGTCAAGGGCGTGGAGGTGGACAAGCGCTTCGTCTATTACCTGCTGGGCTCCACTGGTATCTGCGTTGTCCCCCTGACGGGCTTCTGCTGCAACCGCAAGGGGTTCCGCGTCACGCTGCTCGAGACCGACGACGCCAAGCGGCTGCACACCTGGCGCACCATCGTCGACGCCATAACCAGATACCTGGCCTCGGCCTGAGCGCATGACCGGCGACCCCACGCCACGCTGGCTGGAATGGGCCCGGGAGATCCAGGCCCTGGCCCAGACCGGCAAGGCCTTCACCAAAAGCCATTACGAACGCCTGAGCTTCGCCCGCCTGGAAGAGATCGCGGCCGAAATCCTGGCCGGGCACTCGCAGCTCGATGCCCGGGAGACCGCCCGCGCCTTTTCCCTGGAGCCGGGCTACGCAACGCCCAAGGTGGACGTGCGGGCGGCGGTGGTGCGGGAGGGGAGCATCTTGCTGGTGCGTGAGAAGGCCGACGGGAAGTGGGCCATGCCCGGTGGCTGGGCCGACGTTGGGGACCGCCCCTCCGAGACGGCCGAGCGCGAGACCCGCGAGGAGAGCGGTTTCGAGGTCCGGGCGACGAAGCTCCTGGGGGCCTTTGACGCCAACCGCGGGGTGCGGGCCAACATGTTTTTTCATGCCGTGAAGCTGATTTTCCTCTGCGACCTCCTCGGCGGCGAGGCGCGGCCCAGCATGGAGACCCTGGACGTCGGGTTTTTCGACTTCGACGACCTGCCGCCCCTGTCCGAACAACGCACCAACCGGCGGCACCTGGACGAGGTCCGCGCTCACCTGCGCGACCCCTTACGGCCTGCCGCCTTTGATTGATATGCACGATCAAGAATGCACCCTGCCCATCGGGGTTTTCGATTCCGGCATCGGCGGGCTCACGGTTCTCAAGGCCCTGACCGAAGCCCTGCCGCGGGAGAGCTTTCTCTACCTCGGCGACACGGCGCGGCTGCCCTACGGCAGCAAGAGCCCCAAGTCCGTGACGCGCTATGCCCTGCAGACCACGGCGCTCCTGAAGGAACGCGGCATCAAGCTGCTCGTCGTTGCCTGCAACACGGCCACGTCCGTGTCCCTGGAGGCGCTGCAGGAGGCCTACCCGGGTTTTCCAGTCATCGGCGTGATCCGGCCCGGCGCCGAGGCGGCCTGCCGCCAGAGCGCGAACGGGCGCATCGGGGTCATCGGGACCGAGAGCACGGTCAACGGCGGCAGCTATGAGCGTGAGATCCTGCGCATCCGGCCCGGCGCCAGGGTTTTTTCCCGGGCATGCCCCCTTTTCGTGCCCCTGGCCGAGGAGGGCTGGTGCGACGGGGACATCGCCGAACTGACGGCGCGGCGCTATCTCGGGTCCATGGCCGGGGAGACGGGCATCGACACCCTGGTCCTGGGCTGCACCCATTTTCCCGTCCTGGCCGAAGCCATCCGGAAGGTGGTCGGGCCGGAAGTGGCCCTGGTCGATTCGGCCCGCACCACGGCCGAGTTCGTGCAGGACATGCTGGAGCGCCGGGACATATGCTCGACGACCACGGAGCGCCGCCTGACCTTCCTGGCCACGGACGGCGCCGAACGGTTCGCGCGGGTGGGCGGCGTGTTCATGCACCATGCCCTGGCCCCGGCCGACGTGGAGATCGTGGACCTCTGATGTCCGCCCTGCTGGCCGTGGACGCGGGCGTGCGCACCGGACTCGCTCTGCTCGACCGCGACGGCCGGCTGCTGTGGTGCCGCTCGCACAATCTGGGGTCCACGGCTCGGCTCAAAAAAGCGGCGGCCCGGGTGCTTTATGAGTTGCCCCGCTTGGAGTATCTGGTAGTGGAAGGGGGCGGGCAGACGGCGGGCATCTGGGAGCACGCCGCGGCGCGGCGGGCCCTGCCCTGCATGTTCATCCAGGCCCAGGACTGGCGGGCTGATTTTCTGCTACCGCGGCAAATGGTCAGCGGGAGCAAGGCCAAGGCGGCGGCATGCGCCCTCGTGGCCACTATCTTGCGCCGGGAGGGCTGGACGTCGCCGACCACGCCCGGCCATGATGCGGCCGAGGCCGCCCTCATCGGCCTCTGGGCCGCAGTAAAACTCGGCTGGCGGGCCATGCCCGTACTCAAGTAAGTCAAGGCAGGACACATGGAATCTCTCAGTTTCGACCTCCCGGGGATCAGCCCCGTCGGCCTGGACCTCATCGCCATGCTGAACTCGCCGCAGACCACGGTCAAGCAGCTCGCGGCCCAGGCCAAGCTCGACCCGGTCATCTTCGGCAACATCATCGCCTGCGCCAATTCGCCGCTCTTTCATGAGGTCAACAATTCCACGGACATCCTGACCTCCCTGGTCCGTCTGGGCCAGCGGGAGATCAAGCGCATCGTGTATCAGGTGGTGCTGCGTTCCGCGTTCTTCCACGAGTCCACGGAAATCAACGCCATCATGCGCCGCATCTGGCAGCAGAGCCTGACGGCCAACGTCTTCATGCAGAAGTTCGTGTCGGCCGTGCCCGAGGCCTATGTGCTGGAAGGCGAGGGTCACGACTATCTGGAATGCCTCGGCCTGATCCACAACATCGGATACGTGGTCCTGCTGGTCAACTTCCAGGAGCGTTTCCTTGACTTCTTCTCCGCGAACGCCGAGACCCCGTTGCCGGAATTCTTCCGGGAGGAGCGCGAATGGTTCGGCGGCCATGACCATTTTTCGGCCGGCAGCGCCGTGCTCGAAGCCTGGAGCTTCCCGCCCGCCGTGTGCGGGATCGTCGCCCAATACGGTATGCACAGCCAGGATTTCCACGGGGAATACCCGGCCCTGCACAATCTCCTGCGCCTCTCCAGGCATGTCATCATGATGACGGACTACAACTTTCACCCGCGAAAGCCCGCGGACTTCTGGCTGGAGGGGACCGAGATCCCGACCGCCGAAGTGGACTACGACCAGATCATCAGCGATGTGCGCGACAGTGTCCGCAGCATCGAAGGAGCGTTCGCATGATGCTCGACCGCAGGGAATTCCCGACCCGTCTGCGCTGCAGGAAATGCGGCGCTGCCCTGCAGGTCCGCCGGAGCTGACGCTCCGTGGAACTGCGCTGCAGGTCTTGCAGCGCCGCCTACGGGTTGCAGGAGTATGCGACGAACCTCGACGACCTGCTCGAGGAATTCCTGGCGAACGTACCCTGCGACAGGGTCTAGCCCGCAGCGCCCCGCCGGAGCGCGGATTTCCGGGCCGGACCGGCAGACAACACCTTTTTTGAACAGGATTTTTTACGCCCTATGACTTCAGTCATCATTCCCCGATCAGAACACCCCATTTCGCGCCAGAACATCCATCCCGACGCCCTGAAGGTCATGTACCGCCTGGTGCGCAAAGGTTTCACCGCCTACCTCGTGGGCGGCAGCGTGCGCGACCTCATCCTTGGCCGCACGCCCAAAGACTTTGACGTCAGCACCAACGCCACGCCCAGCCAGATCAAGAAGATCTTCCAGAACTGCTTCCTTATCGGGCGCAGGTTCCGGCTGGCGCACATCCGTTTCGACGACCACGTCATCGAGACCTCGACCTTCCGGCGCTGCCCGGAGCAGGACGAGGAGAACGGCGACGACGATTTGTACATGCTCCGCGACAACTGCTACGGGACGCCCGAGGAGGACGCCCTGCGGCGGGACTTCACCATCAACGGCCTCTTCTACGAGGTCGAGCGCTTCACCATCATCGACCACGTGGGGGGCCTGAGCGACATTAACAACCGCCTCATCCGCTGCATCGGCGACCCGAACATCCGCTTCCGCGAGGACCCGGTGCGCATGATCCGGGCCATCCGCTTCGCCGCGCGCCTTGATTTTCACATCGAGCCGGCGACGTACAACGCCATCATCCGCCACCACGAGGAGATCCTCAAAGCCTCGCCGCCGCGCATTTTCGAGGAGATCCAGAAGCTCTTCGCCTTCGGTGCCGGCGAAAAAGCCTTCCGGCTGCTCTACAAGACCGGGCTGCTGCACGTGCTCCTGCCCGAAATCGGCGAGTTCCTGGACCACGACCACGGCCAGGACTCCATCCTGTGGAAGTGGCTCGAACAGATGGACGAGCGTATCAGGACCGTGGGCAGGGTTGAGCCGGTGCTGGTCTTCGCCGCGCTGTTTTCCGCGCCGGTGAAGTACGTGGCCGACCGCTACGAGGCCCAGGGCGAACGCGTGGTCTATAACGCGCTCCTGGCGGACCTGCTGCCGCCGATCTGCGCCCGCATGAGCATGCCCAAATGGATGACGGCCCGCATGATCCAGATCATGGCCAACCAGAGCCGCTTCGAACCGGACAAGAAGAAGCGTTTCTCCAAGCGCGGTTTCGTGGCCCAGGACTGCTTCCCCGAGACCCTGGCCCTCTATCAGCTCGGCCTGCTCGTGTCCGGTGCGGATCTCGGCCCGGCTGAGATATGGGGCAGCCTGCGCAGCGAGATGGAGGCCGAGAGCCCGCAATTCGTGCGGGGAGAGGCTGCCGCCGACAAGGGCCGTCCGCCCCGCAAGCGCCCGCCGCGCAGGCGACGCCGGTGATCTCCCGCGACGTCCTGTCCACCTTTCCCACCTGCCCGGGCGTGTATCTGATGAAGAACGCCGCGGGCAGAATCGTTTACGTGGGCAAGGCAAAGCAGCTCAGGCGCCGCGTCGCCTCCTATTTCCTGCCCGAACACCGCCTGCCGCCCAAGGTGCGGGTCATGATGCCCAAGGTCGAGAGCATCGACTTTCTCTGCACGGCCACGGAAAAGGAGGCGCTGCTCCTGGAGGCGAGCCTCATCAAGAAGCACCGCCCCAAGTACAACATCGTCCTTCGGGACGACAAACAGTACATCCTCTTTTGCCTGTCCAGGAACCATCCCTTCCCGGCCCTGCGCCTGACGCGCAAGGTCGAACGCGACGGCTCCGTCTATTTCGGCCCCTTCACCTCGGCCCTGGCCGCCCGCGAGACCCGGCGCGTCATCGACCGCCTCTTCCCCCTGCGCAAGTGCCGCGACACGGTCTTCGCCAACCGCACCCGGCCCTGCCTGCAGTACCACATCGGCCGCTGCCTGGGGCCGTGCTGCCTGCCCGTGTCCGAGGATGACTATCGCCAGGTGGTGCGGCAGGTGGAACTGTTCCTGTCGGGCAAGTCGGGAGAGCTCATGGCCGGGCTGCGCGCCGAGATGTTGCGCCGTTCCGACGAACTGGATTTCGAAGGGGCGGCCCGGTTGCGTGACAGCATCCGGGCCCTGCAGGAGACGGTGGAACGTCAGGCCGCAGTGTTGAGCGACGGCCGCGACCTGGATGTCGTCGCCACGGGCGCCGGAGAGCTGGGCGCGAGCCTGGCTCTGGTCTTCGTGCGCCAGGGGCGGATCATCGACGGCCGGAATTTCTGGTTCGCCGGCGAGACCCTGGGGGGCCCCGAAGACGCGTGCCGTCTGACCGAGTCCTTCCTGGCCCAGTACTATACTCCCGAACGGTTCATCCCGCCCCGCATCGTCACGGCCACGGGGGATCACGACCCGGCCCTGGAAGAGGCGCTGTCCGACATGCGCGGAGCCAGGGTCCACGTGGCCAAGGCGCGGGGCGACCAGGAACGCCGTCTGGTGGACATCGCCACGGCCAACGCCGCGGCCCATGCGGCGGGGCAGCGCAGGCTGCAGGCCGGACCGGCCGAACTGGCCCGGGCCCTGGGAGTGGCGGGAGAGGTGGAGCGCATCGAGTGCGTGGACGCTTCGCACATCCAGGGCGAGGGCATGCGCGTGGGCATGGTGGTTTTCATCGACGGCCGCGAAGACAAGGGGTCCTACCGGCTCTACAGCTTCCCCGAACTCGAAGGCACGGCCGACGATTATCTGGCCCTGGCCTCCTTCGTAAAGCGGCGCCTGGCCTCCGGCCCGCCGTGGCCGGACCTGCTTCTCGTGGACGGCGGCAAGGGGCAGCTCGCCGCCGTGGAGCGGGCCCTGTCCGAACACGGGGGAGAGGGCATCGCCCTGGCCGCCATCGCCAAGGGCGAGAGCCGCCGGGCCGGGGAACTGGGGGACGCCGTGTTCCGTCCTGGCCGCAAGAACCCGCTCGGCCTCAAACCAGGCAGTCCGGAGCTGCTTTTCCTGCAGCACGTCCGGGACACGGCCCACCGCTTCGTCATCTCCCGCCTGCGCCGTCACAAGCGCACGGCCCAGCTCTCTTCGGCCCTGGAAAGCCTGCCCGGCGTAGGACCCCGGACCGCCCGCCTCCTTTGGGAAAAGTATGGCAGCCTGGAGGCCATGCTCGGGGCCGGAGCCGAATCCCTGGCCGAGCTGCCCGGTTTCGGCCCGCGCAAGGCCCAGGCGCTGCATACGGCCTTGCAGTCGTTACAAAATTCCGAACAAATCAGTCATGATGCCAGGAAATAGCGTCCTGGCCGGCCTTTTTTCAGCTCCAGCCACATTGTCTCTCTTTCACAAGCTCGTGTTGCAAAGCGTGTCTTATCCCGTTTTCTGATCGGTACAGTCCAATTTATTTTCCATAAGTGCCTACGCGCATTGCCAGATTTCAAATTTATGGTATGTGACGGAAAACTAGGGGCCTCCTGTATTGCATGTTTTCCATTTCAGACACCATGGAGGGTTTATGTACGCGAGCTTATGGAAGGCGGCCTTGTGCGTCGCCCTCGTCCTCTGTCTCGGCCCCCTTGGCGCTTCCGCCGCCACGGAGGAGACCGAGGCCCCGGGCCGGCAGCTGGCCAGGCAGACCGTCAAAAACGACGCCGTGAAAT
>CALMTS010000327.1 GCA_937872685.1 uncultured Desulfomicrobium sp.
TTCGTTGGCACGACGGATTCAAGTGCCCAAAGTGTGGCTTCACAGAGTACTATCTCAACTTTCGGACATGACCTCCAGGCTGCAACGGCCTATGTTCTTTGATAAACTTGTGCCCTGAGTCCGAAAAAGTTCAGTGCTTGGCCCAGGATCGCCTCCATCAGGCCCTGGCGGAAGTCTTCTGGCAGCGGGCCGGCTTGGCCCATCCGGACCAAAGCCAGCTCTACGATGCGCTGGAGTGACTCCACATAGCTCAAATCGCGCATCTCCTCGCAGCAGGCGTGAAACAGCGTGCCGAGGGTGCGAGGATCGGCGTTGCGACGTTGCTCCAGGGACAGAAAGAGGTAGCGCATGAGCACGATGGTCGCGTGGGCCACGAGCACGTCGAAGTCCCTGGCCTGACAGCCTTTTTCAAGGCAGAGGAACTGCTTGGACGTGCGGAAGAAGACCTCGATGTCCCAGCGCTTGCCGTAGAGGCGCACAACGTCCGCCTCGGCCAGGCTCGTGTCCGTGCTCAGAAGGGCCAGCCAGTCGCGCTTGCGGCGGTCGCGGACAAAGACCAGCCGCGCGCTTTGACCGTCGTTCATGGTCACGACCACGCTGGCAAGGACCTTGGCGCGGCCGCGGCGCTTGCGAAGTTGCCGGTAGATGCCGTCGAGGGTGCACCGCTTGCCGCTGAACCCGTAGAGCACCTTGGGCGTGCGCTTGACCATACAGATGACCGGCAGCAAGGCTCGCAGATCGGAGATGATGGCCGGCAGGCCGAACCAGCTGTCCATGAGCAGATAGCGAGCCCTGACCCCCGCGGCCAGTGCTCGGCGGACCATCGGGGCAAGCATCGCGGTCGACTTGGTGACGGCCTCTCTGCGCCTGGCCGCACCGCACGAGCGTCTGTCGATGGTTTTGTCCGCTTCCTGGTAGCGGTTGCAGGGGTTGGCGGATGAGAGAAGCGCGAAGTCCAAGGGGGCAAGGCTTGCGCCGTCGGACCAAGCCAGGGTCAACATGCGGAAACCTTTGAAAAACCGTTGCTCGCAATGATCGAAAACCCTGGCCAGGAGCTCGACCTTCTTTGATCTGGGCCGCTCGATGGAGGTGTCGTCGAGGATGAGCACGGAGTCCCGGTCCACCTTGGTAAGTTTGTCAAGGAAAAGGGCAATGCTGACAGCCAGTTGAAGGAGAAATCGTCGCCAACTGAAGCGGTCTGACCCAAGGAAGTCGTAGACGACATCCTTGCTGAATTCGCAGCGGGTATTTGTGACCACGCCCCGATAGATATTCTGGCCAAGAAATGGCAAGGAAACGAGGGTAATGAGCAGTTCAAGGGGTGAAACTCCCTTCGTCTTGGTGATGCCGCAACGTCCAGCGATGACACCAACTTTGTACTTCTTGAAAAAAGTAGCGATCTTGCTTTCGGCCAATGCAAGATTCTCTTGCTCGGTGTTGTTGAATCGCGTAGTTTGCATGTGGGCACTTCCTTTTTTTGTTACTGCTGCTTTGGAACAACAGTATACAGGGAAGGGAAGTGTCCTTCAATCAAAATATCATTTTATTCCAGCATGTTGGCTGTTGACGTCAATGTATGACTGTCGCCGAAAGTCGAG
>CALMTS010000328.1 GCA_937872685.1 uncultured Desulfomicrobium sp.
TGTCCATGGAGGTGGCGCAGACGCCGCCGGCGTTGGTCTGGGCCGGGGTGAGGGGCGGCCCGAAAAGGGCCTTGGGCAGGGTCTTGAGGGCAGTAAGCCGTTTTTCCACCACCTCGAGTTTCGACTTCAGGGGCAGGGTGAGGGAACGGCCGAGCCAGGGCATGAGCTGCGCGCGCCACGGCGACCAGGGTTCGAGGTGGATGCGCGGGGACAGCACGAAACGCAGGAATGTCTCGTCGTCGCAGGTCAACCCGGACGTTTCGCAGGCCTGCCTGGCCTTCAGGGCCAGCTCTTCGTCCAGGGGCAGGGATTGGGGATCGGCCTGCAGCAGGTCCTTGTCGTCCAGTGTTTCCACCAAAGCGCGGGTCCAGGGAGAGGCCGGCTGCCGGCGCAGGAGGCGCAGCCAGTCGGGGATGCGGTCTCCAGCCAGGGCCAGCCGTTCGCGCAGGGTCTGCGGGAGTTCCTTGAGCAGCGGGGTCCAGCGCCGGGCGCGTTCCTCGCGCAGGTGCCTGAGTTCAGGTCCGGGCGCGGCGTCGAAATCGTCGGGGGCCTGGGCGGGGAAGGAAAATTCCAGCACGGCCGGGAGAGGGAGCGGCGCGTCCGCGGCGAGATGGACCTCGGCCTCCTCCATGTCCCGGGTGTCGAGCATGGTCCAGGCCAGGCCGTCGCCCGCCTTGCAGGACACGAAAAAGACGCCCGGCCCGAGCCTGGTCCCGGCCAGTCCACGGTTATCGGTCATGGCCATGGTCACGGGGCGGATGCCGCCGAGGGACGCGACGGAGAAATAGACCTCGTGTTCCGGGACCGGCTGGTCGTGGGCCACCATCACGCGGACCCGCACGGACGTGGGGCGGACATATGCGGCGGTGCTGTCCGCCAGTGCGAAACCGGGGCCGGTGCGGTATACCGACGGGTCGTCGGACCGCCCGAAGACGTGGGCCGCCACCTTGGGCATGCGCGGGGCCTGGGCCGCGAACCAGGTGCGGTTCAGTTCCGCGAATTCCGTGCCGCTCTCCAGGAATTTCCAGCCGTCTTCAGTCCAGGCCTCCACCCAGGCGTGGTTTCCGTCGGCGTGCTGCCACCACGGGACCATGGCCTGGCGCACGGGCAGGCCCACGGCGCGGGCCGCGGCCATGAACAGGATGTTGGTCTCCTCGCAGCGGCCGTACCCGGCGTCGAGGATGGACAGGACCCCCAGGTCGCGGCGCGAGGTTGGCCGGTACTCGGCCCGCGCGGCGCACCAGGCGCCGACCCTGGAGAGGGCCTCTTCCATGCTCCCGGCCGTGGCGCACAGCGGCGCGAGCTCGCGGAAGAGCATGGCCCGGTGGGGCTGGAAGGGCTCCTGGCTGGTGCGGTGAGGCAGGACGTAGTGCAGGAAGACGTCCCACGGCATGCGTTTCCCCCAGGGCATGCCGTTGCGGGCCAGGAAGGCGTAGTCGAGGTTTTCGCGCAGCTCCGCGGCGGTCATGGACAGACCGTCGGCGGGCGGGAGGTTTTCGAGGAGGAAGGCCGCCGCGCGGGCCTCCTCAGTGCCTTCGGCGTAGCTTTCGGCAAAGGCCGCGAGCTGCGCCGCGTTGGGGTTGGCTTCGTCGGGGATGGTCGAAAGGGGCGCCGCGCCGAGGGGACGGGCGGGGGGCTTGGCGCAGCCGCCCGCCAGCAGGATCAGGACGAGAAGGGTCGGAAGGAGTACGGTTTTCATGTCCCGGCGTGTAGCGGTTCATGGGTTGCGCTGTCCAGGTTTCATGGCCGGTTGCCGCAGTCGGCCTCCGGGGCGGAGAGCTCCGGAGACCGACCGCAGTTCATGGTTCGACGCGTCCCAGCGGGAGTTTCTTGAAGCGGCCGCCCTTGAGGATCGGGTCGCCCTCATAGCCCAAGGCTTTGAAGTCGATGTAGTCGGTGGCGTTGACCAGTTCGGCCACGTCGCGCCCCTGGGCGAGCATCTTCGTGAAGTCCGTGCCCGTCCGGGTCAGCTTCTTGAAGTCCATGTCACGCCTGTCCTGGTGGCATCGGTCGCAGGTTTTTTCCCCTGTGAGGCTCTCGTGGCACTGCACGCAGGACAGGGCCATGTCCTTGGGCATGACCTCATGCTTTATGCCCCAGTACATGTTCGTGCGGACCCACTTGTATTCGCCGCTGTAGGGCAGGCCCGCGGCTTTCATGCCGTCGACGAAGGCCTTCTGCCAGTCGAGGTTCTTCCAGTAGGCCGTCGCATCGTCAGGCGACGTCGGGTAGAGGTGCGGGGCCAGCAGGTAGTTGTTCACAGCGTCTGCGGGTTGGATGCCATCCATGAGCTTGAAGGGGAATATCTTCGAGGACGGGTCCTTGATGCTGCCCACAGGGGCGGTGATGTTGGTGGCGACCATGCGCCGCTTCGCCTCGGCGGACGGATTCTCGCCGGGCCAGAAGGCGTCGGCGTCGGGGCGGATGGGGTCGCCCAGGAGCAGGCGTTCCATGTAGCCGTTGTACCAGGTGTAGACCGGCTTCTTGGATTCCTTCCACTCGAAGCCGCCCTTCATCCAGTTGTAGTCCTCCATGCCGAACTTGTCCTTGACGGGCTTGCGGGCCTTGTCGCCGGCCTCGGACCAGTCCCACCAGGTCTTGGTCGCCTTGCACTTGGAGTAGACGGGCGAGTGGCACGTGTTGCAGGCCACGGCGTCGGTGTGTTTGTTGAGGTGGAAGTCGAGGACGCCGTTGCCGTAGTGGGGCCGGTTGGTGTGGCAGTCCTCGCAGGTGCGCGAGCCCTCGGCCACGGGCAGGGAGGTGCTGCGGCCCCGGATCTTGTGGTTCACGGCCTTGTGGCAGTCGGTGCAGGTGAAGTCGTAGCCGCCCATGTGCACGTCGCAGTTGCGTTCGGGGTAGCGCAGGACTGCGCACATGTCGGCGTGCTTGACCGCGTCGCCGCCGCCGCCCTGGAAGTGGCAGTTGCCGCAGGTGTTGCGGTTCGTCTTGCCGACATTCTCGGCCACGAACTTCAGGTCCACCTCGGGGGCGGGCATGCCAGCCGCGGGCGGGGCTTTGTGGTAGCTGTCCGTGGTGTCGTGGCAGACCAGGCAGTCCACCCGGGTCATGTCCCTGAAGTCGAAGGTCTCGTCCTTCCAGCCGTAGCCGGCGTGGCAGGAGGTGCAGCGGGGCCAGTTGGAGGGCAGGGAGATGCAGAAGTTGTTCATGGTGTCCGTGGCCTTGCCGCTCATAACCTTCTTCTCCCGCTCGACGGTGAACGGCGAAGGGCCTTTCCATAGCCAATGGGCACTCTTGATCATGTCCTCGCCCGCCTGTTGGTGGCAGCGCAGGCACTCCTTGGTGACCTCGATGGGGGAAGGGTCGGCGGGCAGTTTCACGAGTTCCTTGTGGTCCGGAACGCGCTTGGCGTGGCAGCCGACGCAGTCCACGGGCCCGCGGTTCATTGTCTCATGGCAACCCATGCACTGCTGGTGGTAGGCCGCCTTGAGGCCGATGCGCTCCGGGTGGTCCGGGTTGAAGGACTCCTGGTGGCAGGAGCGGCAGGCCACGGTTTCGGACAGGCGGTCGGTGCCGGCGTCGGCCCCTTCGGGGCTGGCGTGGTGGCAGAGGGCGCAGTCGCCGCCCAGGCTGGCCGCGTGCTTGGAATGCATGAAGCGGGCGGGCCCGTAGAGGTTTTCAAACGTGTTGACCAGGGGGCTGTCCAAAACCATGTACGAGTACTTGATGTCCCCAACGCCCAGCCCCAGGTTCTTGAACCTGATCTGGCGCAGCTTCGGGTCCTCGAGGCGGACCTTGGCCACATACTCGCGTGGCGCCCTGGCGCGCTCCAGGGCGGCGGTGTGGTCCGGGGCGGCCCAGCCTTCGGGCCGGGGGTTTAAGGAGGTGCGGATTTTTTCCACGGGCCCCAGGGGCTTGGCCGTCTCGGGCGCGGTGGTGGCCGGGTCGGGCAGAAACACGGACATGGCCAGGATCATGGCTGCAGCGATCATGGCCGGGATGATGCGTGTGGGTGTTTTCATCGCGCCATATCCTCCTGCTTGGGGGCCGAGAGCACCGGGGCGTGGGTCGTCAGGACCCGGTACAGGAACATGATGGTCGCCACCGCGCCGGCGGTGACCAGGATCTCCCCGATGGACGGGAAGTACGGGATCGTCTGGGTCTGGGGCCTGTAGGATACGAGGAAGACGTTGACCCGGTTCAGGAGCACCCCGCCGACCACGAACAGGGCGGCGAAGAACAGACCGCGCCGGGAGCGCCGCACCGAGGGGAAGAGGAGCAGGGTCCAGGGCAGGATGACGCCCAGGCCCACCTCGACCAGGAAGCTGTTGGCCGCCAGGGAGCCGTCGAAGGCCAGGGGCAGGGCACCGCGCCGCAGCAGGTCCCAGATCTTGAGGCCCATGTACAGGCCCAGGGTCACGATGGTGAAGCGCGACAGGGGCGCGAGGACCTCCATCTCGTCATGCAGCCCCAGGGAAGTGGTGGCCAGGTTGGTCTCGACGATGACCATGGGATAGCCCACGGCGAAGGCCGAGAGGAGGAAGAGCAGGGGCAGGAAGGGCGTGTACCACAGGGGGTGGACCTTGGTCGGGGCGATGACCATGAGGGTCCCCAGGCTCGACTGGTGCATGCAGGACAGGACCACGCCGAGAATGATGAAGATCCACATGAAGCCCGACAGCCCTCGGTCGAGCCGGCCCAGGAGCGGTATTTTCGCGCCCCATCTCTCGGCCAGGATGGGGATCATCTCGATCCACAGCACGCTCAGGTAGATCATGACACACATGGCCACTTCAAACAGGGCCGAGTTGTAGTTGTGGAAGAAGATGGGCTTCCAGATGGCCCAGGAGCGGCCGATGTCGACGAACACGGCGATGGCCACGAAGGTGTAGCCCAGGGCCGCGGTCAGCAGGGCGGGCCGGGTCACGGCCTCGTAGGCGTGGCGCCCGAAGACGTGGGCCAGGGCGGCCGTGGTGAAGCCGCCGGCGGCCAGGGCCACGCCCGAGGCCACGTCCATGCCGATCCAGATGCCCCAGGGGTTGGTGTTGGAAAGGTTGGTGGCGTACCCGAGTCCATAGACGAAGCGGACGGCCAGGGCCGCGCCTCCGGCGATCATGACCGCGAGCATGACCAGGACGCCCGGGGACCAGAAGGGACGGTCGATGGGTCGTGGGTGGTGCATGGTTTACTCCTTGTCCTTTTTCGAGCCGGAGAGGGTTTTCATGGTCAGGGCCAGGGTGGCGAAGAGGGCGGCCGGAGACCACAGGTAGCTGAACAGGGCGTGCTGGATGGTCTCGCTGCGCCGTGGCAGGGGCTCGTCGGGCACGGCCGGGAAGCCGAGCTTGGCGAGGGGCTGGCCGGCGATGTACAGCCAGCTGGTGCCTCCGGCCTCGTGTTCGCCGTAGACATGATTTTCGTAGCGGGCGGGGTCGCCCTCGATGCGTTCCCGGGCCAGGCGCATGAGCACCGAGCGCCGGCCGAAGGTGATGGCCTCGGTCGGGCAGATGGAGGCGCAGCCCGGCATCTTGCCGTCTTCCAGGCGTTCCAGGCAGAAGGTGCACTTGCGCACCTGCGGGGTCAGGGGGTCGTGGAAGTCGTAGGCCGGGATCTCGAAGGGGCAGGCGACCATGCAGTAGCGGCAGCCGATGCAGCGCGAGGCGTCGTAATGCACGGTGCCGTTCTCCTTCTTGGACAGGGCCCCGGTCACGCAGGCCGAGACGCAGGCGGGGTCCTGGCAGTGCATGCACTGGATCTTGACGAAGGTCGGGCTCAGTTGCCCGCGTTCGTCCAGGGCCCCCGGGTAGTAGCGGTTCACGACGGTGTAGGCCCCGGCCGTGGGACGGCGCTTGGCGTCGAGCACGCGCATGTCCTCGAAGGGCGTTTCGGGTTCGGGCAGCTTGTTGACCTGGTTGCAGGCCAGCTCGCATTTGCGGCAGCCGATGCAGCGGGTCACGTCCACCAGGCAGCCCAGGGGGTCGTCCGGGGCCTTGGATTCCCAGGCGTGGGCAGGTCCGGCGGCCATTGCCGCGATGCCGAAGCCCGCCGTTTTGAGAAATTGCCGGCGAGGAATGCTCATACGTGCCTCCTTGTCATGCGGGCGCCATGGGCTGGCGGCCGCCGAGGTTCTTCATCTTGTGGGCACACGGTATCCGGGGTACGAACAATGCACCTTGACGACGATCAAGTTCCGGAGGGAAATGTGGAAATCCTGCGCGCGATGGAAGGCATGAAGCTGTTCGAGGGCCTCTCGGAGCGGGAACTCGCGCGCCTGAGCCAGGGCGCGGGCTGGAAATCATACGGGCCGGGAGAGTTCGTCTTCCATCAGGGCGCCGAAGCCGGCCATTTCCACGTGCTCTATTCCGGCGTCATCAAGCTGTTCCGCAGCACGGCCGAGGGCAAGGAGCAGACCGTCTACCTGGCCGAGGACGGCGAACCCTTCTGTCTGTGCACCCTCTACGGGACCAGGGTCCTGCCCGTCAGCGCCCTGGCCATGGCCCCCTGCCGCGTCCTGGTCTTCGCCTGGGAGCGCATGGAGGAGCAGATGCGCAGCTCGCCGCAGGTGCTCCTGAACATCGTGCGCGTGCTCAACACCCGGCTCATGCATTCCTTCCAGATGATCGAGGACCTGGCCCTGCGCAGCATCCACCAGCGCGTGGCCTCCTTCCTCGTGCACACCGCCCGGTTGCAGGGGCAGGACACGCCGCGCGTGACCCTGTCCGTTTCCCGGCAGGAGGTGGCCAAGATCCTGGGCACAACTCCTGAGACCATCTCAAGAATTCTGGCCCGCTTCTGTCAGGACGGCCTGATCGAGGCCCGGGGTCGGCAAATCGCCATCCTGAATCTGCCCGCCCTGATGGAAGCGGCCGGTTAAGCGATTCCGGGCGTTGGTCCCCGGGCCTTGTCGTGGATCAGTCGCCACGGTTTCGGACAAGCCGTTCCGGACCGTCTCGCGTCACATCTTTTCGCACCAGGCAACGGGCGCGTGGCGCGGCTCTTGCCCCAAAAGGCGAAATGTCGTCCCCTGAGTCGTATCTCGTCCCGCCAGCGGTGTCCCGCAATCCTCCTTTGTAAGAAAAATCAATATAACCAGCTCAATGGGTACTGCGTTATTCGGGCAGGAGAGCGCGCCGTTTTGGTGCGTTTCTTGATTGATGCACCTGTACCGCTGACTCGAACAGTCAGTGTCCGAGTTCATGAACCGTGGATATCCCGACCTTGCGTGCAGTGGCGAATGATCACCCTGCAAGGCCGTGAGAGAGGAGTAGACATGAGAATCTTCAGGGCACGCCGGCTTGTCCGGTCATTGGGGGGGCTGGTGGTGGCGATGGTGCTGGCCGTTTCGCCAGTGCTGGCGGCGGACAACGCGACATCGGAAAGCGCGGCGGTGCAGGATTCGGAAGCCAGGGGGCGCCTGATGGAGATGGCCGGCTATATCGCCACCGCTCCGTCTTTCAGCGTCACCATCCGCAGCGGGTATGACGCCATCCAGCAGGATGGTCAGCGCATCGAGTTCGGCGAGAAACGCCGGGTTACTCTGCTACGCCCCGACAGGCTTCGCATCGAAGTCCAGCGCAGTGATGGAGATAGTGGGATGTTCCTGTACGACGGCAAGGCCCTCACCGCCTTCAAGGCCGAGGAGAACATCTTCGCCCGGATGGAGAAGAACGGGACCGTGGACGAGATGATCGTCTACATGGTGCGGGATCTGCGCATGACTCTGCCGTTGGCCAGGATGTTCCTTTCCCGCTTTCCGCAGAGCCTGGAGGAGATGGTCACGTCGGCCAGCCTGGTCGAGGAGGACTTCCTGTTCGATGTCCCTACGGATCATCTGGCAGCGCGGTCCGAGGGGGTCGACCTTCAGGTCTGGGTCGCCCAGGGGGACAGGCCCCTGCCGCGCAGGGCCGTCATCACCTATAAGACGGCGCCCGGTGTCCCGCAGTTTTGGGCCGAGTTCACCGATTGGGACCTTTCGCCCAAGATCGCCGACGATACGTTTTCCTTTACTCCGCCGGCCGGAGCCGAGCAGATTCCGCTCCTGGCCCCCGTTCGGCAGAAGGGAGCCCTCCCGATGCAGGAAGGAGGTGCACAATGACGCGCATGACTCGATCACTCGTATGTCTCGTGGCAACCCTGTTCATGCTTTCGACGACGCTGACCGGCTTTGTCGAGGCCCGGGGCGGCGGTCGAAGCGGTGGAGGACGTAGCGGTGGAGGCAGCTACACGCGTTCGAGTCCGGCTCGCGGCGGCGGATTTTCCTCCGGATCCAGAAGCGCGGCACGTCCCGCGACCCGGCAGTCGGGTTCGGTGCAGCGCGCCCAGCCTTCGACCCGGCAGGCCGGTTCTGGGCAGCGCGCAGCTCAAACGGGTTCTCGCCAGGCGAGCGCCGTCCAGCGTCCGACCCAGCCGATGGGCGGACAGTCCGCTTCTGGAACGACGCGCCAGGCGACCCGCCAGGAGGGCGCGACCCAGCGTCAGCAAACCTCCACGGACCGGCAGGGCCAGCGCAAGGAATCCTCGACGGAGCGCCAGGGCCAGCGTCAGGACACGTCCACGGACCGGCAGGACCAGCGGGGCGAGAATCGTGACGAAGCGCGCAACGACAGGCTGGAAGGGCAGGAGCAACGACTGGATAACAGGGATGACGCCCGCGAAGACTGGCAGGACCACATGGATGACTCCCGCGAGGACTGGCAGGATTTCGCCGAGGACGAGCACGACGACCACTGGGACGGCCATTGGGATGATGACGACTGGCACGACGATGACGACGAATTCGAAGCTTTCGTCGTCGGCGCGGCCGTCGGTGCGGCCGTGGGCCTGGTCGCCGGCGCGGCGACCCAGACCACCGAAGTCACGCACGTGACCAACGTGACCTACATCACGACCCTCCCGTGCTCCGGCAGCGAGATTCTCGTCAGCGGCGTCGGATACTACCAGTGCGGAACGGCCTGGTACAGCCGGGCGTATCAGAGCGGCAACGTTGTCTACATGGCCTGCCCTCCGCCACCCGGATATTAAATGACGGATCATTGCGCCGGCGGCTTTCGGTGCTTCTCGGAGAGGCGGGGAGCCGCCGGCGCCTTTTTGGGGACGATGACGGGTTCTGCGAGCGCTCCGGAGCTATGGTTTAGAGAGCACCAATGGGCGATATACCGACTTGAGGTTTTTATTTCATCCCCATTGTGCTGCGATCCGGTCCGAAAAAAATAGGCATGGAAAAAAATATTTTTATTTCAGCGTATTCTGCATTCCAAGTTGCACTTGCATAACTGGTGCGGTTTTTGATTTGTCGTGTTAATGACGTACCCAAAAGAGTTGAGCCTGAAGATGGATTGTCATGAAACTGATTCAGGATCTGCATGAAAATACTCATGTACTCGCACGATACCTACGGTCTGGGACATGTCCGGCGAACCATGGCGCTGGCCCAGAGTCTGCTGGCCAACGGGCATCAGGTCCTCATCCTGACGGGCTCGCCCATCGTGGGGCGGTTCGACATCCCTAAAGGCATCGATTTCGTGCGCATCCCGGGCATGATCAAGCAGAGCAACGAAGTCTACGTTCCCCATTCCATAGCGATAGATCCTCAGCTGACCCTGGCCATCCGCCAGAACATCATCCTGGCCACGGCCCAGACCTTCAGGCCGGACTTGTTCCTGGTAGACAAGGCTCCCCTGGGACTCAAGCTGGAGGTCACGGCCACCCTGATCTGGCTGCGCGAGAACTCTCCGCAGACCAAGGTCGTGCTCGGCCTGCGTGACATCATGGACAGCCCGGAAAGCACCATCCAGGAGTGGCGGGAACGCAAGATGTACGAGGTCTTCGAGCAGCTCTACTCCGAAATCTGGGTGTACGGCAGCCGGCAGATCTTCGACGCCGTTCGGGAATACGCCATCCCCGGGAGCATCGAGCCGAAGGTCCACTTCACGGGGTACATCCCGAGGCAGATCCCGCGTTTACGGAACCGTCCGGGGATCCGCCGCGAACTCGGGCTGTGCAGCGGGGAAAAGTTCGTCCTCGTCACGGCGGGCGGGGGCGGCGACGGCTTCAAGGTCATCGACACGTACCTGTCCATGATCGAGGGCGGTCAGGACTGCGGTTTCAGGTCCATGATCGTCACCGGTCCCATGCTGAACGTGGACCTGTACGACGAACTGGCCGCCCGGGCGCGCAGGCTGAAGATACGCATCGTCAAGTTCCACCGCAAAATCGAGAAGATCATGCTCGCCTCCGACTGCGTGGTGTCCATGGGCGGGTATAACACCATGTGCGAACTCGTCTGCGCGGCCCGCCCCATGCTCATAGTCCCGCGCAGCGTCCCGCGCGAGGAGCAGCTCATGCGGGCCCAGATCTTCGCGGCGCGGGGCCTGCTCGAGTTCATCCCCAGGGAGACGGTCACGGCCGGGGAGATGCACGGTAAACTCATGAATCTGCTGAAAAACGCTTCGCAGTATGAACGGCGGCTGGCCGAGTTCCCCATGACCGCCTTCGACGTCATCAATTCCCGTGTCGGAAAGATCGCCCTGCGCTCCCCGTCTGCGGCTTTCCCCGGACACGAGCCGCTCTGGATGCCCGACTTCTACGGGTACGTGACGACGCAATAAAGCTGAAGGACCTCGCAGGGCGGCCTGAGCTCTTCGGTGACGAAACGGGAGAGACGGCGGACAGCGCCAGCCGCCGCCTTTCGCGGAAGCCTGTTCAGGCCGGCGCATGGCATTTGCCTTCACAACCGGGAGTGGAGTCGATATGCCGTCCCTGAAGTAACGATGGTTCCTGGCCGCTTCGCCAAGAAGCTGGCCACACATGATGAGACGCCTTGAGGACATCCTGCCGTTTCTTCCTTTCAGGGGATGTGGCGACCGGTTTTCCGGATGACGGCGTTCGCCATTCAGGCCGAAAGCGTTTTCGGGGATGCCGGGATCGCCGAGAAGGCGTTTTCCAGATCCGCGCCCGGTAACCGGAAGGGGGCAAGACATGCTCACGATCATTCAGGAAAGGAATGTGGACAGGCTCCTTCGGCACGTCGCCGTGGACCTGTGCGGGAAGATCCGCGCGGCCCTTTCCTTCAGGCCCAGCGTGAACGTCGCCGTGCCTGGCGGCAGGAGCGTCGCGGGGGTTTTCGAGGTCATGCGCGGCGAAGCCGTCGACTGGACGCGCGTGCATTTCTTCATGGTTGACGAGAGGCTC